>NZ_JBQCWU010000006.1:0-87385 GCF_051957095.1 Neisseria sp. P0020.S003 | reverse complement strand
CCGCAATAATTGCCCCCCCCCCATCCCCCCCCTCATGCCCTAAGTCCACAATCCAATCCGCTGTTTTAATCACATCCAGATTATGCTCGATAATCACTATCGAGTTGCCTTTGCCTTTCAGACGGCCTATGACTTCCAGCAGCAGGGCGATGTCGGCGAAGTGCAGGCCGGTGGTGGGTTCGTCGAGGATATAGAGTGTTCTGCCGGTGTCGCGTTTGGAGAGTTCTAAGGCGAGTTTGACGCGTTGGGCTTCGCCGCCGGAGAGGGTAGTGGCGGACTGTCCGAGGCGGATGTAGCCCAGGCCTACGTCCATGAGGGTTTGCAGTTTGCGCGATACGGTGGGGACGGCGTCGAAAAATTCGCGGGCTTCTTCAACGGTCATGTCGAGGACTTGGCTGATGTTTTTGCCTTTGTATTGGATTTCGAGCGTTTCGCGGTTGTAGCGTTTGCCGTGGCAGACTTCGCAGGGGACGTACACGTCGGGGAGGAAGTGCATTTCGACTTTAATCACGCCGTCGCCTTGGCAGGCTTCGCAGCGGCCGCCTTTGACGTTGAAGGAGAATCTGCCAACGTTGTAGCCGCGTTCGCGCGAGAGGGGTACGCCGGCGAAGAGTTCGCGGATGGGGGTGAACAGGCCGGTGTAGGTGGCGGGGTTGGAACGCGGGGTGCGGCCGATGGGGGATTGGTCGACGTTGATGACTTTATCGAGGTGTTCGAGGCCGTGGATGTTGTCGTATGGGGCGGGTTCTTCTTGGGCGCGGTTGAGTTCGCGGGCGGTGATTTTGGCGAGGGTGTCGTTAATCAGGGTGGATTTGCCGCTGCCGGATACGCCGGTGATGCAGGTAATCAAACCGAGCGGCAGTTCGAGGGTTACGTTTTTGAGGTTGTTGCCGCGCGCGCCTTTAAGGACGAGCATTCGGTCGGGATTGACGGGCGTGCGTTCAGACGGCACGGCAATGGATTTTTTGCCACTGAGGTATTGTCCGGTAACGGATTTTTCGCATTTGGCGACGTTTTCGGGCGTGTCGGCAATCAGTACGTTGCCGCCGTGTTCGCCCGCACCGGGGCCCATATCGACGACGAAATCGGCTTCGCGGATGGCGTCTTCGTCGTGTTCGACCACAATCACGCTGTTGCCCAAATCGCGCAGGCGTTTGAGGGTGGCAAGCAGGCGGTCGTTGTCGCGCTGGTGCAGGCCGATGGAGGGTTCGTCTAAAACGTACATCACGCCGGTCAGGCCGCTGCCGATTTGGCTGGCAAGGCGGATGCGTTGGGCTTCGCCGCCGGAAAGGGTTTCGGCGGAGCGGCTCAAGTTCAGGTAATCCAGCCCGACGTTAATCAGGAAGCCGAGTCGCTCGGTGATTTCTTTGAGGATTTTTTCGGCGATTTGTTTTTTGTTACCGTCCAAATCCAGCGTTTCAAAGAATTGGTGGGTTTTGGTCAGCGGCCAGGCGGAGACTTCGTGCAAGGGTTCGCCGCTGACGTAAACGTAGCGGGCTTCTTTACGCAAACGTGCGCCGCCGCAGCTCGGGCAGGCGCGGTGGTTTTGGTATTCGCGCAGTTTTTCGCGCACGGTTTCGCTGTCGGTTTCGCGGTAGCGGCGTTCGAGATTGGGGATGATGCCCTCGAAGGCGTGACTGCGGTTGAAGGTGGTGCCGCGTTCGGACAGGTAAGTAAAATCAATGACTTCTTTGCCTGAGCCGTGCAACACGACTTTTTTCACTTTTTCAGGTAGCGTTTCCCAAGCAGCCTGCACGTTGAAACCGTAATGCCGCGCCAGCGACTGAATCATTTGGAAATAGAACTGGTTGCGCTTGTCCCAGCCGTCAATCGCGCCGGTTGCCAACGACAATTCGGGGTGGGCGACTACTTTTTCGGGGTCGAAGAAATTGGTGTTGCCCAAGCCGTCACAAGTCGGGCAGGAACCCATAGGGTTGTTGAAGGAAAACAGGCGCGGCTCTAATTCGGGCAGGCTGTACGAACACACGGGGCAGGCGAAACGCGCGGAAAACCAATGTTCTTCACCGCTGTCCATTTCCATCGCCAGCGCGCGCTCGTTGCCGTGGCGCAATGCGGTTTCAAAACTTTCCGCTAGACGTTGTTTGATATCCGCCTTCACTTTCACGCGGTCGATGACCACGTCGATGTTGTGCTTGATGTTTTTTTCCAGCTTCGGCACTTCGTCAAGCTGATAGACCTCGCCGTCCACGCGCACCCGCGCAAAGCCCTGAGCCTGCAAGTCGGCAAAGAAATCGACAAACTCGCCCTTACGCTCGCGCACCGCCGGCGCCAGAATCATCACGCGCGTGTCTTCCGGCAGCTTCAACACGGCATCGACCATCTGCGATACGGTCTGGCTCGACAGCGGCAGATTGTGTTCGGGGCAATACGGCGTGCCGACGCGGGCGTACAAAAGGCGCAGGTAATCATGGATTTCCGTTACCGTGCCGACGGTGGAACGCGGATTGTGGCTGGTGGATTTCTGCTCAATGGAAATCGCGGGCGACAGGCCCTCGATCAAATCGACGTCGGGTTTGTCCATCATCTGTAAAAACTGCCGCGCATAGGCGGACAGGCTCTCGACATAACGCCGCTGCCCTTCGGCATAGAGCGTGTCAAACGCCAGCGACGACTTGCCGCTGCCCGACAGCCCCGTGACCACCACCAGCTTGTGGCGCGGAATGTCCAAATCGACGTTTTTCAAATTATGCGTGCGCGCGCCGCGGATGCGGATGGTGTCGTTGTCGTGTGAATGTTTGGGATGATGGTTGCACATGGTGTCAGGCCGTCTGAAAAATAAAATAAACGGCTATTGTAGCACTTTTCAAATGACAGACTGGATAGATAAAGCATTTGATATAAAAGAAACAAAGAGGCCGTCTGAAAATATGTTTTCAGACGGCCTTGATATAGATGGATCAGCTGATCAGTCGATTGTGCGGAGAATTTCGCGCAGGGCTTTTTGCCAGTCGGACGGTTTGATACCAAACTTGGTCTCTAGGCGTGAGCAATCCATAATGCTGTATGCCGGACGCGGAGCAGGCAGGGGGTATTGATCGGTGGTGATTGCGTTCAGTTCCGGAATGCGGAAGCTGTCGTCTAATTGGTGGGCCGTCTGAAAGATGGCTTTGGTAAATTCGTACCATGTTGCCGATTTATTGCCACAGTAATGGAAGATACCGCGTGGGGAAGTAGGCTGTTGCAATAAACTGATGATGGCATGAGCCAAGTCGCCTGCATAAGTCGGGCAGCCGGTTTGGTCATGAACGATGGAGAGGGAGTCACGCTCTTTAGCAAGGCGCAACATGGTTTTGACGAAATTGCTGCCGTATTCGCTAAACAGCCATGAAGTACGGACGATTGTACTTTCCGGATGCGCGGCTAAAGCCAAAAGCTCGCCTGCAACTTTGGATTGACCGTAAGTGCTGCGCGGATTGGTGTAGTCGGTTTCGCGGTAAGGGCGTTTGCCTTCGCCGTCGAATACATAATCAGTGGAAATATGAATAAAGCGCGCGTGTGCGGCGCGGGCGGCTGCGGCCAGGTTGTGAACAGCGGTTGCGTTGACGGCAAAAGCAGCCTCTGCGTTTTCTTCTGCTTTATCGACGGCAGTGTAAGCCGCGGCATTAACGATGGCATCTGGTTGGAAGTTTTTGATCATGTGATGCACGGCTTCGGTATCGGTAATGTCCAGCGAAGTAGAGTCGGTAGCAATCAGTTCCCAATCTTCGGGCAGGCGGTCGCGCAGACAGCGGGCAAGCTGGCCTTTGGCTCCGGTCAATAAAGTACGCATGGTTGAGTATCTCCTCTGATAGCTGTTAAATAGGTATTCGTGTCATTATAGTGTAAATACGACAAATTCACATTATTGACGTAGAACAAAATGCGGATGCGGCTGTATTTGGGCAAATTATCGATATCATCTATCCACAATAATAACCACTTATTGGTATTATGTTTGCTTACTATAACTATAGTTAAAGTTCAGCTTTCAACAAGATAGATAAAGGATCTATGCTGTTTGAGAGAGTGTGAATCAATGTTGATGTTTTTATTGTTGCTAGGATAATGGAATTTAAAAACAGGCAAAACTCCGTCCTTTTGTCGGAAAATTCTACCGTTTGATATTTTTCAGTAAATATCTTGAAAAATATAACTAAAATAATATTTGAGCAAGGGCGGATTTGCTCGTTCCTCTAGCTCGATATCTTTATTAACCATTTTGGGAGTAATTATTATGGCAAGATCTTACAGCGGGCATCGTGGACCCCAGGCTAGTAAGCCTATCTGGACCCCAGGTAAGCCTTACTGCTCTTCTATTCCAGGGCAGTCCGACCCAGCTCACTTCTGCGGTTCATCAAAATCTTCTGGTTCTACCGGCAGCACCACTAGAATTGGCAGCGGGAAAGGAGTTTATGTGGTACCTGGTTCACCTTACCACCCTTGGCACACCGCACCGAGCAATCGGCTCCGATATCCAAAACCACAACCAAAACCTCAGCGTAAACCACCTCAACTAAAACCTGAGCCACAACCAGAACCGCAACCACAACCACAAAAACCTCAGCGTAAACCACCTCAACCAAAACCTGAGCCACAAAACCCTGTGCCACAAAAACCTGTGCCACAACCACAACCACAACCAAAACCACAACCAAAACCTGAGCCTAAGCCTAAGCCAGAGCCAAAACCTAAGCCAGACTGCAAAGACTGTGCTGACGACCATAACCAAGACAACTCATACGGTCACGAAGACAAAAACCCAGGTAATATCATCCGACCCAACGTTATCCGCGGTACTGATGCTAAAGATACCATTTATGGTACTGCTGGCGAAGACATCATCTACGGTGGCAACGGCGCAGACGTAATCTACGCCGGTGCAGGTAACGACACCATTTACGGTGATGCCGACGGTGACTCTCTGTACGGTGAAGAAGGTAAAGACTACCTGCAAGGTGGTGACGGTAACGACTACCTGAACGGTGGTTCCGGTGCTGACATCATGCGCGGTGGCGACGGTAACGACGTTTATTTCGTTGACGATGCCGACGACCAAGTTATCGAGTACGGTAATCTGAACGGCGGTATCGATACTGTTCGTACCGTTATCGACTACACCTTGACCGATAACGTTGAAAACCTGTTTTTGCAAGGTATGCAAAACCTGAACGGTACCGGTAACTCTTTGAACAACAACATCGAAGGTAACGGCGGCAACAACCATCTGTACGGTTTGGCCGGCGATGACTGCCTGGTTGGTAAAGACGGTAACGACTACCTCGACGGCGGTGTCGGCAACGACATCCTGATCGGCGGTAGCGGTAACGACACTTACTTCTTCGACAAAGGTTACGGTCAAGACACTATCCGTGAGGAAAGCGGTAATGACACCCTGTTGTTCGGTAAAGGCATTGCAGCTTCGGACGTATTGCTGAGCAAATCAGGTGCCAACCTGACTGTTTCTGTCGGTTCTGACAGCATCACCATCGACGACTGGTTCACCGGTAACAATCACAAAGTTGAAAACTTCAAATTTGCTGACGGTAGCACTTACCAAGTAACCGGCCACGGTGACTACTACTCTCTGTCTGCTGTGAACCACATCCAAGAACAGACTCAAGTTTCTGGATGGTAATTTTCAGGGTTCTTCTCTGAAATCAACGGTTAAGGCCGTCTGAAACCAAAATATAAGGTTTCAGACGGCCTTTATTTTGTAAACAATCTGACGAAAAATTCCAAATTGGGCTAAAATATCGCATTCTTCTGTCTATCTAAGAGATACCCGAAATGTCTGAAATCAGCTTGAAAAAAATCTACTCCGGCAAAGTACGCGATTTGTACGAAATTGACGATAAACGTATGTTGATGGTTGCTTCCGACCGACTGTCTGCATTCGATGTGATTTTGGATGACCCGATTCCGGGTAAAGGGGAGATTCTGACGCAGATTTCCAATTTTTGGTTTAAAAAACTGGCTCATATCATGCCTAACCACTTTACCGGTCATACGGTTTACGACGTTTTGCCTGAAAACGAAGCCAAAGTTTTAGAAAAACGCGCCGTCGTGGCTAAAAAACTCACTCCGGTGAAAGTAGAGGCTATTGTGCGCGGTTATCTGGCAGGCAGCGGTTGGAAAGATTATCAAAAAACAGGCTCTGTTTGCGGGATTCAACTGCCTGAAGGTATGCAGGAAGCGCAACAACTGCCTGAAGTAATTTTTACACCATCTACCAAAGCTGAGGTTGGCGATCATGATGAAAACATCAGCTTTGAAGAATGCGAACGCATTATCGGAAAAGAATTGGCGGCGGAAGTACGCACCAAAGCGATTCAGCTTTATACAGAAGCGGCCGAATATGCGAAATCTCGCGGTATTATTATTTGCGATACCAAGTTTGAATTTGGTTTGGATGAAGAAGGTACACTGACTTTGATGGACGAAGTGTTGACGCCTGACTCCAGCCGTTTTTGGCCTGCCGACCAATATAAAGTCGGCACCAATCCGCCGTCTTTTGACAAACAATTTGTCCGCGACTGGTTGGAGCAAAGCGGTTGGAACAAAAAAGCGCCTGCGCCTAAAGTGCCTGCCGATGTAATTCAGAAAACAGTCGAAAAATATCAGGAAGCATTGACTTTGCTGACTCAGGATTAATTTTTAAGTTTGAAGGCCGTCTGAAAGAGATATGTTTCAGACGGCCTTTTTATTGTATCAATACTGGATTTTAAGGATGGTTGCCTTTATAATCGAGAGTTGTTTTCAGTGCCTTAAAAGGCCGTCTGAAAGCTTGTTTACAACCTGCCGCACGGTCTGAAACCCTAACTATGCACATTCGGATTTTAGTGT
The DNA here is from genome assembly GCF_051957095.1 of Neisseria sp. P0020.S003. Classification (NCBI taxonomy): domain Bacteria; kingdom Pseudomonadati; phylum Pseudomonadota; class Betaproteobacteria; order Neisseriales; family Neisseriaceae; genus Neisseria; species Neisseria sp. P0020.S003. Next base: position 80,542 of record NZ_JBQCWU010000006.1, on the reverse strand, counting down.
GCATTATTAGTGTTTTAGCAGTGCGGTATTTTGAAAGGAACAATAATGTTCAATAAACACGTTAAGACCTTCCAATACGGTAATCAAACCGTTACTTTGGAAACCGGCGAAATTGCTCGCCAAGCCGCTGCTGCCGTTAAAGTATCCATGGGCGACACCGTTGTTTTGGTTGCCGTTACTACCAACAAAGAAGTGAAAGAAGGCCAAGACTTCTTCCCTCTGACTGTCGATTACCTCGAGCGTACTTACGCAGCAGGTAAAATCCCCGGCGGTTTCTTCAAACGCGAAGGCAAACAAAGCGAAAAAGAAATCCTGACCAGCCGTCTGATCGACCGTCCGATTCGTCCTCTGTTCCCCGAAGGTTTCTACCACGACATCCAAATCGTAGCGATGGTCGTGTCTGTTGACCCTGAAATTGATTCTGACATTCCTGCAATGTTGGGCGCGTCTGCCGCGCTGGTGTTGAGCGGCGTACCGTTTGCCGGTCCGATTGGTGCGGCACGCGTGGGTTATGTAAACGGCGTGTACGTTTTGAACCCGACTAAAGCCGAATTGGCTAAATCACAATTAGACTTGGTTGTTGCCGGTACTTCTAAAGCCGTGTTGATGGTGGAATCCGAAGCCGACATCTTGTCTGAAGAAGTGATGCTGGGTGCGGTTGTTTACGGTCACGATCAAATGCAAGTGGCCATTAACGCCATCAACGAGTTCGCCGATGAAGTAAACCCTGAAGTATGGGATTGGAAAGCTCCTGAAACCAATGAAGAATTGGTTGCAAAAGTACGCGAAATTGCCGGCGAAACCATTAAAGAAGCGTTCAAAATCCGTCAAAAACAAGCGCGTTCTGCCAAATTGGACGAAGCTTGGAATGCTGTAAAAGAAGCGTTGATTACCGAAGAAACCGACACTCTGGCTGCCAACGAAATCAAAGGTATTTTCAAACATTTGGAAGCCGATGTTGTCCGCAGCCAAATTTTGGACGGCCAACCGCGTATTGATGGTCGCGACACCCGTACCGTTCGTCCGCTGAACATTCAAACCGGCGTATTGCCGCGCACTCACGGTTCTGCACTGTTTACTCGTGGCGAAACCCAAGCTTTGGCGATTGCAACTTTGGGTACTTCACGCGACGAGCAAATCATTGATGCGCTGTCCGGCGAATATACCGACCGCTTCATGTTGCACTACAACTTCCCTCCATACTCTACCGGCGAAGTGGGTCGCGTAGGCGCGCCAAAACGTCGTGAAATCGGTCACGGCCGCTTGGCTAAACGTGCGTTGTTGGCCGTATTGCCAGAACCTGAAGATTTCAGCTACACCATGCGCGTAGTTTCTGAAATTACCGAATCCAACGGCTCTTCCTCTATGGCTTCCGTCTGCGGCGGCTGCTTGAGCCTGCTGTCTGCCGGTGTGCCTTTGAAAGCACACGTTGCCGGTATCGCCATGGGTCTGATTTTGGACAACAACAAATTTGCAGTCCTGACCGACATCTTGGGTGATGAAGACCACTTGGGCGATATGGACTTTAAAGTGGCCGGTACAACCGAAGGTGTGACCGCGCTGCAAATGGACATCAAAATCCAAGGTATTACCAAAGAAATCATGCAAATCGCTTTGGCTCAAGCCAAAGAAGCACGTTTGCACATCTTGGATCAGATGAAAGCCGCCGTTGCAGGCCCACAAGAGCTGTCTGCACACGCACCACGCTTGTTCACCATGAAAATCAACCAAGACAAAATCCGTGATGTTATTGGTAAAGGTGGCGAAACCATTCGTTCGATTACCGCTGAAACCGGTACTGAAATCAATATCGCTGAAGACGGTACCATTACTATCGCTGCGACTACTCAAGAAGCAGGCGATGCGGCGAAAAAACGCATCGAAGAAATCACTGCCGAAGTGGAAGTGGGCAAAGTGTACGAAGGTACTGTGGTTAAAATCCTCGACAACAACGTTGGCGCGATTGTCAGCGTGATGCCGGGTAAAGACGGTTTGGTACACATCAGCCAAATCGCCCACGAGCGCGTACGCAATGTCAGCGACTACCTGCAAGTAGGTCAGGTCGTAAATGTAAAAGCATTGGAAGTAGACGATCGCGGCCGCGTGCGCCTGTCTATCAAAGCTTTGCTGGAAGCACCTGCACGCGAAGAGAAAGCAGCCGAATAATCTGATTATTCAAGCTTAAAACAAAAGGCCTTCTGAAAATTTCAGACGGCCCTTTGTTTATTTAAAAGATGAGTTTAAAAAACGGGTTTCGCCTTTACTTTGATTGAATGGATTACTACAATGCTTGCAATCTAATAAATATATTAATCTCTCAAGGAGTATGCAATGAATGCTACACAATTAATCAGCCGGCTGACGCAAACCGTCGGCGAGAAATACATCATCACAGACCCGGCAAAAACCGAACAATACCGTCAAGGCTATCGTTTTGGCGAAGGTAAGGCGTTAGCGGTTGTTCGTCCGGGTACGGTGTTGGAAATGTGGCAAATTTTGCAGGCGTGTGTTGAGGCTGATGTTATCGTGATTACGCAGGCTGCCAATACTGGCCTGACCGGTGGCTCGACTCCTGACGGTAATGATTACGACCGCGATATCGTAATTGTGAATACCATGCGTCTGAACATCATTCAGCCGATTAACAATAACGAACAGGTTGTTTGCCTGCCCGGTTCTACCCTGAATCAATTGGAGCTGCTGCTGAAACCTTTAGGCCGTGAGCCGCACTCTGTAATCGGTTCGTCCTGTATCGGCGCATCTGTATTGGGTGGCGTATGTAATAACTCCGGCGGCGCACTGGTACAGCGTGGCCCGGCTTATACGGAAATGGCTCTGTTTGCACAAATCAACGAGGAGGGCAAACTGGAGCTGGTCAACCATTTGGGCATTGATTTGGGCGAAACCCCTGAAGAAATTCTGACCAATCTGCAAGGTTTCCATTATCAGAAAAAAGACATTGTTCAAAATGCAGGCAAAGGGCATGACCATGCTTATTGCGACCATGTGCGCAAAGTGGATGAGCCGACGGCCGCACGCTTTAATGCCGACCCAGCACGCCATTATGAAGCATCAGGTTGCGCGGGCAAGCTGATGGTGTTTGCCGTACGCTTGGATACGTTCCCACAAGAAAAACAGACTGCCGTTTTCTATATCGGCACCAATGATATTAATGAGCTGACCGATATTCGTCGTGCTGCTTTGAGTGAGTTTAAAAACCTGCCTATTTCCGGTGAGTATATCCATCGTCATGCTTTTGATATTGCTGCCGTTTATGGTAAAGATACTTTTTATATCATTAAGACGTTCGGTACCCACCAACTTCCGAAACTGTTTGATCTGAAAGCCCGTGTGGATAGATTCAGCAAAAAGATAAGTTTCTTACCAAAACACTTCTCTGATAAATTCATGCAACTGATCAGTAAAATTTTGCCCGATCACTTGCCGAAGTCTATGCGCAACTATCGGGATAAATATGAACATCACCTGATTTTAAAAATGGGTGGCGAGGGCGTAGAAGAAGCGCGTGCTTTCTTGAAGGAATATTTTGCAACCCATGGCGGCGCATTCTTCGAATGTAATGCCGAAGAAACGCAGGCGGCCATGCTGCATCGCTTTGCTGTGGCTTCTGCCGCGATCCGTTACCGTTCTGTACATGATGATGAAGTAGAGGATTTGGTTGCACTCGATATCGCCTTGCGCCGTGATGATCGTGATTGGTTTGAAACACTGCCGCCTGAAATTGACAATAAAATCATCCATAAATTGTATTACGGACATTTTATGTGTCATGTGTTCCATCAGGACTACATCATTAAAAAAGGCAACGACTGTATGGCTTTGGAACATGAAATGCTCCATCTGCTTGACCAACGCGGTGCGCAATATCCTGCTGAGCATAATGTCGGTCATCTGTATGAAGCCAAGCCCGAGCTGAAACAGTTCTATAAAAAACTTGACCCTACCAACAGCTTCAATCCAGGTATTGGTAAAACCAGTAAGAAGAAAAACTGGGCTGAATAAAGCATAGTAAAAAACAAAGGCCGTCTGAACATTTCAGACGGCTTTTTTATATGTTTGCTTATCAGAACAGGTTGCTGATGAAAATTAGCAGAATCACCAACGGTACAAGGTATTTTACATAAGCAAACCAGATATTGACGGTAGTATGGTTGCCTTTGTAGAGCAATTCCTCCTTCGCTTCATCTTTCATCACGAAGCCGACAAACAAGGCAGAGCCAAGCGCGGTCAGCATAAACAGGATGTTGCCGCTGATATAGTCAAAGGCATCAAAAATGTTTTTACCAAATACGGAAATATCTTTCCATGGGCCGTAGCTCAAGATGGACGGGATATTGCCGAAGATAAAAATACCTGCCAGTACGATGGTAATCGCGGCAGCGCGGCGGATTTTGGTTTTCTCCTGAATGGTCGTAATCAACACTTCATAAATGGTCAGAGAAGTGGTCAGCGCGGCAATCAGAAGCAGGGAGAAGAAAATCACTGCAAACACTGGACCTGCCCACATATTGGAAAACACGATCGGCAGGCTTTGGAACACCAGCGTCGGGCCGGAGTTAGGGGCAACGCCAAAGCTGAAGAGGGAAGGGAAAATCATAAAGCCGGCCAACACGGCAATCAAAGTGTTGGTAATCGCGGTAATCACGGCCGTCTGAACCAGATTTTCGTTTTTATCCAGATAGCTGGATAACGTAATCATCACGCCGAAACCCAAGCTCAAGGCGAAGAATACTTGTCCTAAAACGAAGACGAACAGTTCGGCTGTAATTTTGCTGAAGTCAGGTTTCAGATAGAAGGTAATGCCTTCCATAGCGCCCGGCAGGGTAACGTTGCGCACGACCATGGCAATCAGGAATAAAAACAGCAAAGGCATTAGGTATTTTGCCGCTTTTTCAATACCACCGATCACGCCTTTGACCAATATCCATTGGTTCACAACCACAAATAGGAAGGTGTAGAAAGCAATTTCCCAAGGGCTGTTTTCGATGTGTTCCGTAAAGAAGCTTTTGGTGACTTCGCCGGAAACCGGACTGGAAATGTCCAAATTACCGCCGATGATATTGATGATGTAGCTGATCACCCAGCCGCCGAGCACCATGTAATAGGCCATGATGCCGAATGCGCCGAGCAGGCCCATCCAACCGACCAATTTCCAAACTTTGGCAACGGGTTTGCCATTCATTGTGCCGCCAAACGCATCCAGCGCGTTCACGCCTTTACGGCGGCCGATGACGTTTTCCACTAAAATCATCGGAATACCGATGACCAGCATGGCGATACAGAACAGAAACACATACGCGCCGCCGCCGTTTTCACCGACCAAATACGGGAAACGCCATGTTGCGCCAAAGCCGACAGTCGCGCCGGCAACGGTAAGGATGTAAGTCAAACGGTTGGACCAGGTTTGACGAGGTTGATTGGAAGACATAAATACTCAGATGCATAAAAATAAAGACAACATTTTACCGTAAAGATTTAACGAATCTTGACTAAAGTCGAAAAAGAAAATCAGTTAAAAAAACCATGTAATAAAGAATTTTTAGTGGGTTTCTCTGGTTTGCTTGGTATTGAAACCTGCAAACAGAGAATTTGTCTGAAGCGATATAAATGATTGAAAGAGCCGTAACGATAAAGGCCGTCTGAAAAGTGGGATATGGGAAAGAGTTGTTGTGAGGAGATGGGATAGCACCAAGGTGTGCTTTCAAGTATGTCGGCAACAAAGATGGTATTTATCTAAAGGCTGTCTAAATAACATCTTGTAACCTTAGCTTGGATAGTCGCAGATAGATTTTCTTTCTATAAAACGATTTGTCTGAAATGGAAACGGCACAGATTGATGCGGAAGAGACGAGAAAGAGAAAAGGAGTAATGGCAAGTTAATGAGTGGAGACGGGGTTTAGCAATGATGGCTTCTTTAGATAAGAAGGGCCGTCTGAAAGTACACCCGCTTGGTTGCCAAATTTTAGATAAAAAAAACCATCTATACTAAGGGGAAAGTATAGATGGCCAAACACATTACGGGGAAAACGTCTTACTCACTTACTCACTTCTTTCGAAGCAAGCGTTACTCAGACAGGCGAATTATACAATAGTTCAGTCTTCACAGTGTTAAATTCTGTTAAATAAAAATAATAAGGTTTAGATTTTTGATTTTAAATAAATAAAAAATCCATATTGTTTAAAAATTTATCGAAAAAATTTGGAATTTTTTTAGATTTGGATAAATTTCCATTCTCCGGCGGCTAAATCATCGACATTCCAGTCGCCGAATTCCTCACGGTGGAGCTGCTCGACACGGTTGCCTGCGGCCGCAACCATGCGTTTGACCTGATGGTATTTACCCTCGGTAATAGTCATCATCAATGTGGTTGGGTCGGCCAATACTGCTTCGGCTGCGGCAACGGTTTCATTATCGTCATGCAGGAGGACGCCGTTTTTGAGTGTGGTGCAAAGGGTATCGTCGGCAGGATGTTTCAAAGTGACGCGGTAGAGCTTCGGAACTTTGTGTTTGGGCGAGGTAACGCGGTGGTTAAATTGCCCGTCGTTGGTAATCAGAATAATGCCGGTTGTGTCTGCATCCAAGCGGCCGACTGCCTGCATATCGATATTGCGCATGTGGTCGGGAAACAGGCTGAAGATGCTTGGATATTGCTGAGGTTTGTGCGAAGTCTCGTAATCCGCAGGCTTATGAAGCAGAATGTAGAAATGGGGCATGGGGACGGCGGCAATTTCTTCGCCGTCAACAGACAGGGTGTGCACTTGAGACGGGTCGATATCGTCTTTGGCACGATTATGAATTTCGCCGTTGATGGCAATGCAGTCATTGTCTATCAGCCATTGGCATTGCTTGCGGCTGCCGAGGCCTTGCGATTGGATGTATTTGAGCAGTTGCATGGTTGGTTGAAAAGTAGGAAATGTTCAGACGGCCTTTATTGTACTGGAAAACCGGTGTTTAGGCCGTCTGAAAAGTAGGGGCAAAAAAATCGCCCCTTTAAAATTTTAAGGGGCGCAAAAGGAACACAAACCACTACCAAAAACTGTTACAGGGCAAATTCTCCTATTTGATGTGTTGCCGGATAAAGTGCTTTCATCAAGTCATGCGGTGAAAGCGAGAAATCTTTGCTGTTTGTCGTCAGACGGCCTTGCTGCGGCGTCAGCTCAAGCAATCGAGCATTTGCCGACTGGATAAATTTGTTTTTCGTGCGCTGCATTTTTCTTTGCAGGGCGGAAACAACGCGGTTGTATAAACTGTCTTTTTGTTTGACTTCGCGTGTACCGGCAACCCAGCTCAAGCGTGTATTGCCGTCTTCATCTTCAATCAGCAGGATGCCGGTTTCTGATTGGGGCGATTTGCCCATACAAGGGAGCCAAACATAATATCGGCCATCTAAAGTAATGAATACTGCGTCATGTACTTCGCATTCGTCACAACACTTGGTGGCGATTAAAGAGCGGATGGCTTGTTGGTGCAGTCTCAGAATGTCAAGGGAGACTTGCTTAAAAATACTTTCGGGCATTTTCTTCTCCTTTCATTCTGTTGTGCGGTTGTTTTGTCTCGATGGGTTGTATTATACGGCGATTTTTTAAATTTGCAAATGATAATTGTTCCTATTATTTAATTTATAAGTAAGACATTAATTATTAAAGAAATTAAATTTAAAAATTTTTTTAGAAATTGGGTTTTCTACTCAAAAATGTCGTAATGGATGGCCATTAAATGAAAAAAGAGTAAAGGCCGTCTGAAAAAATCCAGCAATAAAAGGGTATTGCAAAAGCAGCTAAAGTTTTGCTGACTATACATTTCAGACGGCCTTCAGTATGATTCAAGGCGTTTTGATAATTGCAGAAACCACCAACCATGAGCCAACGTCAGATTATCCTCGATACGGAGACCACGGGTCTTTATCCTGAAAACGGCGACCGTCTGGTCGAATTTGCCGGCCTAGAAATGATCAACCGCCAAATGACCGACTCCAACCTTCATTTATATATCCACCCCGAGCGCGATATGCCGGAGGAAGCGGCGAAGGTGCATGGTTTGACGATCGAAGTATTGGAAGCGAAGAATGCGCCGCCGTTTGCCCAAGTGGGTAAACAGATTGCCGACTTTATACGTGGCGCAGAGCTGATTATCCATAATGCCAAGTTTGACGTCGGCTTTCTGAATATGGAATTCCGCCGCATGGGTTTGCCTTCTATTGAGGAACTCGGTTGCAAAGTCACCGATACGCTGGCCATGGCGCGTGAAATGTTCCCGGGGCAAAAGGCAAGCTTGGATGCGTTGTGTAACCGCTTTTCCGTTGACCGCAGCAAACGGGTCTTGCACGGCGCGTTAATCGACTGCGAGCTTTTGGGTGAAGTCTATCTTGCTATGACGCGTCAGCAGTTCGACCTGATGGGCGGCGAGGCGGAAGAAGAGGGCGAAGTCAAACAAACTGTTATTGCCGAAACCAAACGTACATCGCAGTTGAAAGTTATCAAAGCCAATGCAGACGAGCTGGCCGCACATGAGAAATATTTGGACGATTTAGGCGAAGCGTGTGTATGGCGTAAGGCCGAAACGCCTGATGAGGCCAATGCCGGAGCGTCAACATGATGCGCCGCAATATCGCTTTGATTCCTGCTGCTGGTGTGGGGGCGCGATTTGGTGCAGGAAAGCCAAAACAATATGTTGAAATTAATGGTAAAACCGTATTGCAACATACCATTAATATTTTTGAACAACATCCACAGATTGATTTAATCGTCGTTATTCTTTCGCCGGAAGATTCGGTTTTTCAGACGGCCTTGTCTGAAAAGGTACGCGTTTTCCGAGTAGGCGGCGCAAGTCGTGCCGAAACGGTACGCAATGGTGTGTCCGCTTTATTAGAGCAAGGATTGGCCGAGGCGCAAGACAATATCTTGGTGCATGATGCAGCCCGTTGTTGCCTGCCTGCTGAAGCGTTAACGCGTTTGCTTGATGAGGCGGGTGAGAATGATGAGGGCGGTATTTTGGCCATACCGGTGGCCGATACGCTCAAGCGCTCAGACAGCAATCATCATATTGATGAAACCGTTGCGCGCTCAGGATTATGGCAGGCGCAAACGCCGCAGCTTTTTCAGACGGCTTTGTTACACCGTGCTTTATCGGTTGATAATTTAAGTGAGATTACGGATGAAGCATCAGCGGTTGAAAAACTGGGTATCCGGCCGCGCTTGGTGCAGGGCGATACGCGCAATTTGAAATTGACGCTGCCGCAAGACGAATACATCGTTAGATTGTTGCTCAAGGCCGTCTGAACAATCAAAACCCATTATTTAAGGAAACAAATATGAATATCCGTGTCGGACAGGGCTACGATGTCCATCAGTTGGTTGAGGGGCGAGATTTGATACTCGGTGGCGTCAACATTCCGTTTGAAAAAGGATTGCTGGGTCATTCAGATGCCGATGCGCTTTTGCATGCGATTACCGATGCCCTGTTGGGTGCGGCTGGTTTGGGCGATATCGGCAGCCATTTTCCTGATACCGCTGCCGAATTCAAAGATGCCGACAGCCGTGTGCTGTTGCGCAAGGCTTATCAAAGCGTACAGGCATTGGGTTGGAAGGTGGTTAATGTCGATACGACCATGATTGCGCAAAAGCCTAAACTTGCGCCGCATATTCCGGCAATGCGCGCCAATATCGCTGCAGATTTGGGTTTGCCTGAAAACTGCGTGAACATCAAGGGTAAAACCAACGAAAAACTTGGCTATCTGGGACGTATGGAAGCCATTGAAGCGCAAGCGGCAGTATTGCTGATTAAAGCCTAAGAGCTTAAAATTACTTTATTATTCAAACTGAAAGGCTGACAACATGGCAACTCAAGACGAACTCAAACGTATTGCCGCCGAAAAAGCGGTGGAATTTGTTCCTGAAAACGAATACATCGGTATCGGTACCGGCTCTACCATCAACTTCTTTATCGAAGCTTTGGGTAAAAGCGGTAAGAAAATCAAGGGTGCCGTGTCTACTTCTAAAAAATCCAGCGAGCTTTTGGCGAAATATGAGATTCCAGAAGTTTCACTGAATGAAGTGATGGGTTTGGCGGTTTATGTTGACGGCGCAGACGAAGTTAACCACGCGCTGCAAATGATTAAAGGCGGCGGCGGTGCGCATTTGAACGAAAAAATCGTGGCCAGCGCATCCGATAAATTTGTTTGTATCGCCGATGAAAGCAAATATGTTTCCCGTTTGGGCAAATTTCCATTGCCGGTAGAAGTGGTTGAAAATGCCCGTTCGTTGGTGTCGCGCAAACTGCTTGCCATGGGCGGACAGCCTGAGTTGCGTGTTGGTTATACTACTTTCTATGGAAATCAAATCGTTGATGTTCATGGCCTCAATATCGACCAAGCCCTGAAAATGGAAGACGAAATCAATAAAATCACTGGCGTACTCGAAAACGGTATTTTTGCCCGCGATGCCGCCGATGTGTTGGTTTTGGGTACGGCAGAAGGTGCAAAAGTCATCCTGCCTTGTCAGGATTAATGGAGATTAATCAATCTTAAAGGCCGTCTGAAAGTGCATCAGGTCTTTCAGACGGCCTTCAATTTGGCAAAATATGCAAATCAGTAAAATTATAAAATGGTTGCCCGTTGTTTTATCTGTTTTGGGCGCGCTTGGTTACAGCTCACGCGATACCGAGTTGATTCGTACAGGGGTAAGCGTTGCCGCAACATTGGCACAAGGCGACAATATCGGTTTGGAAAAGGTCAATGAATGGCTGGGGGAAAATGTCGTCAAAGCGACATCTGACAGCAAAGCCGAAGATAAACCCAAACCGGAACAAAAACAAAAGTCATCGCGACAATCCTACACATACAACGGAAAAATCATCAAAATCCATGATGGCGATACCATGCACATTATCGATAGCGACGGCAGGAAACACAAAATCCGTATGGCCTATATCGATGCGCCGGAAATCAATCAGGCTTATGGTACGCAATCACGAGACAATCTGATTGATGCAGCATTGAATAAAAAAGCCAAAGTCCGCGTGTTTGAAGCCGATCGTTACCAGCGCGAAGTTGCTCAAGTATCAGTCGGCACGATTGACTTGAATTTGATGCAGATACGGGATGGCACCGCATGGCATTATGAAAGTTATGCCAAAAAACAACAAAGTAAAACCGCCTACACTGACTATTCGGCCGCACAAAAACAAGCCAAGGAAAAACGTAAAGGCTTATGGAAAAAAGATAATCCGCAAGCGCCTTGGCAATTTCGCCATCAAAACCATGAGCAGCAGAACGGCAATAAAAAGCAGTCTGATAAACAATGGTTTGGGATTTGGTAAGTTTTAAGAAAGAGGCCGTCTGAAAACTTTCAGACGGCCTTTAATCATCAAGGTTTAGTATAAGATAAGAATGAGTGGCAGGTTTCTGATTAGAGGGTAAGAGAAATAAAAGTGTAATGTAATATTTTTAAGAAGGGCAGATATGAAAAAAGACACCGTTAGTTGGTGTCTTTAGTATCTGGCAGAGAGGAAGGGATTGAAATTTAATTATACATATATGATTTATTTATAATTATTTTTTTGAAAAGTATAAGTAACACATAAGGTAACACATAAAAACTTATTGCCCACGGTATGGATTAAACCAGCCTTACTGAATTTAGGAAGGTCTCTCTGTTCTACACTGACAGCAGGTAGTGCGCGCTCCCCCTCCCTCCGCGGGGACTCTGTGGGGGTGTGTTTTTTTATGCAGCGGCGGCTCCTACTGCAATCCTTATATTTCATAGGGTTTTCGGCGATTTTCGAACACTGGTTTTTTATACGTTTTTATGCAAGATTTGACATTTTTATGCTGATTTATCCGCTACTTGTAAAATATAATAATAAAGCCGTCCGAAATAAATCAGACGGCCTTTTTTACTCCATTTTTATGGCGTTTAGTATTTGGTCTGTAATGTACTCCAAGTCTTCTTTCGGTAAGCCCAATAGCAGGCGGGATGGCAGGTTTTTTGCCGTGCTACCGTCTTCGTGTTCTGTTGCAATTTGCGCGGCTTTACCGCCGAACCATCCGATTTTTGCATGGTTTTCATCTGCTTTTTGACGCAGCCAGCGGGCTGCACCGATACGGCGAAACATTACCATACGGGATATTGTCGGCGTTTTCAGGTACAAATATTCTCGCCGAAATCCCAAAAGCCTGCGTTCGCCCTCGAACCGTACTAATTCATTCCCGTTTTCTGTGCGACTATATGCAATACGGCCGGTGTAGCCATCTCCGTATTTCTCTCCAAAAAAACGAAACGGGCGGCGGTGTAGTTCCTCTCCATCCCGTAGGCGTCGGAAAGCAAAACGGTCGCCTTGGCGTTTTGCCATCGGATTTCCGTCAGGCTCGATATTGGCTTTAATGCGGTTTTGGTTGCGGCGGCGTAGCTCCGTCGCGATATTGCGCATAAGTTTGGCACGGGCAGACGGTTGAATCTTTAGCGCTAAATGTTCGATTTGGGCAACGAGTGCTTCCAGTTCTTCCATATTTCCTCCTGCACTTGAAGCAAAGGACGCATTATGCGTCCTTTATCTGTTTAAAAACGGGGCGCGGCGGCTCGGATTTTGTTTTGTAGGAGACTAAGCCGTTTTCATCCAAACCGGCAATGACTGTTTCCGTCAATTTTAATTCGATCATTACATCCCAGACATCCGACTCTATCGGCTCTGCCTCGAAAACAAAGGCTCTTGATGATGCGTCTGCGCCCGGGCACAAAATATCCGGCTGATTTTCTTGCAGCCACTTATTCACAATCAAAAAGAGATACGCAGGATCTCGATGGAACTCCTGAACAAAAATATTAAGCGTGTACCTCGCTTCGTAACTCAATGTATTGCGTTTCGGAATAATCTGTCCGGACAAAACCGTCATACGAAGACGGTCAGGTGCAGCTTTAAATTCCGGCAGTGTTTCCTGGATGGCAAGACGCAGGCTTTTTGGTTTTTCCATTTTAGACGGCCTCTTATCTTTTGAATTTCCACCGTTGCTCTTCTTCGCGCTGGCAGTCTATACATAAACGGCACCCCGGCACGGCTTCTCGGCGTGCTTCGGGGATGATTTCGCCGCACTCTTCGCACTCTTGGGCGGATGGCGCGGCGGATTCTTGTTCTTTGTGGCGTAATAACCAGTATTCGCGCATTTTTTGCTCTAAGTCGCAGGCTTGGTCGATGATGTCAGTCATGGTGTAGCTTTCCCTTCTTCGTCTCCTTTTAGGCAGGCTGACAAAGCGTCCCGATAGAGGCGGCACTGCTCAAAAGCCGAGCGATAGGCAATCAATGCGCGAACCATGTCCGCATTGGTTGCAATCTCTTCAGGCGGGTAGGCTTCACATTTCGGCACCGGCGGGCATGACTCGGCAGCCTGTACGGATACCGGCGGATTATGGGCGCAGGCAGCAAGGGCAACGGCGGCAACGAGAACGGAGAGACGTTTCATTTTTATCTTTCATAGTTTGATGTTTAAAAGGGCGCGATCATGCGCCCCGCTGTTATTTTTTATTGATGGTTTGGGCTACATCTTCGGGCAGTTTTTCAGACGACCATTCATGATGCTTAGTCAGTGCTGCTTCGACTTGGCTGTTTTTTTCAGCCTGCACTTTCATCATTTGGTCTACCTGCACCTGCAAGCTTTGGGCGCGGGCTTTATAAATCTTGACTGTTGCGTCTTTTGACTTGATGGCGGCTGCTTGTTCGGCGACTGTTTGTGTCAGTGCCTTATTGCTTTTTCGCATGTGTATCAAGCCATATCCGAGGACGGCAACGGTCAGGATATAAGACACGACAACAACAATAGCTGTTTTCATACCATCCTCCTTTTTAGGCTTCGCTCACGCCTGCTGCCGCAGTGCCGGTAACAATGGGCAGGTTATAACGCTCCGCCGACGGGGACGATTTAACCGGCTTACCATCAACCAATTTAGACGGCCAGTAGTAGCCATCAATGTCTGCGGCGTTAAATGGCACAACAGACACGGCATTGCCCTGATTACCTCCCCATCCCATAATCTGCCCTTTGGCATTTTTACCGCCAACGAAAAACACATGGCCGCCACCTTTTCGGGATTTCACGGCGATACAGCCATAGGCAGGTTTAGACAGCTTGGTTAGACCCGCCTCAGACCATGCCTTGGCACGATACCAATCCTTGATAACGCCGCGCTCGCTTTTGCCGAGACAGTACCCGACAAACAGACCGCACCACGGCGTCTCGTCGTCGGTGTACCAGGCTTTTGCAGCATTGGGAAAACCACCCATCTCTTTGAGCCAAGACTGGATAATCGGGTTATGTTTTGCGCCGATGATTTCTTTCAATCCGACGTGTCGGCGGGCTTCCGCCATCCAAGGCAATTCAGTCATGCTTTCTTCCTTTTTTATTCGTGTGTTTAGATATTTTCTTGCGGTATTTTTTTTGACGCGCGGTTCAAAAAACCTTGATTTTCTGTACTTGGACGTGTTTTCTTCGGGTGGATTTTGCTGATATTCCCGCCACTCCATAGCACTGCACCCGTGTGCAGAGCCAGTCCGAAAATAAGCAACCATATAGTCAGTGATTTGATGGAAAAGGCAGCGGCAAGGGCGAGACTGCAAAACCATACGATAGATAAATAGGCAATTGCCGCACTTAATGGCTTATGCGTTTTTCCGCGGGTGTCAAAAAGGATGATACGAACAGCCGCGGTCAGGGATAGGGCAATGACGGCAGCAGATTGGACTGTATTCATGATTCTTTTTCTTCTTCCATGGTTTTCAGACGGCCTTTTTCAATCAGGCGCATGACACGCTGTAAACCTAAAACCAGTCCGGCAGAAAAAATGGCAGCGGCGGTAAAGCTATTGATGTTCAGTGTTTCACCCGGCAGCAGCCAGTTGATTAGGCCTTCTGCACCGTCGTAACCGAAAATACCGCCGATGAAAGACACAGCAAAAAGCCATGCTTTATTAATCGGGCGCTCTGCCTTTTGGCTTAATACGAACAGCGATGCGCCTATGAGTGCGCCGAAGGCTACGGAGGCGTGGACGTGGTAGCTGCCGATGATAATTACGGCGGCATTGACAGCAGTGGTGGTTTTGTCTTGGGTCATGACGTTTTCAGTCCCATAGATTCAGGGTGGATTTTTGTTGTGCTTCTTCGTTGTTGGCTTGAGGTAGTCGGATAGTCAAACCGGCAGGTAGGAGAGCAGGATATTTCGATAAGCCGTAATTTTCAGGATCGGTCAGGATTTGTTCGGTGTAGCCTGCGGATGTCCCGTAATGGTTCCAAGCGATATTGGCGACGGTATCGCCTTCACGGGTCGTGTATTCCATCAAATTAATTCCGAATCGCAGCGGTGCTCGCCCATGACGGCGGCGGTCGCGTAGTGGGCTTCGCGGCGGTAGTCTTCCGCCTGACTTTGTTTCATTTCTGCTCGCTCCCCCGCTTTGCCTGACGGCTCGGTGTCCGCGTATTTCTCCAGCAGCAGGGATTTGGCGTAGCAATAGACGGCGCGGCGGTAGTGGATGGTCTTAACAGATTCGCCATTGATGACGTCGTCTGAATCGCCAGTTTCGTCGAGCGTGGATTTACCAACCTGAACGGCGGAAATACGGTATTTCTTAAGCTGTCCGTTGACGTGTGCGACGGCTTCGAGGGCGGCGTGATAGACACGCGAACTTGATATGTTCGGCTCTATGCGCATAACTTCGCGGAAGTTTGTTAAGTCAATAACCGGAAAAAACGGAATGCTTCGGATTTCGGATTGGTCGAATTCCTGCCGCCCTTGGTCGGGGTTGTCGGCGAAAACCATCGTCATGATTTGTATCCATACTGAAGAAGCCCGCCCGATATTCAGGCGGGCTTCGGAATAGAGGCGCAGAGGCTTTTACGGATAAGGCCGTCCGCGATTAATCGGGAGGACTTTCCGCAGGCTTGCGCCCGGCGGGGGGAAGATTTCAGCCTTCAAGCTGTTTTTTGAGTGAGGCAATACGGGATTTGACGCCGATTTTGTCGGAATACTGCAAAGCGGATTCGTAGTAGCCTACGGCACCCTGCACGTCTCCGACTTCTTCGGCACGCTCGCCACATGCTTTGAAAAACTTGGCGCGCACAATGTCCGTCAGATTGATTGTGTGCATACCTGTCTCGTCATCCGTACTGCTCAAGAGAGCGAGCAATTCAGCATGATTTTCGGGACTTAAATCGGCACCGGTGGCAAATTGCTCTGCCAACTCTTCGACCAACAGGTCAGGCAAGTCGCGGCGGTAGTCGTCTTGCACCTTCATACCATGCTTGATAGCGAACAGGATGTACGGCACGGCAGTATCAAGGTCGCCAATGTCAATCAGCCACAAAAGTGCGGTAGTGAAGACAGGGTCTGATTCAGACGGCGTTCCTGCTTGATACACGTCTTCAAGCCACGGCAGATACTTCAAAATCATGCCTTTTTTGGCTTTGACTTTATCGGAAACCGCTTTGATTTGGCTCAATACGGAACGGTCTGCGTTGAGGGAGGCGAGCAAGCGGCGGTACGGTTCGGCGGCATTGATGTCCTCTCCGTTTTGTGCGGCTTGCTCTGCCAAAACTTGTTGTTTATGTGCTTGGGCGGGTGTCATTATTTTTCTTTCTGTGGTGTCGTCTGAAACTCAATCGCCGCAACCCATACGGGATGAAGCTCGTTTCAGACGACCTTTGATACAGTCATACGATTTGCGCCTGATTGCTATTTGGCGATTTTGATGTTTTCCACCAAAGCCGCCGCGCCGTACTCTTCGACAACGTAGCAGATGTTTTCCGATTGGTAGTCTGCGATGCGGTCAAATTCAGGCTCGTCCGCCAATTTGCGGCGGTGGCCGCCTTTGTGGAAGTAGATCGACAGATTTTCCAGCGGCGTAACCAGCAGGGTATTTTTCGGGAAATATGGCACGGTAACGACCGGCAGACCGCCCAAGCGTTTTTCACTCATGATGATGTCGGCTGGACGCAGCTCGCTTGCCTTATTGCCCGCCTCTTTGATGACCGCGAAGTATTTTTCGGACAACAAAGATTGATGGCAGATGACAGTCATGCCCGGCATATCGTGGAACTCTTCGTCAATCAGGTTTTCCATGACGTCGGTAACGAGATGGTCGATTGAGGTGTATGGTTTACCTGTACCGATTTCGATTGCCTTCGAAGCCCCACCCATGACGTTGGTCGCTGCATTTTCGCGCAGGTGTTGCAACCAGCCTTTTTGCACATCCTGCAAGAGCGGGTTACTTGCAAAGTTGGTGGTCGCAGCGGCAGACGTGCCGTTGAAGCCGATGGCAATCAGGCTCAACGCTTTGGATTTGACGAGCTGGTTATTAATCAGCTTTACGTATTCGGGGTGAGCGCTCCAAGAGTCCATATCGTCATAGCTGACTTGAGTGTCAAAATTGACTTTTTTGCACAAATACTGGCGGTCGGTCAGGTTGTGATATGGCTTGGGCTGACGGCGTACAGTACCGTCGCCGTTTTTAGTATCAGTTCGCGAGGCATTCAGACCTGTTGATAAACCAATGATTGAGCCGGCAATTTCGGTTTTGCTGATGATGTTGATTTTTTGCAGGAATGTTGACTCCAGGCGGACGGCTTCGCGCATTTTTTGCGAAACGGCGGGCGTTACACTGAAATGGCGGGATACGCCTTCGGCAGTTGTACCGTTGGCTTTGGCGACGGCGTTGATGTATTGCTGGATATACGGGTGCATGGCTTACCTTTTCTTAAAATTCGGAAGCAGGGGTTGTATTCGCGCCGGTATGCGGCTCTGCCTGATTGATCGGGGCGGATTCAATAGCGGCCTTAAAGGCATCGAATTCTTTGCGCAGGGCAGTGTAGTCATCGGCAAGTTTTTGGGTAATTTGGGCAGACTGCTCCAATTCTTTGTTCAGGTCGGCAAAGGCTTGGGTGTAGTCGTTTTTTTCTGTTTCGACAGGGGCGGGATCTGATTTCTTATTGAACATTTTGTCGTGGAGGGCGGCAAAAAAGCCTTTTTTCTCATGTTGGGGTTGGTTGGCAGGTTGGGTCATTGGCAGGCTTTCCATTTCGGTGTAGGCGGCGGTGTAGTTGGTATCTTCAGGATTGAGCTGACGGAACTTGAGCATGGTCGTACCGAGAGATGCAGGGCTATCCGTCATCGCAAGGCCGACCAGATAAGCTTTGCCGGTGTCGGCGAATGGCTTCATGATTTCCATGGATGTATAGACTTTTTCACGCTCTTTGATGTAGCCCAACATTTTTTCAGTAGGGTCGATACGAGCGTAAAGGCGGGTAATACCGTCTGAAGTCTCTGCTTTCAGCTCGAGGACGTCCCCCAGGCCTGAATAGTCGTTTTTGGGAGAATATGGGCGGTAATGCTCAAGGTTGATGCGTGCGCCGTAGGTTTGTGGGTCGTAAGCTTCTGCGGCGGCGATGAGGTCGGCTGATTCGATCGTTCGACCGTCGGCAGTTGCACCGGATTTGCCGATGCAGAACCATCGGTCGCTGAATTTTTCGGTGGAATTTTTGGCGGATTTATTCATGCGTATGCGCTCGGGTGTTTGTTCGTTTTATTTTGGCATTTACGGAAAAGACGGCAAGCGACAGGGGTTTTAGGTGGGTTTTTCAAGTCATGCGGAGCGGGTAGGATTGGCATTTTTGCCCGAAAATCGGGTATTGCCGCTATTTTTTGAAGACATGGAAAAACGTCAGAATATTGAAATTGCCCAAAATATCGACCCGCGCCTTGTTGCGCGGTCTCTTTACTGGCAGGGATGGAAAATTACCGCCATCGGGCGGCATTTGGGACTGAAGCCCGCCACGGTACATTCTTGGAAGCAACGGGAAAACTGGGATGGCGGAACACCGATGCAGCGTGTTGCCTCATCTATTGAGGCGCGCCTGATCCAACTCGTCAACCTGCCGAACAAAACAGACGGCGTTTACAAAGAAATGCGCCAACTTTCCGCATTAATGGGCGGCGAAGGCAAAAGGCCGTCTGAAAAATTAGAAACGCCGAAAAACAACCGATTTGACGGCGCAGACAAGCCGCCTTTTGACAGCGTGCCGACCATAGACCGCCCACCGCGTGAACGTACGGAGCGCACCGAACGCGGCCGCACCCGCTCCGTCGAAAAACCGCCGAAAAACTATATCGCGCCCGAGCAGCAGCAGCGCATGGTAGAGATTTTTGAAGAGCAGTGTTTCGATTATCAGCGGTATTGGGGCGAAATTTATCGGACGCACCGTTTCCGAAATATCTTAAAAAGCCGCCAAATTGGCGCGACTTTCTATTTTGCCCGCGAAGCCTTCCTAACCAGCTTAAAAACGGGCATCAACTCCATTTTCCTGTCTGCGTCCCGCGCACAGGCCTATCAGTTCAAGCAATACATCCTCAACCTCTGCAAGATGGTCGATGTCGAGCTTAAAGGCGGGGATGTGATTTCTTTGCACAATGGCGCGGAACTGCATTTTTTAGGCACCAATTCACGGACAGCACAAGGTCGCAACGGTAACTTGTACGTCGACGAATACTTCTGGATTCCCGATTTTGAGCGGTTGCAAACACTGGCCGAACCGATGGCGAGTCAAAAGCACCTGAAAACGACCTATTTTTCTACGCCGTCATCAGAAGGCCACCCCGCTTACGGCTTTTGGTCGGGGGCGATATTTAACGAAGGCCGCCCTCGAAGCGAGCATATCAAGCTCGATTTGAGCCATGCCGCTTTAAAACACGGTCGTCAGGA
The DNA here is from genome assembly GCF_051957095.1 of Neisseria sp. P0020.S003. Taxonomy (NCBI): domain Bacteria; kingdom Pseudomonadati; phylum Pseudomonadota; class Betaproteobacteria; order Neisseriales; family Neisseriaceae; genus Neisseria; species Neisseria sp. P0020.S003. Next base: position 60,787 of record NZ_JBQCWU010000006.1, on the reverse strand, counting down.
TGCCGACGCGCAATGGCGGCAAATCGTTACTATTCATGATGCGCATGAATCAGGCTGCAACCTCTTCGATATTGATTATCTGCGCCAGCGCAACTCGCCCGACAAGTTTGCGCAGCTCTTTGAGTGTCAATTCGTCCCGGACGGCGAGGGCGTGTTTCATTTTGCCGACCTTCAGGCCTGCGGCGTCGAATCGTGGGATTGGACTTGGTACAAACCTGACATGATGCGTCCGGCAGGGAACATCCCCGTATGGATAGGCTACGACCCGAGCTATACCGGTGACGCGTCCGGCTTGGTGGTCGCCGTCCCGCCGCAACGCAACGGCGAACCATTCCGAATTTTAGAAACGCACATGATTAATGGGGCGGATTTCGAATCACAGGCCAAAATCATTCGCGGCATGACGGAGAAATTCAACGTTACCAAAATCGTTATCGACGCAAACGGTATCGGCGCGGCGGTGTACGACCTTGTAAAAAAATTCTACCCGCCCGCCATCGGCATGACTTACACGCCCGACATTAAAGGGATGATGGTTTTAAAAACGCAGAACCTGCTCAAAAACAAACGTATCGAGTGGGACGCGGGAAAAATTGATTTGCAGATGGCGTTTTTATCCGTCCGACGCGCAATTACCGCCAGCGGACGGAACATTACTTACGAATCGACGCGCAGCAAAATAGCCAGTCATGGCGATTTGGCTTGGGCTGCGATGATGTTGTTTTATCAAGAGCCGCTGGACAATGTTGTCAGCGGACGTTTTGAGATTGATAGTTAAAGGATTTTTATGTCTGATTTAAATTCGACAGGCAATGAACCACGCACAGATTTAGAGATTTTCAGTTGGGGCTACGACGATCGTTTGTCTTGGCTCGGCGCGGCGTGGGAATGCGCCGACAACGGCCATTATTATGAACTGCCCGTCAATCAGGAGGACTTGATCGGTTTACTCCGAGTAGGTGTACATCATTCGTCTGCGCTGCATTGTAAACTGAACGTCCTAACTTCCACATTCGAACCGACCGCGCTGTTGAGCCGCGCCGAATTCAAAAAGCTGGCATTTAATTTCCTCGTAACCGGCAACGGCTATCTGTCGGCGGAGCGCAACCGATTCGGCAAGGTCTTGGGATTTAAAAACCGACTGTCCGTCTATATGCGCCGCTCTTCGAAAAATTACGACAAAGACGGCTATTTCTACCTGCGCAACCATGTTTTCGAGACTGCAGACTTTATCCCAAAATCGGATATTATTCATTTGATGCAGCCCGATTTGGTGCAGGAGATTTACGGCATCCCCGATTATTTAGCGGGTTTAAGTTCGGCAGAGCTCAACCACTCGGCCACGACATTCAGACGGCGCTACTACGACAACGGCAGCCATGCAGGCTTTATCGTGTATGCAACCGACAACAATATGAATAATGATGACTGGAATAATCTCAAGGACCAATTTAAAAAAGCGCAACGCGAAGGCAATTTCCGCAATGTCTTTTTGCGCTCGCCTGACGGTAAACCTGAAGGTATCAAACTGATTCCGATTTCAGAGGTTGCCGCCAAGGATGAATTTTTAAATATTAAAGGAGTAACCTCCCAAGATATGCTGACAATACACCGCGTGCCTCCTTCATTGATGGGGGTCGTCCCGACGGCGGCGGGCGGCTTGGGCGATGCCCGGACGGCGGCGGAAGTATTCGCCGCGAATGAAATCGAGCCGATACAGGCGGCGTTTCTCGAAGCAAACGACGCATTCGGCGCGGAAGTTTTTAAATTTAAGCCGTACACTTTGGCAACGGCCAAGGTGGATAAATAGGATAAGGCCGTCTGAAAAGTTTCAGACGGCCTTTTTTTATTTGGCGAAGTATTCATCCCTCATTCTGATAACGTCATCTTTCTTATAGAGGTTGTCCCGTCCCAATAACTTCGGTTGCGGTATCAGCCCCGCCCGGCGGCGCGCCCAAATGGTTGTCGTGGACGGCGGCTTTTTGCCCGGTATCGTCCATAGTTTCTTCACTTCATCCAACGTGATGTATTCACCCATTTTTGTTCCTTTCTTGTTGGTCAGTTTCGGTTAATCAGTTTGTCATTCATTGTCTGCGACGCTTTAATGGCGGCGCGGGCAGATTCGATGGCGCTTTCAACGGTGTTGTACTGTGGCTTGGTATAGCGGACGGTTTTGGCGCGGATATTCGCTTCGTCGGCGGCTTTGATGGCGGCGAAGTCAAAAATAGGCTCTTGCGGGGTCAGTCCGCTGACGAGCGGACGGCGCAATTTTTCAATACTGCGGATGTATTCGCGGTAGTTTCGTTGTTTTTCGCGGGCTGATTCGCTATGGAAGGCATTATCTTTCGCCGCTTTTTCGATTTTTTCGCGGGTTTCGCGGCTCATGTATCTCAACTCTTCGATATTGTCTAAATCGAGCATGTCTTTTTTATATTCTTTCGCCAATTCAGGACTTAAACCTGTCTGAACCAAATAAACGGCGGTTTGTACCGAAAATCCGTGTTTCCAAATAAGCCATTCGACGGATTCGGTTTTTTCTATGTCGGTCAGGGTTGCGGCGGCTGGGCGGCTGCTGAATTTTTGTGCAGATTCGGGGTCGAATTTCATTTTCGTAGAGTTATTGACACAAGTCCAAGCGGCGGCGATGCCGCCGTTTTTTTTCAAAACCCACGAATGGACGCGCGAAATTTCGACGCGTCCGGTTGCTTTTTCGTAAACGCCCATGATGCGGTCGGCAGGGATTTCTCCGTAGCAGTTCGGCTCGGTTGCCTCTTCGCGGTACAGTCCGAGACGGACGTCTTTACGAGATACAGATTCTCCGCCCAAAAGGACGGTAAAACGCATCCAGTCGCCCATATCGGCAGCCTGTTGGGCGAGCATTAAAAGGTCGTCTGAAGCATCAGGATTGATTCGTCGCAGTTCGCGCCAAATGGTGACGGGACAGCCGCCGATTTGCTGGAACTGGCGGATACCGTGATGACTTGCCCATGCGTCCACGCGGACGGCGGTTTCCGCCATGCTCAACAGCGCGTCAGACTCATAGTCAACGCCCAAGCCGTCGCCGCTTTGACTTTTGCCGTCAATGTTTTTGGCGATATATTTGGCTATATAACCGGCAGCCGAGCCACGCGCCCAGTTGATGGCTTCGAAGTCAACGCGGGCAGAGGCGGGGCTTTCCTTCCAAAATTTAAAATATTTGGATGCCCAGAATTTCTTCTCGGTTTTCAGTCCGGCGCGAATGGCGGCGAGCGTAGGCGCGCTTCCTTGTTTTTCACGGATTTTTGCTTGGATTCGGCGGGCTTCCGCGTCCGCTTCTTCTAGGGTGTCGAAATATTTCAAACCCAGCTCTTCACGGTTTTCGCGGCAGGCGTGTTTTGCCACGACGCGGCGGAAAGTAAGGCGGTGTTGCTCTTCCATGAAAACAAGGCCGTGCCAGTGCGGCGTACCGTCATGATGCGGCTCGGCAACGCGGAAACCGTAGATTTTGATTTTCAGACGACCTAATTCCGCACAGACACGACCCCATACTTTATTTAAGTATGCCTGCGCCTGCGTCGGCGTTTCGCCGCTGAATTTCTCGTTCGGCTTGCCGAAGTGGTGCATACGGTGCATGCGGGAAGGGCAGGTAATCGTAAAAAATTCGCCGACGTGGTTTTTCAGGCGGGCGATTTCCTCGAATCCGCGAATACGCACCATCAATTCGGCTCGACGCAGGGCAGAGTTTGAGACAGTGACTTCGGACAAAGCCTCAAGCGTAAATTCTTGCCCCAGCTCATTGACCGCAATCATGGTTTGCAACATGGCAAGATTGCGACGCTTTTGAGACAAGCGGCGGAAAACTGCTTCATCAGAGGCATAAAGTCCCGTTTTGCGGGATACAAAGCCAGCCTCGCGGCGGTAGCATTCGGCGGCGCGCGCGAAAATGCGGCGAAGCTGGCGACGCCAGAATTTAGGGGCTTTCAGGCGGGCTTCGATGGCTTCGGGGATTTTGTCCTTGAATACTTTTTGGGTATCGATGCCGTATTCGGAAGCGGCATAGTGGATCAGACCGGCGAGACTCCAGCCGATACGTTGTTTAAAATAGATGTCCTTGGCTGCGCTATCAGCAAGACCGCGGATGTCGTCGTCCGAAGCATCCAAACCTACCGAACGGACGGCAGGCGGTAGAATGGTCAGATTGTCGAGCAGGGTTTTCAGACTGTCTTCGGCGCGGACACGCGCAGCGGCGGGCTGAATGCCGCCGTCCAACTGACGGACGACCAAATCAGTAAAGAACGAACGCGCTTTTGATGCCTCTGCAGGTTTCAGGCTTTCAAACCCTTCGCGCAACACAGGCGGAATCAGCAAAAAGGCTTTGGCGGCGTAGTCTTGCTGCGCCACCTTTGCATTTGCCGTGTGAATTGATATGCCCATGATTTGTCCTATGTGAAAAGGTCGTCTGAAATACCCGTCTGTCCGAGTAGTCAAGCGTCTGTCCGCTTTGTCATTGCTCCGTTAGAATGGAAGCTCCTAAACAACATTCCCGGAGACTTGAAATGAAGCTCAATCGCGAACTTCAAAGAAAAATATTGTCAGTCCTGACAGAGTGCTTCCCCAAAGACCCGCCACCAAATTTCCTTCATACCTTGCGCGCTGAATACGGCGAGGATGAAACAGACGGCAATCTGATGTATTTGGAAATGCACGGACTGGTCAGCTTCAAACTCACCCGCTTCTTAAGCGGGGCGTATTCCATCGATTATGTGAAACCGACCGAAAAGGCTTTTGATTTCCTTGCCGAAGACGGCGGTCTTTCTGCGGTTTTAGGGGTAGTTACGGTCAGACTGGATGCGGAAACCCTGCGGGAACTGGTCGCCCTAAAAATAGACAAGGCAGACATTCCGACCGGTCAAAAAGAAACACTGCTTAAAATTATTCGCTCTCTGCCGGAGGAGGGGTTAAAGCGGTTATCGTCCCGATTGATTGAGTTCGCTTTGGATAAGGGAGCGGATTTAGTGAAACTGCTTGATATATCCGGCGGCCTCTAATCGTTGCCAGGTGGCGAAATCGGATACTTCCGACTTCGCCTAACTCCATATCAAATTCTTCAACCGTGCGGTCTGAACATTCAGGCTCGGATACCATCAGTCGATTACCGGTATCGAACCATATGTACTGTTCGGTTACATGTACTACCATGTCTTCATCTCAATAATTAAAATAATCCTGAATTCTTTCTTCGATTTCCGCGTCCAGCTTCTTCTGCTCGATTTTGTACTCCACATAGAGCCAAGCAGCGAGCTCGGCGGCGAAAACAATGCCGATGATTGCGAAGATACTCATTGCCCCACCTCCTGCGGAATTTCAGCGTCGCCGCCCATGTGGTCGAAGGTTGGCGATTCGTAAACGCAGATAGGGTCAGTCGCGGGCAGCGTTTGCGGCTGTTCCGCCATGTTTCCGTGGTTCGAACCAAGCATAAAATAAGATGCGGCGAGCATTAGGGCGAGGATGATATAGCGGATTTTGATTTTCATGATATTTCCTTGTTTGGTCGGGTTCAGGCAGCCTTAAGGTCGTCTGAAACTGGGTTTACTTTCATTTTTCTGCCGGCATATACCGCGCGGGCTATTTTTTCGTCTATGCCTTCAAGCTGTCGGGCGGCTTCGGAAAGTTGGAGAACCGGCAAGCCCAAGCTGTACACTACGTTTTGCTGATTCAGCATATTGCCCAGTCGGGCGATTTCCTTTATCAACTTCTGACTATCTTCCAGAGCCTTGCTTTGCTCCGGCGTAACCAGCCAACCCCTGACGACTTCCGCATCGTTGTAAGCCGTCAACGGCTGACGGTCTGTATTTCGCTCCAAGAGCGCGTCGCGCTCCAAGCCGTTCATAATCTTTGCGTTTTTGGTTTTACTGCTTGCCAACTTTTTGCCGATATTCCACATGGCGCGGGCTTGGGCTTTGGTTCTAAAAAAGCGAACCCGCTGCGGTGCCGACTTCCACGTCGGGACGATTTCGCCGCTCATTTTTCCTCCCCTTTACAACAAATTTTTCTGACTGCTGCCGCCGTGTTGTTCGATGATTTCATCCGCCGTCATCTGCGGCGGAACCAAGGCGGGGTTTTGATGCAGCGGGCTGGGCGGGGAAATGGTTTTGATGACTTCCGTCGATGCTACGCCCGACCAGCCGCACGAAGCATTCAGGCATTGAATCGAGCTATAACGGAGGCGGTCTGTCATCTTCCGACTCGCCGTTACCTTGCAGCGACTGCCGCAGCAAGGGCAGGTAATCTGTACCCGCATATTTCCGTGTTCCGCCTTACTGATGTTGCGCTGCGCCATTTCCATTGCTCCGTTTCAGGTTTGCCGATGCGTCTTCAAAGGCTCGCAGATACATTTCCGCGTATTCCAACGCAGCTTCGGCGGCGAATGCAGCCCAAGACTTGCCGGAGGCAAAGGCAGCCTGTTCCAGCAAATCAAGCTCTTCGCCGTAAAATTTGACCTCGACGACGGCAGTGGCTAATTCGTCTGCGCCTGTTTGAGCGGGGTGGACGTGTTGTTTGACAGACAATCTGCCTTCGATTTCTTGAATACAGTTTTGACACATGACGTTTCCTTTTTGGTTGATGCCGACTGTCCGGCGGGTCAAGCGTCTTTCCGCTTTGTCATCACTCCGTTACAATGTCATTTCCAGTAACCATCAACGGAGAAACTAAAATGTCTCAAAAAAGCTATGAAAAAGCCCTTGAACTGACTACCGAAATTATCAAGTCCGGCAATAGCGCCTTACTTGGCAATTTTGCTCATGGTCGGGATCGGGCTATCCATCTTGCGGAATTCGTTGAAACCCTCGCCGACCGACTTGAGCAAATCGAATCTAAGCATCTTCAATAAGCCGTAATGCCCGAATCAAGTTATCTGCCAAGCTTTCCGGGGGGATGCTTGAGTTTCTAGCCGCTGTCAAAACAACTACTTTGATGGCGGCTTTTTCCTGCTCAGTCAGCTTTCTGAGGGCTTGTTTTGCTTTTGCCGATTCATATGCACGGGCAATCCATCCCTGCCATGCGTAATCAATGCTGGCATCTACATAGTAAACATCACCGTCATCAACATCGGTCTTCAGGCGATCTCCCTCGTTGCGAACCTTGCACCATTCCTCAAATTTTTTGCGTTCTACATCTTCTTTCACTACGATTTCTTTCATTTTTCTGCTCCTTATTTAGCTGGTTACGCCGTCTGAAATTTATTCAGTCTTTGTAAAGTAAATTATAAAAATACGTCCGGTCTTAAATCTTCTCGCCGAACTCCATATCCAAGTTTCTCAATTTCAACTGCAATTTCAGCAGGCATTTTATTGCGACCCTTTACCCAACTATTTACAGTAGAACGTTTTTTTCCAAGCTTTTCGGCTAATGCCGCTTGACCGCCAGCAGCTTTAATTGCTTTTTCCAGATGATTCATGACATCTCCTTAATTTAGAGAAAGTATATTTTAAATAACCTTAAAAGTAAACTTTTAGTAGCCGTTTTTTGTCTATTTAAAATTTACAATGCTGAAAACATGGAGAATTTTATGACTTACGATTTGGCAAAATGGGCTACTGAGGCAAGAAAAGCAGCAGGGATGACTCAAGAGGACTTTGCACTTGAGCTTGGCTTCTCAACAAAAGCCAGCGTTAATGCAATCGAAAAAGGACGAAACAAGCCAACATTTGAAACGATGGTAAAAATATCTGAAATTTCAGGATTCCCTTTGCCTTATCAGGAGACCTTCCCCAAAAAAGTACTGTCTGAAGATTCAGACGGCCTTGCTGACGACCGCGTACGCTTTGAGCGGCTGGACGTGGTTGCCGCGCTTGGAGACGGCTATATCAACAACGAAGCAGTGGAGGTGGTCGATTTCGTCCATGTCGATAAGGCGTGGGCGCGCGAAAAACTCGGCGGCAACCTCTCCCGTATCCAAGTCATCACGGCACGCGGCGATTTCATGCAAGGCACCATCGAGGACGGCGACGTGTTGTTTGTCGATACCTCCGTCCACTCATTCGAAGGAGAGGGCATTTATCTCCTATCCTTCGCAGACGGCCTAAAAGCCAAACGCCTGCAAGCCTCCGTCAGCGGCGGCCTGCTCGTCATCAGCGACAACCCGCTATACCGCACCGAAACCATCGAAAACGACAAGCTGGAAAAACTAACCATCTGCGGCAAAGTCCGCGGCGCATGGCATTTGTCTGCGTTTTGATTTTATTTTCTGAATCTGCTCGATTCACGGTAAGTTTTGGAATGTACTGCCGTTGGATTTTTTGGATATTTAGTGATTTTGTTTATTAGGGAAGTGCAATATGGGAAAACAAAGTGGTCAACAGGCTGACAGGCAAGACGGTGTGAAATTGGACTTGCAAGAACTGCACTCACGGCAAATTCAATTAAAGCAGACCGTGCAGGAAAATATCGATGCTGTGCTGGCACTGCTGGCATTGGTTGATATTGAACCGGTAACGCGGACGCGGAATTTGAGATACAACCAAATTATTAAATCTGCACTCGCTCTGAACGGGATTGATTTGTCAGTAACAGATGACGAAGAGACGGAAGCAGGGGCTGAATCAGACAAAAATAAAGGCGAATTCCAAACAGACGCCGACAAACTTGAAAAGTTGTTGCTCAAATTAGGGCAGGAATTTTTGGGCGGTTTAATTCGGAAAGATTTTAAAGAGTCTCTCGCAGCTGCCCGAAACCTCGATTTTGAACGCCGCCTCCATTGGGCAGCCTGTTCGGGCGCGATATTAGTCTACGGGCGGAACGACACGGCCAAACAGAAACTAACACCGTCTGAATTATCTCTCCACGACATGATTAAAAAAGAATGGTTTTACGATGAAAGATAAACCTGTGCTGCTGCCTGTCGGCGGTAGTTTTGAAATTGAATATGTCAATGCTGAAGGAATCGGAAGCAGACGGGTTATCGATGTCCGTAAGTTTGTTGCCAACCTTTCAGACGGTTATGTGCAGGCGTTTTGCCACGTGCGGAAAATGGTCAGGACGTTTAAATATCAGTCGATTATGGGACTGGTGGATTTGGAAACCGGCGAAGTGGTCGAACCGTCGCTTTTCAGACGGCGTTTGCAGGAACGGTACGATGAGGCACCGGAGCGTCAGATGGATTTTTTTGTGCGAGACATGAAGCCGATTGTGGATGTGTTGGTCTATATCGCCTACTGCGACGGGAGATATGCGCCGTCTGAACAGCGGTATATTGCACAATGGCTGACGGACAAATCGGAAATGGGCAATGATTTTCTTGCTTATGCGCTTGGCGCTATGAAGTCTTGGCCCGTGCCGGATTCTATGGATTTTTCTTTTGCTGTCCGTGCCATTAACCAGCGTTTCCCCGATTGGAGGGAGGCGATTTTGGAATATGCCAGCGGTGTTGCCAAGGCGGACAGAAAGGTAACTGCGGAGGAAACGGATCATTTGGCAAAATTGGAAAGGTTGTTTGGGGTAGTGGCATGAACATCAACAACAACCCGCTATACCGCACCGAAACCATCGAAAACGACAAACTGGAAAAACTAACCATCTGCGGCAAAGTCCGCGGCGCATGGCATTTGTCGGGATTTTGAGGGGGGATTTGATGTATGTTTTGACTTTTCCGAAACGCTTGTGTCTGTACCGCAATTTCAATCAAACAGCCAGTGTTTTGAATCTTCTCGACTCGCCGCATCAGGTGTTAACGCTAGATTTTTCGCAAACCGAAGAAATCACGTCGGCAGCGGCTTTGGCTTTGGTTGCCCATATCAACCATATCCAGCGCAAGCGGAATAATAAGGGCTGTTTTGTCTTCGACTGCAAACGTTCACCCGTTTACAAAAAGCTGTTTTTGGAATCCAAACTGCTTATCGCCTTGAAGTCTGGACGGGATTTGATGAAAGTAGACAGTTTTTTCCATTCCGGCAACCGTTTGAATTTTGCGCAGCAGCGCAAAGCGATTTACAGACAGCTTGATGAGTATGAATCCCGCTTAAAAGAACAAATCGGAAGCCGCTCCGAGAAATTTTTTTCTTACCTGCGGACTTCTATTTCCGAAGTCCTGCTCAATATCCGCGAACATGCCTACCCCGTCGATGTCGGTGGCGAAAATCCTTGGTGGTATATGTTTTGGCACGGAGACGACAACCACATTCATTTTCTGGTCTATGATTTAGGGGTTGGCATTGCCCGCTCCTATGTCGATCACGCCACCAAAGAACGCGGCGTCTTTTACAGAGAACTACAAGATTCCCATATCCTTCAGGAAGCATGGCAGCAAGGTATGAGCCGTCGCATTGGCGAAGGGCGGGGCAACGGACTGGCAAATGTGGTACTTGGCGCAGAAGACTGGTCTGAATCCCATCTTCTGATTCTAAGCGGTGCCGCAAAAGGATTATTGTCCGACGGCAAGTTTACAGCACGCCAATCGGAATCTATAATCCAAGGAACCTTAATCGAATGGGCTTTTCGCCTACCGGAGTAAAAAATGTCAAACAACAAATATATCGATATTCTGGAATTCTCAGACGACCCTTGGGGACGCTCGGTTGAAGACAATCCCGACAGCAACGGCAACGATTTCCGCAAACGCTTCTTGACGCATGCTTTCCGCCAATTTGACACGGTGACGGTCGATTTTTCCAAATTGCGTGACGTTCCCGATTCTGCATTTTTAGGCGGTTCATTCGTCAATCTGATTAAAGAAGACGGCTTCTCATACGATGAGGTTTTACAAAAATTGGTTATCCTGCCTGCTGACGGCTTCCTTCCCCAACTTGTCCGCCGAATCATCGAATTGGCACGCGACGAACATAAACGGGTGGCTGGCGCATAATGAATACGCCTGATTTGGATCAGTGGGATAAGCTGATTAATATCCTGAACAATCTTTTCAGCATTATCATTTTCGTTACCGGAAATATTATAGGGGCTTATCTCCAACGGCGACATGCCCGTGAACTTAATGAGATTACAGAAAAAAATAGGGTAAAAGAGGCAAGAGAAAAAAGCTTATCCGAAATCGAAGATGAACTGCAAAACCATTTGGACAGTTTCTGTGAACGGAAAAACATACAGTACATCACATTTTCTGCTAATCGAATCAAAGGAATAATTTCACGGTTTTGCGTCAATCATGAAATATCCCTTGATGCTATCAATCCTTCATTAATTGATTTTTTTATCACTTCTAGTGACGGAAGATTTGATCCCGCCGCCCTTAATAGGAAGTCCATTAAACTTAAAGATGATTTACGCCGCTTGGCTAATCAACGTTAAAAAGGTCGTCTGAAATGTTTCAGACGGCCTTTCTGATAAGGGTGTACGTTTTAATTTGGTATTTGTCGGCATTTTGAGACAAGTGGCAGGGTGGCCGCTTGCGGAATATAACTAAAAAGATATATTATGCAACTTATTGTTCACGATCATGCGGAAGCGGATTTAGAACGCCTTTTCGAGAGTAAGGAGGAGGCGGTCGGTTATATTGATAGTGTGATTGCGCTTATTGATGATACGCCTGCGCTTTTTGACAAACTCTTTTCTGAAAACTACTGCCGCGATTACGATCAGCCTATCGGGCTTTTGGGTATGGAATGCAAACGGGTGGCTGTGTTGTGGCGGGCGGATATACGCGTGATGCGGCTACGGCTCGATGAGGAATCTGCGCTTTCGCTGCGTATTTTGTACTGCGTTCGAAATGAGATGCAGCCGAACCGGACGTTTATCCGGAAAATCTATATTTTGGCGGTTGCCGACAAATCCGAGGGCTTTGATTATCAGCCCGATCATCCGATTATGCGGAGAATCCAAAATGACTATGCAAAAATCGAATATTGAAAATTGGACTGCCTTCGGGGCGGTCTGTCTGTTTACGGCTTCAGCGGTGTCTTTGTCTGTGCCTGCCGCTGCTGCGACTGTCAGAGCTTCTGCGGTATTTGTTGCAGGCGGCCAAGTTTTGCCGCTTTCTGATGCTTCAGACGCTTGCTGCTATGTGGAACGTGTTCGCAAAAATCCTCGCCGTGCGGCGGCGATGGATAGAGCCGCTAAAAAGCTGGCAGCAAGACTTGATGCGGATACTTCGGGGGCAACGTTTGCATCATTGCGTCTGAAACATGGTTTGACGCAATCTTCGCTTACTGAAAAAACTGGTCTGAAACAGTCTTATCTTTCGCGCATTGAAAACAACCGCTGTACTTTGAGTAATGAAACAGTCGATAAGCTGGCAACGGTTTTCGGTATCGGCCCTCTTGATGTACGGGCGGCTTTTGACCGTCAATGGGATTTTGTGGAAGGACTCAAATCATGATGCCTGTATCGCTGCATATTCAATATTGCGATAGTATTATCCGCCATGCGGACGATTTCCGTTACAGTCTGATTGGCATTTATCCGGGGGTCTGCCCGCTACCGTCGCGTGATTTTGTATTGGCTCAATTAAATCTTTCTCTGAATTTTGAGATTCCGACTTCTAGAAAGGATTTGAGTTTTGCGCCTTTGCGCTTGGAGATTCTTAGGAATGCCGATGTTTTGTCAGTATTCGAAATGCCACCTGTCGATAATGCTCCTGTAGTATCGGAAAATCCTGAAGTATTCAGTGGGCTGGTGCATCATAGTTTGGATCATCTTCCTGTATCAGTCGGAGATAAAATTTATGCGCGACTTGTAGTAGGGGATGTTGTGGCAACTGGAAATTCCCTTAAGTTTATCGCTATGTAAGCTGAAATTTTAAAAGGCCGTCTGAATTTTCTCAGACGGCCTTTTATTTTGGTCAGGATTTTGAAAATGCTGCGGCAAAGTTTGGGCTGACTTCGCCTTCGTAGAGGATGATCGGTACGTCTATCAGGCTTTGTAGTTTGACGGCGGTCGTCAGTCCGTTGCTGTCTAGGGTGTGGACGGTTTCTTTCCCCACCCATTTTTCCGCGTCGATTTCGGGTTTGAAGCCTTGCAGGGTTACGGGGCTTTCGGGAGCGACGTCTGGGCGGCCAATAGCGAGGGAAATGTCGAATTCCATTGTGCCGCGTTTTAGTTTTTTGTACGCGGAGCGTGCGCCGGTGGCGGCGGTTTTGGGGCTTTGGTAGGTATGGCGCAGGGTTTTGATTTTTTTGCCGGCAGTATCCACCTGTTTGATTTCGGTTACTTCTTTGGTGGTGGTTTTGTGGGTTTTGCCGTCTTTGCGCTTGGTCTTATATTTTTTGGTGGTGGTAACGGTTTTTTTGACGGGGTCGTAGTTGTCTTCGGTAATGACGACTTCGTGCTTTTTCCCTGTCTGTTTGTCGATGTAGTAGGCGCGGACGGCGTTGTAGCTTTCGGTATTGCTGTATCTGAATGCATATTGGTCGCCGCTGTTGCGGGTAATCCTGATCGTTGGCAACGGCTGCCCTCCGGCGGTCGTGGCTTCGCCTGATGATACAAACAGGAGGCGGCCGTGTTTGACTGTTGCGATGGCGTCGTAGCGCTCGGCAAGGCGTGATAAGAAGGCAGCGTCGGATTCGTTGCTCTGGTCGATGTGGTCGATTTTTTCGTCTTGGTAGGCTTTGCCGATGATTGGGGTGTAGCCGTTGGCGGCGGCAATGGATTCGATGATTTCTTTCAGGCTGGTTTTGTGCCAGCTTTTTTCTTTTGCCTCTGAAAATCGGTCGGATGTGTCAGCGGATTGGGCGGTGATGTGCAGGGTATCGGGTGCGCCGCTCCAGCTTACTTCGGTTATTTTGTAGCTGCCTTTATCGACAATGCCTGTTTCGATGTAGCCCAGGGCGATGGTTATCTCGGCAGACTTCGGGGGTAGGGCGAGCTTGCCGTCGTGGTCGGACAGGCTGACGGTCAGCTCGTCCGCCTCGAAGCCGCTTTTGTCGGTCAGGCTGATGGAGATGATGCGGGAGAGAGCGTCGGTATTGAACGGCTTGCCGTTTATGGACAGCTTGGCGACTGGGGTTAGATGGTTGCCGCCAGTGTCGGTAATGGCGTTGAAGATTTTGACGGCTTTGTCTTTGATTTGGGTAAGTGCGGTCATGTCAGATTCCTGCAATGCTGCGGGCGATGGATACGCCAAGCTGAAGGGCTTTGCCTTTTAGTCCCAGCGGGCTGTCGGATACTTTTTTTAATTCTATGCTGAAGCTGATGGAACGGGCTTTGCCATCGTGCATGAGTTGGCTTCTGTCTTCTTTGATGGATGTGATGACGTATGCGCCCATTATTTGACCTGTGCCGAGGATGAGATTGTATGGTTTTCCACGCTCTGCCATGAGGTGGAGCATGGCTAGGGAGGTGTCTCCCCCTGTGATTTCCGGCCTCATTTCGGCTGACAGGGTCAGGGTGTCAGTTTCCGGCCCTAGGTATTGGGTGGGATTAATACCGCCGCCGACGGTGGATTGATTTGGGTGCTTCCAGCCGCTTTGGCGGTTGATGGTTTGAAAGGGGATAGTGCGGATGAGAAAGGGGAAGAATCCTAATGTGGCAAGCATGGTAGTGTCCTTTTTTGGTGTCAGTCATCTGAAAATGCGCTACGGGCACGACGTGCGGCTTGGTCTGCAATCTGCTTAATCTGACGGGCAACTTCGCGGGCGATGTCAGCAGGGCTTTGGCTGCCGCCGTTGATAGTAATGTTGACGGTCATACCGCCTGCGTTTGTGTGATTAAATCCTGCCGATACGGGAACTGCTCCGACAAGGGAAGGGCGCGGTTCTTCAGCTACGGCGGGGATAATGCTCTGCAATGCGCCCAAGCCTGCCTTGCGGATTTTTTCCAGAACACGCCATCCTCCGAAGCGGGCTACATCTTGTTGATTGAAGACAACCTCGCCTTTATGCACGATACCGGCCGCTTGGTTGACACCTCCCGCCCCTGTGTAACCGCCTGTGGAATAACCTTTGTTGGGAATGTATGCGCCTACGCCATAACCGGATGCGCTGCCTCCCGGCGCGGTCGGTTTGGTGGAAAAGGCTTTTTTCATCCATTCCCATGCGCTAGTAGCGACGTTTTTGAGGATTTGGAAGTTTTTGATGAGGATACCGATTGGGCCTAGGGCGGCAGAGAGGGCGTAGGATATGGGGTTGTTGCCGCTGAATGTTTTTTTTATCCATCCCCAGCCTGTAATGAGGGCGTTTTTGATGCGTTCCCAGTGTGTGGCCAATGCAACGATTGCACCAATCGGTCCGGTCAGGGCGTATAGGATGGGGTTTTGGGCGAATGTTTTTTTAATCCATTCCCAGCCTCTGATAAAGGCGGCAGTCAATGTATCCCAATTGGTGTAAACGAGATAGATGATGCCGACTATGGCAGTCAGCGCAAGGCCTATGGGATTTAATGTCATGAAACGTAGGGCAATGCCTAAAAATTTAAGAATACTCATGCCGAATCCGCCAAAGGCAATGCGGGCGGCGGCAAAGGGGACGGCAACTGCGGCAATAACTGAGGCCAACCCTGCCAATGCGGTCATTGCTGCGGTTGCATAAAATGCGATTTTTCCAAGTTTGGCGGCGGCCTCTGGATTTTTTGCCGACCATTCGTTGAACTTATCCAATAAGCCTGAAATGACATTCATGCCGTATTCTAAGCCTGAAAACATACTGCGCCCAAAGCCTGATTCGGTATTGAAGAGCTTATTTTTGAACATCTGCCATTTGGACGACATGGCGTTGACACGAATTTCGAACTCTTTGTCGAGGCTGCCTAATGCGTCCGGGGAGGTGGCAAGGCGTATTTGTTCGCGCCAAAGCTCTGTATTGGCGATGAGTTGGGCAAATACGCGGTTATATTCGCCGCCTGCCAAGCCTTTGAGAATGCCTGCTTGTTGCTCTTTCGGCATTTGTTGGACGGCGGCAATGATTTTTTCAAGCGTACCTTGCGCGTCTACGACCATGCCTTTTTGGACGGATTTTGCGTCTATACCTATGCTTTTCAGGGCTTCCCGTACGGGTTTCATATCAGGTGCGGTACCCAGCCTTGTCATGAGGCTGCCGACCGCTTTGGCAGAGGTGGAAGCATCTACACCTGCGGACATAAGGGCGGAACCTAGAGCCGCTACATGCTTCTCGTTCATTTTCGCCAAACCCATGCTGCCTGATACTTCGTTCATGTAGCTGATGAGCTGGTCGCCTGCAACCAGTGCGTTGTCATCAAGGTAGTTCATGACGTTGACTAGTTCAGAAGCGGCTTCTTTGGATAATTTGAAGTTTTGGCGAATGCGCCCCAGCTCTTCTGCAAGCGCCCCCGGATCTGCTGCTTCAAAGGCATTTGCAGCTTTGACGGCTTCGGTAACATAGGCTGCAAGCTCTTGGCGTGGGATATTCATCTTCGCGCCGGCAGTCATCATATTCATGATCTCAACCGTTGCCATGGGCAATTCACCGCTTAGTTTTTGGACTTCGGCGCGGATTTTGGCGATTTCGGCGTGGTTGAGGCTGCCGTCTGTATTTTTGAGGCTGCCGACTTGGCGGATCAGTCCCTGCATTGCATCTTCTTCGGACATGGCTGTATTGATGGCATGCCCTGCACCTTGCCTCATGGTGGCAGCCTTGCTACTTGTCCATGATGCGACACCTGATGCGATACCTGCGATGGCTGCGGCTTTGATTCGACTCTGTTGCCGTTTCTCCAGCTTTTCTAAGGCGTTGGACTGCTTTTCGATTTGAGCAGTAGTCTTCTGCATTCGGGCGGCAATCTCTGCTTGCTCTTTTTCAAAGTTTTGTCCGGATACGCCGACTTTTTCCATGTGGTCTTTGTAGCGTTTTAGCTGCGCGGATTGTTTTTCGTATTCGTTATTCAGCTTTTCGCCTTCACGGGTCAGCTTTTTGAGTTCTGCCGCTTGTTTTTTTGTGGCAACGCCCGTTTTCTCGATTTCGGCAGTAAGGCGGCTTGTGGCAGCAGAATTACGGATGATTTGCTCATTCAGACGGTTGAAATATTGTTCTGCCTTGCCGATTTTTACCAGTGCGGTTTGGGCGCGCTCGAGATCGCGCATGTCTTTTTTGTTTTTCGCCAATTCGCCCGACAGCCCGCTACTACTTTTTTTAATTCTGTCAAACGTTTTGCTTGCTTTGTCGGCGGCTTTGAGGATAATATTAATTGTCTTGTCTGTCATGGCTCGAGCTTTAAGATGAAACGGAAAATGAAAAATCAAATCTTGGCAGATTCGGTTTTGAATGCAGTCGATTCTGTCATTTGGTGGTATGGCGCATTATTTTGGCTTTTTGTTGCCGTCATTGCCCTTATGGTATGGATGCTTCCTTGATTATTTTGTCGATTGAAAAGGTCGTCTGAATTGATTTCAGACGACCTTTTTTATTTTCCGTCTCCTTGGCGTGCGCGTTGGATTTCGGCGGCTTTGGCTGCCCAGCGGTTAAGGGTAAAAAGATTTAGTCCTGCGAACCAGCCTATACCTCCTTTGAAAGTAATGGCGCAGAGGGCAAGGGCGTCGTCTATTGGGTAAAACGCAGGAACGTCTTCATCTTCTTCAGCCTGCCAGATGTCGGGCGCTGCTTTTATAAGGTCGGCGAACTGGCCGGCTCGGTATCGGAAGCACGGGTATAGCCCAAATCGGCAAAGGCTTCCTGAATCTCTGCTTTCGCCGAAGGTGCGGCTGAAAAAAAATCAATAGCGGCATTGAGGGCTTGTACATCTGCCATACCTAATACGCCATATTGCGCCATGCCGATTTTTGGGGTGCTGATTTTTGAGAGGAGCTTTTGAACAGTTTCGGTGTGTTTGATTTTGATGAGGTCTTGTCCCATGCCTGCCATGTCTTTGGCCAGCGGTTCGCGCAGAGTGTAGGCTTTGCCATCGGTCAGGGTTACGGTCAGGGTATCGTCGGGGTTGATTTTGATTTTTGGTTCTTGCATTTACTTGTTCCTGTTGTATGTGTTTAGAGGCCTAATGCGGCGCGAATGCCGGCACGAACGTCTTTGCCGCCGATGATGAGTTTGTTCGCCATGAGGTCTGCTTCAAAAACGACTTCTCCATCGACGGTTTCTTTCCAGTAGGTTAGGGCATATTTGAATGTCTGCTCTCCACCTTCGGCCGCTTTGTCTTCGCTGCGTGTGGTTTCGATAATTCGGCCACGCGCTTCGCCGACCAGTGTTTGGTAGGTTTCTTCGTCTTCTTTGTGCAATGCGCCTTGATAGCGTAAGAGGTTGCCATTAATTTTGTGGCTGATGGATTTGAACAGCTCAAGATCGAAACCTTTGCTGGTCAGCTCCAGCTCTAATTTTTCAATGCCATGAATAACGGTAAATTCGCCCATACCGCCGCCCGGGGTATAGTCTTCGGTTTTGAATTTGATGTCCGGGCGTTTGACGGTCATGAGGACGCCGTCTTTGTTGAGTCCGTCGGTAAAGACGTTAAAACTTTTCAAGATGCGTGGCAGCTGCATTTGGTGTCCTTTATTACTTGTGTTTGGGATGTCTATCCCTAACCCCTCTCTGTTGGGAGAGGGGAATTATTGGGAGGCAAGGTGGTTTAGACGGTGGTAGGTTTTAGGTTGGATGCGAATTCGATAACTCGGTCAGTCAGGTTGACGATAAAGCGGTCTGATACATGTTGGTTGAGTTCGATATTCTCTAAAGGCGGGGCTACGGTAAATTCGTAGTCAAAAGCAAAGATGCCGCCGGCTACGCGTTCTTTTTCGATTTTTTTGGGGTCGATGAAGACTTGGGCACCCAATAACCAGCCTTGATAGACTTTTTCGGCGAGCTTGGCATTGATGCTGTTGATGATGTCAATCATAAGGCTCGGATGCATTGGTTTGTCCATTGCCCAGAGGAAGCTTTCGGCGATGGTCTCTTTAATTACGGAGGAGACTCGGACTGTCGGTTCGAATGCCCAGGCTGGGTCTGCAGAGCATGTGCGGTTGCCCCAAACGCGAAAGCCGTTTTCACGGATGAGGGTGGTAATGTTGAGGTTGTTGATGGTATTGGCGTCGCTGTTGATGTCCAAAAGTCCGAAGCTACGCGGGTATTTAAGGGCGGATACTCCTTGAATTTCAGTATTTGAAATGGATTTGTGCGGACCGATTTTCTGGTCAAGCATGGCGCGTGCACCGAGGATGCGGGCAACGGTAGCGGCAGTTTCTTGGGTTTTGGAAGCGCCGAAAGTCATGAATTCGTTGTCAATCAACATGAGATTTTTTTGCCCAAATCCATTTTTATATTGGGTCAGGGCGGTGATATTTTCTGTGCCGCCGGCGGATGCATATACGAAGCCTTCAAGAGCGTTGGCGGTTACAACCAGCTCGGCGGTTACGTCAGCGTCGTCAAGTTCTGGTGCACCAATGATTTTTGGTTTGTACCCGGTATGTGCGGGAGCTTTCGCCAGTGCTTTGATACCTGCGATAACGTTTGCTTTCTGCTCCGGTGCTTTGGTTGAGCCGGGAACACGGACTACAACGATTTGGGCATCTGCCTGATCTGCAATTGCGTCTAGGGATTTTGCCAATGTTCCTTTGCTGCCTGCTTTATCAATCAGGGCGGAGACGGATGTTGAAAATATGGGGTTGGTAGCGGGGAAGACTGTGGCATCAGCGTCGTCTGCAGTGGCAACGATGCCGATAATGTTGGTGGCGATGTCGGAAATATGGCGCGCGCCGTGTGTGAATTCGTTGGCTGTTACGCCGTGCATGCGTTTTGCGGTCATGTGGCTATCCGTTTCTTTGGGAATGGTCTGATTGTTGCTTTGCTTTCTATCGGTGGCAAGCGGCGGATGTTTTGAGTGGGATTTTCAGGCCGTCTGAAGTTTTCAGACGGCCTTTGTTTGTCTTAAGCGGCGGCGATAATTTGCCCTTGCTCTCCGCCATTGCTTTGGCCAGCAGCTCATACTGATACCAATCGAAGCAGCCGTTTTCTTTACATTTCTGCCGTCATGCCCGCCAAATCATTAGGCGACAGCCGCCACGGCTCGGCAAAATCCAAGACATGGGCGCACCACTCCGAGCAAAACCACTTATCCGGCCGGTTGCCGACGCGCAAGATCACACCAAGCGAGCCGATCAGGTCGTAGGGCTGGTCTTGGGTCATCAGCCAAATCATCTGTAATTTGGCAGTTAACACGTCTGCTGCTGGCAGCTTAACCAAATCCCACTTATCCGACGGCAAGCGCATGATTTTGCAGCGCACGCCGCCATCACGCAGGCTGGATGAGTAGCACTCAAACACGCCGTCACCCAAGGCCAGGGCAATCTCGCAATGCGAGTAAATGCCGCGCGTGGCTTTGCAGATTACCCAATCCGCAAAGCGCATGGCCAATGCCTTAGGGGTGCGGCCTGATTTTCGGCCTTTGTAAAGTGCCAGATAGACTTTGCTCATTTAGGCAGCCTCCGGCGCGGTGAACTCGATTTTAATTTTTTCGAGCGTGGCAACCGTTTTGGCTGACTCAATCTTGCTTTGCAAGGCTTGGCGTTGACCGGCGACATGAGCCGACAGGGCGGAATACGCCAAGGCTTTGCGCAAGGCGGCGGCTTTGAGCTTGTCGGCATCCATGCCACGCGCGGCAGCGATGCGGTCTAACACGGGCGTGGCGGCAGTGTTGTCGGCTGCCCACGCTTGCGCCTCGGCCGCCTGCAGTGGCCATGTTTGCACCTCAAAATCGGGCAATGCATCCAGACCGGTATGTTGATTAATAAAGGCTTGCGCTTGCGCATTGAGTGTTTTGAGTTTAATGTCTTTTAAATCCGCCAGAAGCGCAGACTCATCCTCAACGACCCATTTTATACCGTCCCAAGCATGATATTGAGACGGCGGCGGCGGGGTCAGGCCATCTGCCAGCAGTAATGCCCCCGCCATAACCGCCGACAATACATCATCGGCCTCGTCGGCGCTGTAATACTTAGCGGCTTCGTCACGCAATGCCAAATCATCGGCATCTGGCTCATGGTCTGCCGAACATGTTAATCGGCCGTCTGAATTAAAAATAAGCCATAGTCCAGATTTTGTTTGTAAACTCATTATTTGACTCCAATAACGATGTAGTTGACATGGATGCCACGATCAGGATAGCCGTTAAGCCTCATTTTAGCTGTGACGCGGCGGGCGCCATCGGCATGTATTAAATATGCAAAGTGGTTATGGCTACCGCCCTCATCGATATCCCATCGTGCCCCACTTGCATTGTCATCTCTTAAAGAGACCAGCCACTTACATTGCCTCTCTGTGTATCCTGCGGGTAACGGGAGGGTATCACCGTCGTAAATAACTCCCGTTAAAACCGCAACCTCTGATTTTCGATTGGCGATTTCCTCTGCGCCGACAGCTTTGTCATAGGCGGTTTTGACGGCTTTGGATGTGGCAAGGCGGTCGGTACTGTCCAGATTGACGGCATCGGACTTGTCTGACATGAGGACGATTTTGCTGTCACTGTATGTCAATGTGCCGTCGTCTTTAAGTTGCAGGTATTTGTTGCTCTTGGAATTACGCAAATAAATGCCTTGGGCACCGGTATTGATATCGGCAGATTTTCCATTGCCGGATACGGACAATCCCGCATTAAATACGGCTTTTGATGTAAAGGTTTTGACACCGCCGACGGTTTGGTCGCCTGTCAGCATGACGCCGTTTTCTTCAGTCAAGACGGTTTTCATGCCGATATAACGACCGTTGGCATCCCAAGCAGAGGTAACCAGATGAAACGGATTGGACGACGAGCCGTATGAGAAGCCGATGCCGCGGGCGTGTGCACCGTTCACTGCTTCCGGATGGGCAATGTGGATTTCCATCGTTGGCAGGGTATTCCCATCAAGCTGACGGCCATCGGATCGGTAAAATCCACTTTTGGTATAACCACCGGACTGGTCTGTATAGTAGTTGGTGGTGGCAACATTCATTTTGTCAGTAGCAAGGCGGGCGGCATTGGCTTCGACCCAACTTTGATAGGCGACGCTTTCAGAACCGGATACGCGAGGGAATTGTACGCGCCCAATTTCTCGACTTCCCGATGTAAAAACATAATTGAAGCGTGCGCCGTTTTCTCCTTCAGATACGGGGGCAGTCTTAAAACGCCAGTAGCTGCCGTCGCCATTGGTAAAACGGATTTTTTCCCATGCGTCGGTTTGAATGTTGAGCTGCCCTTCTATAACTTGCGTACCTTTATTGCCAATCTTGGTTTCGATTTGGGTTTTAAGGTATAAGGTGCGGTTAGCTAGTGCTTGCAGGGGTTGATTGATTGGGGTATCAGTACCGCCGATAACGCGGTCGCCAGGTTCGATGAGGCGGACGTTTTGGGTGTATTGGTTGAGTTCTTTTGCGTTGGCCATTTTTTATCCTTTAGGGTCAGGCTATGCCGAAGTTGTAACTACCATCGAATGTGATTTCTCCGTTCCAATAGATAGGGTGGTCTCGGTAGTCGAGGCTGTGCAGTTCGCAACGGAGAGGAACAATTCGTTCCAGCCATTCTCGAAGTTTTTGGGCTTCATTATTGGTAACCGGGCGGCTTAATTTAATGCTGTATTTCGCCCATTCTCCGTTGCTGCCACCGAATAGGTGTGTGCCGTCGAAGACGGCGCTTCCATTCCAGTAAAGATTGGCGGTATTTTCGATGATTTGTATTTCTCCGTACCCCAGGTCACGGAAAAGGCGCCGGATTACTGATGGTGTCCCTTTGTGCTGATGCTTTTGAATATAGTTTTCTATCAGCTTTCTGCGTGCGACTTCGGTGTCAGTAATATTCCAGCCTTCATCACTGCCTATGGAGCGTTCCCATGCAAGCCATGGTATGAATTCGGGAGGGCAATTTTGGGGCATGCGGCTTTTGGTAATGACTTCGAGATCGAAGACAGTTGCCAGTTCTTGTGATGTCAAGCGGGCAAGGGTTTGCAGGAGGTCGGTATTGTTGGTAGGGATGACTGTCGGCATGGCTTAGGCTTCTGTCAGAATGGTTTCTGTGATTTTTATAAATTCGCCGTCTGTGCAGAGGATGTCTTGTCTTGGCTCTGTCAGCTCTACTTTTTTGACGCCATCTGTATCAAGTGCGCCAATGATTTTTGACAAGGCAATTTGTGCGCCGAGTCTTTTATGCTGCTCTAGCATTTGATTGAGGTCTTGAAGCTGGCGGGCTTTGACGATTTCTTTGTCTGGGCCGTCTTCATAGGTAATACGGGCGGATATGCGTATTTCTTTCGGGGTTCCGGCGTGGACGGTTACGGTATCGCAGAGTGGGCGGCGGATTTCGTCGCTAAGATAGGCATTGACGGTTTCAAGGGTGCGGCCATTTGGTATGCCTTGGTTGCCGGATGTTTGGATATAGACAGCGACTGTTCCTGGAGACACTCTGACGGCGCGGGCATCGGTAATATCGGGCGCAGCATCAAGGGCATGGGCTTCGTATGCTGCACGAGGCCCTGCAGCTGCGAGTTTTTCTGGATATAACTGGACGCGCCGGCGGAGGTCATCGTCGGTTTCGTAAACGGCTTCTGTGGGGGGATTGGTGGTTGGATCGGCAGTGATGATGGTTTTCCGCTCTATGCCTTTGGCTGCAGCAAGATGGTCAAGATCGCTTCCTTGTGCAAAGGCTAAAAGTGTTGCTGCAGCTGCTTGGTTTATGCGTTGACGCAGAATGATTTCTTGATATGCCTGTTGTTGAAGGTCGATGGTCAGTGGCTCTGATTCGAGTTTCAAGGTGGCTGTAATGGTTGGGCGTATGCTAGCCGGTACGAGGTCGATGAGGTTCGCTTTTTTGCGCTCAAATATGGTCTCAAAGTCGAGTTCTTCGATGACTTTTGGGGCTGGTAGGCGGGTTAGGTCAATTTCTGCCATGTTTCTGCGTTATTGTATTTGGAATGTTTGTTCTGTGCCGTCGGTCAGGGTTGTGACTATGGTAATGGCAAGTTGCCCATTGGCGGCGGCGGTTGGGTCAAAGTGTATGCTGCGGACGGTAATGCGCGGCTCCCATGCAGCTATGGCAGTTACGGCAGCCTGATGGCAGAGCGCTATAACGGTCTGGGTCATTGGCATATCTATCAGATCAGGCAGGAGGCTACCGTAGTCTTCTCGCATGAGGCGGCTACCGATTCGAGTGAAGAGTATGTTTTTTATGGATTGGGCAATGTGTTCTTTTAAGCCGATGCGGCGGCCTGTTTGGTTGTTGGTCATTTTGGCGTCCCTGTTGTGCCGCCGCTGTCGCCTTGGTGGGTGTGGGTGGTTAGGTTGATCCCGTTACTGATGATGCTGCCTGATTCTTGGCGTATTGTGCCTTTGATAACTGCTGCTGCTCCACCTTCGCCGCCACTTCCTGCCATGCCGCCCTGATATGTAAGCAGTCCGGCAACGTTCAACTTGCCTTTGATGTCTGTCTCGGGACTGTCGATAGTCAGGTGTTTGGTGTGTACGGTGGCTGTTTCTTTGACGGTAATATCGGCAGTTTTGATGCCTTTGATTTGCAGATGGCTTTTTGCGTGGTTGTATTTAAACTCTGCTCCGTCAGGCATGAGGATGATGGTTTCGTCTGGGTTTTGGGATGGGGCAGGATGTTGGGTGGTTGAGAAGCCGCAAATAATAATTCCGTTTTCGGGTTCTCCGCTGGGAGAAAGTATGATGCAACCTTCGCCGATGGAAGGTAAACGCCAAATTGATACGCCACCCGCTGCAGGAACAAAGTATGGCAACCAGTCTGTAATGAGACCGCCGTGTTGTGCGCGGATTCTGTTGGCAACAGGGTCGGTTTGGGAAACTGTGCCGATTTTTATGAGGTTTTCAATTTTGCGACTGGTCATGGGATGATGTAGTCTCCGATTTTTAGGCTTTCAGCTGCTTTTTTGCTTTCAAACATGGCTTTGCGGTCGAATTTCCAGCCGTATTCATTTTTTAGTCTGACGGTAATGAACCATAAGCCGCAAAAAAATAAGGGGCGGCTGTGGATTGCTATGACTTGGCAGGGTTCTTTGAACATGGTTTTGGTTTTGCTGTTTTTGGAAAGCCGCCGTTGTGGAGTGGCAACGGCGGCTTTGGGGGATGCCGTCTTTCCGGCTGTCATTACTCAACAATCACAAGGAACATATCACTTCAGATGACGATTTGATTTTGGCAAAGAGTGAATATGTGGGCAAGCAGATGGGGTTTTGGGTGGGTTTTTTAAGTTTTGGATATAGAAAAAGGTCGTCTGAAAACTTTTCAGACGACCTCAAAACTATTTTATCCGATACTTTTCCCGTAATGCCATCACATCTCGACCAAGGTTTTCCAGCATTTCTCGTCGCTCCTCTAAAAGCTCTGATCGGTCATAGGCGCGTTCTGTCTTATCCGTAATGCCATGCGAAAGCAGTAATTCCCCCACATCTTTGCGAACCTTATAAACCTCCCTCAAATAAGTCCGTGCTAGACTCCGCAAGCCGTGTGCCGTCGTATCCAGCCCCATTTTAGTGCGAAGCTTTAGTCTGACTGTCTCGGACGACAATGGCTTGTTAAACCCTGAACCTTCAAATAAGAATACTCCATTCACATTTAATCTTAATGCCTCAAAATAGATTCGGGTCAAAGCGGAACTTAATGGGACAACATGCGGCCTTGTTTTCATCCGTTCAATTGGAATTTCCCAGGTTCCTGACTTTAAGTTAATTTCATCCAGACGAGTTCCTGCTGCTTCTGACGGTCGCGTCATACTCAAAAGTTGCCAATAAATTAATAGCCGAGCTCGTTCCCCAATTCCCTTCGATGTTTCTAACTTCTCCACTAAGAGTGGTAGCTCATCAAAGCGCAGTGTATCGAAATGACGTTCAGGCGGCCTATCGAATACTTGTTTCCCAATAACACTGACTGGATTCATAGCGATAGATCCATCCGCTACAAAATAATCAAACATCAATCCCAATGCACCTTTAACCCGACGCAAATATTCAAGTGCCCCGCGTTCTTCCATTTTCCTTAAAACAGCTACTACATCTGCCGTCTTGATCGAACGGATATCCTTCCCCTTAAAAAAAGGTAGTACATTCAATTCTAAAGCTGCCAGTACTTGCCCTGCATAACGAGGATTTTTACCCATCCCTTGTTTTCCACCCGACTTCTTCCATTTATCGAACCAAAGTACCAAGCAATTTTCAAAACGAAACTCTGCTCCTATGTCCGCAGAAATTGCTTTCGGATCAGTTCCTTTTCTGATTTTTTCTAACATCTCTTTTCGCCATGCCCGCGCATCTGCTAGTCCGAAACGAGGAAATAAACCCAGTGTCAATGTGTTCATTTTCCCATCAGGGCGGCGGTATTGTAGCCTCCAAGACTTAGAACCTGAAGGCAAAATCCATAGGGCAAGCCCACCCCCATCTGGTAATTTGTAAACCTTCTCTTTAGGTTTTGCTGTTTTAATTTGAGACAGACTTAATGGCGTTACAATTTTTGGCATGAAGTGTTACTCCTTGGGTAATAACACATAAAATACCACAAAAAAGATAAAAGAATTGAAATATACCCGAAATGAATTTAAAGCAGATGAATAACAAAAAAGCTAAGTTATTGATAACTTAGCCTTTAATATGCAGTTTTAGAAGTAATGAAAAACTTATAAAAATGAAAATGGCAGAGAGGAAGGGATTCGAACCCTCGATACGCTATTCACGTATACACGCTTTCCAGGCGTGCGACTTAAACCACTCATCCACCTCTCTGTGGACTATTATCCTGACTTGTTATCAGAATAATGTAAAACTTGACTGATTGATTTATCAGTGGTGCCCAGGAGAAGACTCGAACTTCCACACCCGTGAGGATACTAGCACCTGAAGCTAGCGCGTCTACCAATTCCGCCACCTGGGCAATTTAAATTTTCTTAAGCAAAGAAGCACCAAATTACTTGGTGCCCAGGAGAAGACTCGAACTTCCACGCCCGTGAGGACACTAGCACCTGAAGCTAGCGCGTCTACCAATTCCGCCACCTGGGCTTTGCTTTATTCTTCAATTTAAGGTAGAGTTGACTACCTGAACTGCGAAGAAGCAGCTATTATATATTTTAAAAAAAGAATGTCAACTATCAAAATGAACAAAAATACTAAATCTTTAAATTTACGAGAAAAAGACCCGTATTTGGAGCGGGAGAAACAACGTTACGCTCATCCGTTGCCCAGCCGTGAATGGGTCATTGAATTATTGGAACAAAAAGGTGTACCGACCAAAATCGAAGCTTTGGCACATGAATTGTCGATTACAGAAGATGAATATGAATTCTTCGAGCGCCGTCTGAAAGCGATGGCGCGCGATGGTCAGGTGTTGATCAACAGACGTGGCGCGGTGTGTGCGGCAGAAAAATTGGCATTGGTTAAATGCCGTGTCGAGGCGCATAAAGACGGCTTTGGTTTTGCCGTGCCGCTAACGCCAACGGGCGAGGGCGATTTTGTTTTGTATGAGCGTCAGATGCGCGGCGTGATGCATGGGGATATTGTTACTGTTCGTCCTGCCGGTATCGACCGCAGAGGCCGTCGTGAAGGTACGGTTTTGGATGTGGTGGAACGTGCGCAGTCTAAAGTGGTCGGCCGTTTTTATATGGATCGCGGCGTGGCTATTTTGGAGGCTGAAGACAAGCGTTTGAGCCAAAGTATCGTGTTAGAGCCTGAAAGCGTGGCGCACTTTAAACCGCAATCCGGCCAAGTGATTGTGGCTGAAATCGAGACGTATCCTGAAGCGCATCGTCCTGCTGTGGCTAAGCTGATTGAAGTTTTGGGCGATTATGCCGACAGCAGTATGGAAATCGAAATCGCTGTACGCAAGCACCATTTGCCTCATCAATTCAGCGAAGCATGTGTCAAAGCTGCGAAGAAAATTCCCGATCATGTGCGTAAAACCGACTTGAAAGGACGCGTGGACTTACGCGATTTGCCTCTGGTAACCATTGACGGCGAAACTGCGCGGGACTTTGACGATGCGGTTTTTGCTGAAAAAATCGGCCGCAATTACCGTTTGGTGGTGGCGATTGCCGATGTCAGCCATTATGTCCGTCCTGATGACGGAATCGATGTAGATGCTCAAGAACGCAGTACCAGCGTGTATTTCCCACGCCGTGTGATTCCGATGCTGCCGGAGAAGTTGTCCAACGGTATCTGCTCGCTCAACCCTGATGTTGAACGCCTGTGTATGGTGTGCGATATGGTGATTACTTATGCCGGCAATATCAAGGAATACCGTTTCTATCCGGCAGTAATGCGTTCGCATGCGCGACTGACTTACAATCAAGTTTGGGATTGGATTTCAGACGGCCAAGATCATCCGTTTAAGCAGCGAATCGATACTCTGTATCAGTTATTTAAAATCTTGCAGAAAAAACGTTTTGAGCGTGGCGCGGTTGAGTTTGAGAGCGTTGAGACTCAGATGATTTTTGACGACAACGGTAAAATCGACAAGATTGTTCCCGTCGTCCGCAATGATGCGCACAAGCTGATTGAAGAATGTATGTTGGCGGCGAATGTTTGCGCGGCAGAATTTTTGCTGAAGAACAAACATACGGCTTTATTCCGCAATCACTTGGGCCCGACTCCCGAAAAATTGGCCACTTTACGCGAGCAGCTTGGTTTGTTAGGGCTGAGTTTGGGCGGCGGCGATAATCCGACGCCGAAAGACTATGCTGCGCTTGCCGAGCAATTTAAAAACCGTCCGGATGCGGAGCTGTTGCAAGTAATGATGTTGCGTTCTATGCAGCAGGCGGTTTATGAGCCGCATTGCGACGGTCACTTTGGTTTGGCTTATAGTGCATATGCACACTTTACATCGCCTATCCGCCGTTATCCGGATTTGACGGTACATCGTGCCATTAAGGCTGTATTGAACGGACAAACTTACCAGCCCAATAAAACCTGGCAGGCTTTGGGCGTGCATACCTCTTTCTGTGAGCGTCGTGCCGATGATGCTAGCCGTGATGTGGAAAACTGGTTGAAAACTTATTATATGCGCGACAAAGTCGGCGAAGTCTTCAGTGGCAAAATTTCGGGCATGACCAGCTTCGGTATTTTTGTAACGTTGGACGATATTCATATCGACGGCTTGGTACATATCAGTGATTTGGGAGAGGATTATTTCAACTTCCGTCCTGAAATTATGGCGATTGAGGGCGAACGCAGCGGTGTCCGTTTCAACATGGGTGATACGGTCACTGTAAAAGTCGCGCGTGCCGATTTGGATACCAGCAAGATTGATTTGACCTTAGTCAGCGGCGGTTCAGTCGGTAAGAAACGTGGTAGTAGAAAAGCGAAACCTGTGAGTAAGCCAATAGCTGCTGACAAACCTGTTGAGAAACGTAAGCGTAAACTTTCAGCTAAAGAAATTGATGAAGCGTTGGCTGCTCCCGTGAAGGCAAAGAAGAGCAAGGTGAAAAGTAAACCTGCCTCCAAGCCCGTTAAGCCAAGCAAACCTAAAGCTGCAAGCAAGAAAAAAGTGCAGGCGAAAACAGCTTCCGTCAAAGCCGGAGGTAAAAATAATGCTCAAGGCAAAAGCGTGAAGATTAAAGTGAAGAAAGCTGCTAAGAAATAAGCGGCATTCAATTCAGGCCGTCTGAAAAGTTTCAGACGGCCTGAATTTGTGATTTTATGAATGACACCAAGGATAAATAAGATGATAAAACTATACGGTATTCCCAATTGCGATACGGTTAAAAAAGCGCGCAGTTGGTTGGCGGAAAATGGCATCGAGTTTGAGTTTGTAGATTTTAAGAAAAACGCCCCGACTGCCGAATTGATTGATGGTTGGTTGGAGCAGGTAGCTTTGGAAATTTTGCTTAATAAAAGAGGCACGACTTGGCGTAAATTGGATAAAGATGCGCAAGAATCTGCCGCCACAAAAGAAGGGGCGATTGCTTTGATGGTGGAAAATCCGAGCATCATCAAGCGGCCTGTGTTGGTCAAAGAAGGACAGGTTCATGTCGGATTTTCAGTAGAAGCGTATCAGGAAATTTTCGGATAAGGCATTTTTAGGTTTTTAGGCCGTCTGAAAAAGCAAGCCTCGAAAAAATACGTTACAATACGCGCTTTGAGCCTGTTTTCAGGATTTTAAGATTTTTGCGGCAGCATTTTCCGGCTGCCGCGCCAAACTTTTCTTTCGGATAAATATGTTCCATATTGTTGAAAAATATAAAACACCCGCCCAGATTGTTTTAGGTATCATCGGTCTGACCTTTATCGGATTCGGTGCCAATAACTTGTCTTCGCCGGGTTCTGATTACATTGTCAAAGTCGGGGATGAGAAGGTTAGCGAGCATGCTTTACAGATTGCGATACAAAATGAGCAGGCTGCCGGTAATAATGCGCCTTCGCGTGATGCGATATTCCAATCTTTATTGCAACGTGCTTACCTGAAGCAGGGTGCCAAGCTGATGGGCATCGCTGTGTCTCAGGAACAAATCAAGCAAGTTATCGTGGATGATCCGAATTTCCATGATGCTTCCGGCAAATTCAGTCAGGATTTGCTCAAGAAGTATTTGGATCAGCGCAAAATGACCGAGGATCAGTTTGTCGAAGATATCCGCGAACAGTTCCAGTTGCAAAATCTGTTGAATTTGGTGCAAAACGGTGCGTTGGTCAGCGATGCGCAAGCGCGTCAGTTGATTAACCTGACCCAAGCCACCCGTACTATCCGTTCATTTACGTTCAGCCCTGAAGCATTTGCGGCACAAGTAAAAGTAGATGATGCGGCTTTGCAAAAGTATTATGAAGCGCATAAGAAAGATTACTTGATTCCTCAAGCCGTTAAGCTGGAATATGTGGCTTTGAACATCAAAGATTTGGCTGACAAGCAAACCATCAGTGCGGAAGAAGTACAAAAAGCTTACGATAGCAAAAGCGTAGATTTGTCGCCAAGAGCCGAAATTGCGCATATTTTCATACCGGTTATGCCTAACGGAGATGAAGCAAGCAATGCGGAAATTAAAGCCGAAGTAGATAAAATGGCTGCAGAGCTCAAAGCACACTCGGATGCTTTTGCCGAGCTGGCGGCCAAGTACTCCAAAGATTTGTCCAGCAGCAATAAAGGCGGCAATTTGGGCTACCTGAGCAAAAGCGGCGGTAGTGGCTTTGGGCCTGAATTCGATAAAGCGGCATTTGCATTGGGCAAAGGCGAAGTCAGCGATACCGTTAAATCGTCTTTGGGTTATCACATCATCAAAGTTTTGAATGTCGAAGCTGAGCCGACTTTGGAACAAGCCAAAGCACGTATCGAAGCAGCCTTGAAACTGAAAAAAGCAGCTTCTGCCTTTAACGCAGCCAAAGAAAAATTGGGTGAAGATACCTTCAATGATCCATCTTCTTTGGCAAAAGCAGCCGCCAATTCAGGCTTGAAAGTGGAAAACCTGGATGAATGGGTAACCAAAGCGGGTGCGAAAGAAGCCGGTTTGCCTGAAACGTTGATTAATGCTGCGTTTAGCGACGATGTGCTGAAGAAAAAACACAATTCTGAAGTCATTGCTATCAACAACGAAACCGTTTGGGTTATTCGTGCGAAAGAAGTGCGCGAAGAGAAAATTGCACCATTTGCAGAAGTCAAAGACACTGTCCGTGCAGCATATCTGCGCTCTGAAGCTGCCAAACTGGCAGAGAAGAAAGCCCAAGAAACTTTGGCTGCGTTGAAAGCCGGTAAAGCTGCCGACGTTCAATGGTCGCCTGTTTCGCAATTGAGTGCGCAAGATGCACGCAAAACCATGTCTCCTGAAGCTTATGCGGCTTTGATGAAAGCGCGCCCTGTCGGCGGTAAACCTGCGTACGCATTATTAGAAGGTATGCCTGCACCGGTAATTATGGAAGTTCAGAGCGTTTCTGCTCCTGAAAATGCCGATTCACAGATTCCGGCTGCCAAACAGGCTTTGGTTCAGCAGCTTTCTGCGAATGTGTTCGATAATTTACTCCAGTATTTGGGTAAGAAAATCGATCGTAAGCAAGGCGCACAGCAAGTTAATAATGCTGCCGAATAAGCAGAAATATTTGAGTAGGGCAGCCGGATGAATTCCGGCTGTTTTCTTATTTTTAGCTATCTTTTAAAAGGCCGTCTGAAATCATGAGTAAAAATCCTGATGCCTTTGTCCGCTTGATTAATGCATTAAAAATCCTGCCTAATGTCGGCCCGAAATCCGCTCAACGCATGGCTTACCAGCTTTTACAGTATAAACGCGAAGAAGCGCAGGAATTGGTGGATGCTTTGCAATTTGCCTTGAAACAGGTGCAGCATTGTCGGATGTGCAACACATTTTGCGAAGGTGATTTGTGTGAAATTTGCGCGGACGAAAAACGTGAGAAAAGCCGCTTGATGATTGTGCATATGCCTGCGGATGTTTCCAGTATGGAGGCGGCCAATTGTCATGACGGCCTGTATTTTGTTTTGATGGGGCAAGTCAGTCCGGCGCAGGGCATGGATATTTCGGCAGTAGCATTAGATAAGCTGGTTGCCCGTTTGCAGGTGAGCGATATTGAGGAAATTATCATTGCAACCAACTTCACAGCCGAAGGCGATGCGACAGCATATGTATTGGCAGAATTGTTTAAAAACCTTCCTTATAAAGTCAGCCGATTGGCAAGGGGAATCCCTTTAGGCGGCGAGATGGAATATGTGGATGCCGGTACTTTGGCTCAAGCTGTTTACGATAGAAGGAATATCCAATCTTAAATGGCAATATAAAAAGGCCGTCTGAAAGTCTTTCAGACGGCCTTTTCATTGATTAAATCAGATTATTTGCAGCTGACGCCTTGAATTTGAGGCGTATCGCCGTTGCCGACTTTGAATGCACATTTGGTTGCGCTGCTGCCGGATACGGTAACAACACCGTTTCCGCTGTTGAGGCTGACAGGTTCTTTTACACCCATACCGACAGCAGTGGCTGCCAGTTTTTGAACATCGGCGTCGGAGTAAGCGGTATTGTTTGAACTGATTTTGATTTCTTTGGCGGCATATGCATTGAAGCTGAATGACAAACCTACAGCTACAGATACGAGGGCCAAGAATTTTTTGCTGTTCATTAGTGTATTTCCTTTTTGATGGTGACAAAGTGTGTCACAGCTTCAGAATAAGGGCGATTGGCCGATTGTGCAAGTTTTTAGGCGGAATTTACGGGAAGATACATGGTTTTACATACACTTTATCCCTGAATGCTACATCAGTCGGGCAATCGGACGACCTGTCGGTTTTACGGTACAATAAGCCTTTTTTGACAAACGAATGAGGCATTTTTGAATGGCTTCTTTAGAAACTTGGATAGGCCTGCGCTATCTGCGTGCGAAAAAACGCAACGGTTTTATGTCATTTATTACCATGATTTCAATCGCCGGTATCGCCTTGGGTGTAACGGCTCTGATTGTGGTTTTATCCGTGATGAACGGATTTCAGAAAGAGATACGCGGTCAATTGTTGAACGTTGCACCTCATGCGGAAATTGGCTATTACGATGTCGGTAGCGCGCCGGGTTGGCAGAATTTGCGCGAATTTGTAAAAGGCAAAAAGGAAGTATTGGCCAGCGCGCCTTATGTTTCCGATCAGGCTTTACTTGCCAATGCCGGTGAAGTGCGCGGTGTTCAGATACGCGGTATTTTGCCGTCTGAAGAAAAAAATGTCGTTGATTACGGCAAGGATATGCCGGCCGGTAGTTTCGACGATTTGAAGCCAGGCGAATTTGATATTATTTTGGGCCAAGGGCTTGCTGAGGCATTGGGCACGGAGATTGGCGGCAAGGTTACAGTGATTACGCCAGAGGGTAACGTTACCCCTGCCGGCGTGGTACCGCGCTTGAAGCAGTTTAATGTGGTCGGTGTGGTAAAAACAGGTGTTTATGAAGTCGATAACACATTGGCCATGACGCATATCAAAGATGCGCAAGTCTTGTATCGACTGGGAGAAAATGTCGGTGGGCTGCGTTTGCGACTGGCTGATCCTCAGAATGCGCCGTCTTTCATAGCCAAGTTGATTCCAGATGCTAAAAAAGATGAAGTTTGGGTGCGTGACTGGACGTTTAACAACCGCAGCTATTTTGAAGCCGTTGAGTTGGAAAAACGCATGATGTTCATCATTTTGACACTGATTATCGCGGTTGCTGCGTTTAACCTCGTCTCTTCCTTGGTAATGGCGGTAACGGAAAAACAAGCCGATATTGCGATTTTGCGCACTTTGGGTTTGTCTCCGGGCGGCGTCATGAAGATTTTCTTGGTGCAGGGCGCATTTGCGGGGTTCTTCGGTACGCTTGTGGGCGTGGTATGCGGTGTATTGCTGGGTTGGAATGTCGGCAAGATTGTCGCGTTTTTTGAAGATCTGTTTGGTGTGCATTTGATTAACTCACAGGTTTATTTCATCGATTACCTGCCTAGCGATGTGAACTTGAAGGATGTAGCCGTTATTGCCTGCATTTCGCTTGGCTTGGCATTTATCGCCACACTGTATCCGAGCTGGCGTGCTGCAAAAACCCAACCTGCGGAGGCTTTGCGTTATGAGTAAGACAATTTTGAAATGTATCGGCGTTGGCAAAAGCTATAATGACGGCGCATTGAATGTACAAGTGTTGAATCATTTAGATTTTGAAGTTGCCGAAGCGGAAAGCGTGAGTATCATCGGTTCGTCAGGCAGCGGTAAATCCACATTGCTGCACCTTCTCGGTGGCTTGGATATGCCGTCTGAAGGCAAGGTAATACTGATGGATCAGGATTTGGGCGGTTTGAGTCAAAAACAGTTGGGCGAATTGCGCAACCGTTATTTGGGCTTTGTGTATCAGTTCCACCATCTATTGCCTGAGTTTTCTGCTTTGGAAAATGTCATGATGCCGCTTTTAATCGGCAAAATGCCCAAGGCGATGGCCGAGGAAAAGGCTGTTAAGATGCTAAAAAAGGTTGGCTTGGACAAGCGTATGCTGCACCGTCCAAGCGAACTTTCCGGCGGCGAGCGTCAGCGTGCGGCGATTGCCCGTGCTTTGGTTAATGAGCCGAAATGCCTGTTGGCGGATGAACCGACGGGGAACCTTGACCGTAAAAATGCGCAAAATGTGCTGGACATGATGCTGGATTTGAAACGCGAATTGAACACCAGCCTGATTGTAGTGACCCATGATGACGAGCTGGCTGAGCGTTTCGACCGGGTAATGACCATGAAAGACGGCAGCCTGCAAGTGCTGCAATAAGGTTATTATTTCAGGCAAATATTTTATGCTTTGAACGGTATAATAGAGGCCGTCTGAAAAACAGGTTTTCATTATATGGAAATACTGTTTTTCAGACGGCCTTTCTTTTTTCGTATCAATCAATCCTAAGCCATGAATCCGACCAACTCTATCCTTTCCTCTGCCGCAGATGCGGCTATAGCGTTTTTCCGCCGCCACGAAGTACAGGGGGCATCCGTTATTGAACCTTATGTGGTTCGACTGTTTGCAGCCTTGCAAAACGGGCATTCGTTCATTTATTTGGATAAAGAGGATATCGATGCCTTAAGCAACTTGCCGAATTTGGTCGGTAATGCGGATAAACCGCTTATCCTGCAAGGCCGGAAATTGTTTTTAGGGCGAATGTGGCAGTTGGAACATGATTTGGCTGTTGAAATCAAACGGCTGGCCAGTGCAGAGGCGGAAGAAGTGAATTTCATGGCGGCTTCAAAAAGCCTGAGCGACTGGTTTGACACTAAAGACAGTAAAGAGCAACGGGATGCTGCTGCTTTGGCCTTGCTGCAAAACTTTATGCTGATTACAGGCGGGCCGGGTACGGGTAAGACGACGACCGTAGCAAAGCTTTTGGGTCTGATTTGTAATAACAGTATGAAGCTGCCCCGTATCGCTTTGGCGGCGCCGACGGGCAAAGCGGCTGCGCATATGGCACGGGCTTTGCAACGTGCTTTGGACGGTTTTGATTTGTCTCCGAGCATTAAAGCGCATTTGGAAAGCTTGGAAGGGCAGACTGTCCATCGATTGTTGAAACTGCGTCCGCCACAAATGCGCCCTGCGTTCAATCGTGAATATCCGCTCGCTTTGGATGTTTTGGTGGTGGATGAGGCGTCGATGTTGGATTTGCCGCTGGTGTTGGATTTGTTGCGTGCCGTGCCGACCGGCTGTCGTCTGGTGTTGCTTGGCGATGAAAACCAGTTGCCGTCGGTTGGATTGGGGGCCGTGTTGGCGGCATTATCGCGTCCGACAGCTTTGGATAAAGAAACCGCTGAAAAGTTGGAAGTGTACCTGCCCGATCATGATTTTGAGATTAAAGGGCAGCCACAAGCTTTATCGCAAAACAATGCCAAATTGACATTCAGCCACCGTTTTGGTGCAGACAGCGGTATCGGCTGTTTGGCAAGGGCGGTGGTGTCCGGGGAAAAGCAAACTGCGGTTGAACAGTTTGACAAGTTCCCCAAAGAATTGGAAATGAAATCAGGCCGTCTGAAAGAGCAGGTTGCCTTGCTGTATCAAAAGCAACAGGATTATTGGCAGGCCGTGGCGGAGAATAATGTTGCACTCGCCTATGGTTATGCGGCCGATGTGGTGGTATTGGCGGCTTGGCGGCAGGATGCTGATGATTTGAATCAGGCTTATCAAGAATACTTGCAACGGCAAGGCAAGGTTTCGGGCGAAACGCCTTGGTTTGCCGGACAAATCATCATGATTACGCACAATGATTATATGTTGGAAGTGTTTAACGGCGACATCGGGCTGATTATGCCGGATAAAGAATCGTTGAATGGCTTGTCTGCATATTTTCCTGAGAAAGATGGATTCAAAAAAATTGCTATCAGCCGTTTGCCCGATTTTGAATCGGCTTTTGCCATGACGGTGCATAAGAGCCAAGGTTCGGAATATCGGGAAGTATGGCTGTTGCCGCCGTCAGTACCTGCAACGACGGAGAGTGAAGAAGAGGCCCGAGGTTTGGATAAGGCTTTGCTTTACACGGCCATTACCCGTGCGCGTGAACGTTTTGTATTTTGGGGAAATGCGGAGGAATTATGTAAAGCTGTGGAATGCCATCAAAAACGCAGGACGGCATTGGCCGATGCCTTGAAATGGCAGTTTGAACAGCCTGATGAGTAGGCTTCCGTTTGACCTGAATCAAGAGGCCGTCTGAAAGAGGATAAAGCGTTTAAATCTGCTTGACTGATTACACTAATTTACATACGATAAAAATAATTAGTAAATAAAATGAATGATTTATACAAAATTCATAATGTTGTACGCTTTATCGAATACTTCACTTTCAATACCTTCTTTTGGAGAGTCGGCATGAAATTTCAAACCAAACTGATTGCAACCTGTATTTTATTGGCATCAGCGTCTTATTCATTGGCAGAAAATGCTGATGGCGGACATGATGCGGCGGCTTTGGTCACCACCAACGATTACGTCAATTCCGGCAGTATCATTCGCAAAGATGACGATAAAATCAGCATTTTCAATGATTTGTTGACTGTGAATGGTGGCTTGCGCGTACGTGCGGATACCAAAAACATCAATGCCAACAACAGCAGCATCAATCCTACGCCTGAAGATACCAATGCCAACTTCAATGCGGAGTTTTGGTTACGCGCAAAACTGTATAAAGATTGGAAATTGGTGGCGCAAATCGAGCCGAATATCGATTTGGAAACCGGTAAGTTCAACGGCGATCATGATGTGCCGGTTAATAAACTGTATGCCGAAGGCACCTTGTACAACAACATTAAAGCGCGTGTCGGTAAATTTGGCGCGTTCTCTTCATACGGCCGCGTATGGGATGCCGAAGTAACCGGCGGCGAAATCTTCTTCGACAATAAAACCCTGCCGACCAAAATTTATGCAGGCCGCCGTACTGGCAATCTGAACGACAACGCATGGGGCATTGGCGGCCGCCGCAGACATTTTGCTGCGGTGCAAAGCATGTTGCCTGTGAATGAGAATATCAACGTCGGCGCAACCGTCAGCTACATGAAAGACATCGATGTACGCGGTGCGAAGAAAAATGCGGTCTTCGGAGAAATCGGTACGGACATCAAGTTTACTGACGATTGGCATTGGATGGCCGCAGTCAGCAAGTCCAATATCAAGGCCTATAATGATGCCGGACAAAAAATCAAAAATGATGGCGTGTTCACTGAAGTACGCTATAAATTGGCCGACTGGAATGTCCGCAATTCTTACGATGTATTCTTGAACTACCGCCGTGTCGGTTCGTTGTCCGGTGTCTCTTCTGTTGAGGATTACAGCAAAAACGTCCAAGGCGTGCAAATCGGTGCGACCTATATTCCTTGGAAAAACTGGAAATTCAAAGGCTTCTATTTGGCCGGCAAACAGGTTACGCCTACCGTCGGCACGGATAAGCAGGACGTAAACGTTATTCGTGGTCAGTTAGAATATAAATTTTAATCATCACAAAAAAAACAGGCAGGGTGTCCTGCCTGTTTTTGGTTTTCAGACGGCATGGATATAGGGCCGTCTGAAACAATGGATGAAACGCTTTACCAGCTATCGCGCTTCATACGGTCAAGCTGGCGGCGGTCGCGTTTGGTTGGGCGACCGTCCGGATAAGCGGCACTGATGCGGCTGGCTTGGTCGAGTTGTTTTTGAGCCTCGCGTTCGGCAGCCGTTTTCATGTCTTCTTCGTAGAGTAAACGCGCTTCCGGTGCCGGGCGGCGTTGATGATTGAGCGCGGCAACTTTGAATTTGTAGGGTAGGGAGTTCAAAGTCATGTCGATGGTGTCGCCGGCAGAAATATTTTTGCTGTTTTTCACTTTTGAGCCGTTTACCAAAACCCTGCCCAGCTCAATATGTTTTTGTGCCAGCGCACGGGTCTTGAAAAAGCGCGCGGCCCACAGCCATTTGTCCAAGCGCATGGACGAATTGTCATGATCGTTTTTCATAGCCTGTTTGAAATGATTGAACTGAATTGAAGTTTATCATAATATACGGCACTTCATGCGTTTAGTGCAGATATACTATTTCTTTGTTAAAGGCCGTCTGAAAGATTTTTTATTGCAAAAGATGGCAGTTTCCCTTTGAGAAATGCTGTCAAATACGTCTGATTAGCGTATCATGTCAGCAACCGTTACCGAGAGCTTTGTTTTATGAAACCTGTTTTTTTGGACTTCGAACAACCCATCGCCGAATTAACCAATAAAATTGACGAGTTGCGATTCGTACAAGACGAATCTGCCGTTGATATTTCCGACGAGATTGCCAGACTGAAAAAGAAAAGCAGCGAGTTGACCAAGTCAATTTTCAGCAAGCTGACTCCGGCTCAAATTTCACAAGTATCCCGCCATCCGCAACGTCCTTATACTTTGGACTACATCAACGGTATTTTTACCGATTTTGAAGAGTTGCACGGCGACCGCCATTATTCTGACGATCATGCCATTGTCGGTGGTTTGGCGCGTTTCAATGGCCAAAGCGTGATGGTTATCGGCCATCAGAAAGGTCGCGATACTAAAGAAAAAATCCGCCGCAATTTCGGTATGCCGCGTCCTGAGGGTTACCGTAAAGCACTGCGCTTGATGCAGACTGCCGAAAAATTCAATATCCCGGTCATGACCTTTGTCGATACTCCGGGCGCGTATCCGGGCATTGGCGCAGAAGAACGCGGCCAGTCTGAAGCCATCGGCCGTAATTTGTACGAACTGACCCGTCTGCATGTGCCGGTATTGTGCACCATCATTGGCGAAGGTGGTTCAGGTGGCGCGTTGGCAGTGGCTGTCGGCGACTACGTCAATATGCTGCAATACTCGACTTATTCGGTGATTTCTCCCGAAGGTTGTGCCTCTATTCTTTGGAAAACTGCTGAAAAAGCAGCAGATGCCGCGCAAGCATTGGGTATTACCGCCAAACGCCTGCAAGAGTTGGATCTCATCGATAAAGTAATTGATGAGCCTTTGGGCGGCGCACACCGTGATTTTGAAACCACGATGAAAAACGTCAAAACCGTTTTGGAACAGCAATTAAGCGAAGCGCAAAGCATGACCATGCCTGACTTGCTTTCTCGCCGTTTCGACCGCATCATGGCTTACGGTAAATTTACCGATAAATAAGTTTGACTGCTGAAAAAGCAAGCAGATGGTCGCTGCTTGCTTTTTTTGTGTTCTATTTTTGAGTAATTCACAATTTCAGGCCGTCTGAAATGTCGCAACTATCCCCTGATTCCCTATTTAAAAGTTTTCACGCAGCTTTTCCTGATTTGCCGAGCCATACTGTTGTTGAAGTTGGTTTGAGTGGCGGATTGGATTCTGTCGTCCTGCTGCATCTTTTGCACCGGACGCGTGAATTTCACCATTTTGATTTGCGTGCCGTCCATGTTCATCATGGTTTAAGCACTAATGCCGACAGTTGGGCAAAATTTTGTCAGGATTATTGTCGGGGTTTGAATGTGACCTTGCGCGTGTGCCGTGTCAATGTGGAAAAACAAGGAAAAGGTTTGGAGGCAGCGGCCAGGGCTGCCCGATATCAGGCATTTTCAGACGGCCTTAAGAAAATTATTGTTTTGGCCCATCACCGCAATGATCAAATCGAAACATTTATGTTGTCGGCTGTGCGAGGGGGTGGATTGCGCGGTATGGCGGCCATGCCGGTATGGCGTGATTTAAATGAAGAGATTCAAATTTGGCGGCCGCTTTTGGCATTTTCCCGTCAGGAACTGGCTGAGTATGCGCAACAATGGGGATTATCTTTTGTTGAAGACGAAAGTAATGAAGACTCCGGCTATTTACGCAATTGGATGAGAAATCAGGCTTTACCGCAATGGCAGCAGCGTATCCCGAATTTTGAGCAGCAAATTTGTGCCAATGTTCGATTATTGCAGGAAGATTTGCAGCTTTTAGATGAATTGATTGAGTCTGAATACCAGCACATCAGTCCAAACGGAATATTCAGCATCAGTCTATGGCGGCAGTGTACCCCGCTTTTGCGTCGTCGGCTGCTTTGGTATTTTTTGCGAAAGCAAACGGAATCATTGCCTTCTTATCACAGCATTGCCGATTTTGCCCGAGTATTGGAAACCGCTGATCAGGCGCAGTTGAATTTGCCAGATGGGGAACTGGTCGCATATCGGGATAAGCTGTTTGTTTGTCAGGAAAGTGAGTTTCAAAAACTGCCTTGGTGTAATGGCAGGGAAGTTCGAGGCCGTCTGAAAGATATTTTGCTCGAAAATGGTTTTGTTTTATTACCGTTTAAGGGAGGTTTGTCAGAAGAGGAGTTGGAGAAGCAGGCAGTACTTAGAAGTATGGCCAAAGGTGATGTGATTCAGTCGGGACAAAGGGAAAAATCAATCGAAAAACTATTGCAAGAGTGCCATATTGTGCCACTCGTCCGTAAATATTGGCCGATTATCCTAAGTATGGGCAACAAGTGCCTTGCTGTTATTAATCTTCGGGTGGGAAGCGATGTTCAAATAGGGGAAGGCTATCTGCCTGTTCATGAAAAGTTAGCTAAATATATAGTAGAAAAGTAAAGAGACTAACTTTAAATTTAATAAGTATTAGTAATTTAACTACTTGTGCTAAGTGTAGATATAATATGCAATATAGCTTATATTAGAGTATCTATACGAATAAACTTTTGCGATTAAATGTAATCTTGTGGAACTATTTCAAAGCGATGCTGTCTTTATTGTGCACAGCACGCTTTACTATTTTTTGGTTTAAAGCAGTAAAACGATTAAAGGTTGGGTATGAACGATCGCCAAATAGATCAAGTTTTGGTGGAGCGCGCGCAGAAAGGTGACCATAAGGCATTCGAGATGCTGATGTCCAAGTATCAGCGTCGGCTAAACAGACTGATTTCCCGTTTTATTCAGGATGAGCATGAAGTGCACGATGTAACCCAAGAGGCAATGATTAGGGCTTATCATGCGCTGGTTAATTTTCGTGGTGAGAGTGCATTTTATACATGGCTGTACCGTATCGGTATCAATACGGCAAAGAATTTTCTGACTACTTCGGGTCGCCAGTTTTTTGTCAGCTCGGAAGCAGCCAATGAGGAGGGAGATGTTCTTGATTTAACCGATCAGATTGCGGATTACCATACGCCGGAAGCTGAAATGATGAATCGGGAAATCTTGCAGACCGTCGAAGCAAGCATTGCGCAACTGCCAGACGATATGCGCCAAGCCATTACGCTTAGGGAAATGGATGGCTTGTCTTATGAAGAAATAGCTCGGGTAGTGGATTGTCCGATAGGTACTGTACGTTCGCGTATTTTCAGAGCGCGTGAACTGATTGCAAAAGATTTGCGGCCGCTGTTGGATACTTCTGAAGATCAAAGGTGGTAATAAAAATGAATGACAAAACAAATAAAGCATTGGAGTATGTGTCTGCATTGATGGACGGTGAAGCATTGACTGATGAGATGCTGGATGCCGTATTGGCAGACGAGGAGGCCTTGCGCGCTTGGCATGAGTACCACATTATCGGCGACTGTATCCGTCAGGGTGCGGCAGCGAGTGTTATCGGTGAAACCATGCAAAGCAAAGCATTTACAGTGCCTCAAACCGAGGCTGAAGGCAAACAGGAAAAATATGCTCAGCGTGAAGCGGCCAATAGCGGCTTCTTCAAATTCTTTGCGGACGCTGCCAGCGTGTGTGCGATTGCTGTTGCAGTATGGCAATTTACACCGCAAACTTCTCGTGACGCTATGCCGGTTGCAGAGAAGTCTAATGTTCAGCCAGCCCAAAATATTATTCCGGTAAGCGGTACGCCTAGTGATAAAGCAGCTTCAGATTTGCGGCCGCTGTTGGATACTTCTGAAGATCAAAGGTGGTAATAAAAATGAATGACAAAACAAATAAAGCATTGGAGTATGTGTCTGCATTGATGGACGGTGAAGCATTGACTGATGAGATGCTGGATGCCGTATTGGCAGACGAGGAGGCCTTGCGCGCTTGGCATGAGTACCACATTATCGGCGACTGTATCCGTCAGGGTGCGGCAGCGAGTGTTATCGGTGAAACCATGCAAAGCAAAGCATTTACAGTGCCTCAAACCGAGGCTGAAGGCAAACAGGAAAAATATGCTCAGCGTGAAGCGGCCAATAGCGGCTTCTTCAAATTCTTTGCGGACGCTGCCAGCGTGTGTGCGATTGCTGTTGCAGTATGGCAATTTACACCGCAAACTTCTCGTGACGCTATGCCGGTTGCAGAGAAGTCTAATGTTCAGCCAGCCCAAAATATTATTCCGGTAAGCGGTACGCCTAGT
Organism: Neisseria sp. P0020.S003; assembly: GCF_051957095.1. Taxonomy (NCBI): domain Bacteria; kingdom Pseudomonadati; phylum Pseudomonadota; class Betaproteobacteria; order Neisseriales; family Neisseriaceae; genus Neisseria; species Neisseria sp. P0020.S003. The sequence goes on along the minus strand of NZ_JBQCWU010000006.1, from coordinate 17,744 downwards.
GATAAAGCAGCTTCCGAGCCTGGCGAAACTGTTGTGCCAAATGCGGCAAAAGACGGCAAAATTGAAAACCGTCCGACTGTCCGTACCGAGCAGCAAAATGAGCAGCAGACAGTTGTGCAGTAAAAAATGAAATCATGTAAAACCCTTGCTTCATTGTAAGGGTTTTTTATTTTCTAAGTAAAACCATCAGGCCGTCTGAAAGCATAGCTTCAAGGAAGTTAAAACAGTTATAATGCGCTCCATGAAACTGATTACCTCTGCTCAAAACGAACAGCTCAAACATTTATTCCGTTTGCTGACGCAGGCCAAAGCAAGGCGTGAAAGCGGTGAAACCGTATTGGAAGGCGTACATCTGCTGCAAACTTATTTGCAAAGCGGCGGTACGCCCAAACAGGTTTACTTGCCTGAAAAGAAACAGCAACATCTTGAAATTCAAGAAATTACGGCGCAGTTGGACGAGGGATTGATTACTTGGGTCGGTAACGAAGCACTGTCTAAAATCACCAGTCTGACCGATGCCGATGATGTGATGACTTGGATTGATATTCCGCAGCAGGCAGGTTTGCCTTCAGACGGCGATTGCGTAGTATTGGAGCGGGTACAAGACCCCGGCAATGCAGGCACGATTTTGCGCAGCGCGGCGGCAGCCGGAATCAGGCAAATCGTGTGCGGCAATGATTCCGTGGATATCTGGTCGCCCAAAGTGTTGCGAGCGGGGATGGGTGCGCATTTTCTGCTGTCTATTTTCAATCGAGTGGAATTATCCGCTTGGATGGAAACGTATCAGCATCAAATTTGGGCAACTGCCTTGGGCGGTCGCAATATCGGTTTGTATGAGATGGACCTCAGTCAATCTTGTGCTTGGGTGTTTGGCAACGAAGGCAGCGGCGTGAGCGAAACGGTAAAAGAGAAGGCTGATGCCTGTGTCAAAATCCCCATGTTGGGGCAAACCGAATCCTTGAATGTCGCGATGGCGGCAACGGTTTGTCTGTTTGAACAAATGCGGCAGCGTATCCATGCCTAGGCCGTCTGAAAACAATAATACGATTTTATTTTAAGGAACAAAAATGCAAATACTGACTTTTGATGAAGCGGCACGCAGCCGCTTGATGGAATTGCTGGATGATAAATCTGAAGCCCATGACACCATGCGTTGTGATGAGGTTCAAGGTTTTATGATGGCTCTATTGAGCGGTCCGGATGCTTTGAATCCGACCAACTGGCTGCCAGAGATTTTGGGTGAGGAATCTTTGTTTGATGCCAAAGAGCGCACCGAAATCGAACGTTTGGTCATGGCAATGGCCGCCGATATGCGCATGAAGCTCAACGAAAAAATCCTGCCTGATCTGTGGTTTTATGAAGATGAAGCCGGTAATCCGGATTTCTACACTTGGTGTAATGCCTACCTTTACGCACTGGATATTGTGCCTACCGATTGGTTTGAAGCAGTCGAACAGGAAGAATTTGAAGATTTGTTCTATCCGATTATGGCTTTGGGTGGTATCTATGATGATGAGGAAAACGGCGAAGTCATCTTGCATCTGAATGAAAAAGAGCTGACCCAGCTGGAATCTGATTTGCCACATGTCCTGCTGGATATTTACTGGTACTGGCAGGCCATCATCAATAAGCCGCAAACCGTACGCCGTGAAGGCGAAAAAGTGGGGCGTAACGATCCTTGCCCGTGTGGCAGCGGTAAAAAGTACAAAGCTTGCTGCGGCAAATAATCAATGAAATAAAAAGGCCGTCTGAATACTTGAAATTCAGACGGCCTTTAATATTTTTTATTTAGAAGAATGAGGCTAACCAAACAAACAGGATGGTCAGTGCGATGGTCAATGCGCAGCCGATTTTGGCTACGGTACCGATAATGAAGCCGATAAACGTACCGATACCGACTTTGCCTGCCTGCCAAGTGTCTTTGCGTGCAATAAATTCGCCGATGGCCGCGCCGGTCAACGGGCCGAGCAACAAGCCGGGAATAGAGAAGAATGCGCCGACGATGCCGCCGATAAATGCACCCCAAACCGCGGTTTTACTTGCGCCGGTATATTTTGCACCCAATGCACCCGCCACATAATCCATTGCAGTACCGAATACGGCAACAATGGCCAAAAAGGTCAGCGTACCCGAGCCAAACACTTGATAATCGCCGGCATAACCCAACAGCCATGCGCCGCCAAACATCAAACCCAGTCCGGGCAAGGCAGGGTAAATAGTGCCTAAAATGCCGACAACAATGGCGATTAAACCGAGGATAATCAGAATGGTGGTCATGGTTTTCCTTTTGATAGAGGGGTGGATAATGGCGGTATTATGAGGGCGTTTTGCCGGATTGCGATAAAGGTTTATGCAAGAAAATGAAAATATGCCTAAATATTCAGACGGCCTTTCAGTCAATAGCTACCGAAAGGCCGTCTGAATGTCTAAACGCGGTTACATACCGCAGGTTTTGGGTTTGTTTGCCAAAATATTGATGACTTTGCGTTCGGTTTTTTGCGGTTCGATTTTAATTTCGCTTTCGTCTTCTTCGCTGCCGTCGGAGAAACGTTCCGGCATTTTTTCGCTGTCAAACGCCAAGTCGCCGCCGTGTTTCAGGCTTTGACCGCGTTCCAAGCCGACAAAGTCGAAAAGTTCGGTATCGGCCAAATGCGATGGAACGACGTTTTGTAGAGCGGAGAACATAGACTCGATACGGCCGGGGAAGCGTTTGTCCCAGTCGCGCAACATATCACCGATGACTTGGCGTTGCAGGTTGGGCTGCGAGCCGCAAAGGTTGCACGGGATAATCGGGAATTGCTTCAGTTCGGCGTATTTGATCAAATCTTTTTCTTTCACATACGCCAGCGGGCGGATGACGATGTGTTCGCCGTTGTCGCTCACCAGCTTGGGCGGCATGGCTTTGAGTTTGCCGCCGTAAAACATATTCAGGAACATAGTAGCAAGGATGTCGTCGCGGTGGTGCCCCAATGCGATTTTGGTGCAGCCCAATTCTTTTGCAGTGCGATAGAGAATACCGCGGCGCAAACGGCTGCACAGCGAACAAGTCGTTTTACCTTCTTCCAATACACGCTTGACGGTGGAGTAGGTGTCTTCTTCAACGATTTTGTACGGCACGCCTATGCTTTCGAGATAGGTCGGCAGCACTTCTTCAGGGAAGCCCGGCTGTTTTTGGTCGAGATTGACGGCGACCAGTTCAAAATCAATCGGCGCGCTGGCTTGAAGCTGGCGCAGAATGTCTAAAAGGGCGTAGCTGTCTTTGCCGCCTGAGAGGCAGACCATGATTTTGTCGCCCGGCTCGATCATATTGAAATCGTTAATGGCATCACCGACGGCGTGGCGCAGGCGTTTGCTGAGTTTGTTGTTTTCTAATTCTTGCTTGGTTTTTTTGGACATGGCTGTTTGTGCTTTGAAATAATAGAAAAATTTAAGGGCGGTATTGTACCGCAAAAGAATAAAGGCCGTCTGAAAAACTGCGAGTGCTTGATTGAAGCGGCGTTTTCAGACGGCCTGATATTTGTGCTTTATTTGATTTGAAGGGCGGTAATTTTGATTTCAACCTTCCAGTCGGGCGAAGCCAGTTTCGCCTCCACGCAGGCGCGGGCCGGAGCGCGTTCAGGAGCTGTCCATGCATCCCAGGCTTCGTTCATAGCGGCGTAGTCGTTCATATCGGGCAGATAGATGGTGGCTTCTAAAATATGGGCTTTGTCGGATTGGCATTGTGCGAGCCATGAATCGATTTGCGCCAAAACATTTTCAGTTTGCGCTTTGGCATCGGCTTCAGGATTTTCGGGAACCATGCCGGAGAGGAAAACCAAGCCGTTGGCTACGACGGCTTCCGAATAGCGTTTGCTTGCACCAAGATAGCGGATATCCATGTTGTCTCCTGATTTCAAAAAGAAGGTATGGTAACATTGCGACTGTTTACGTTCCACATTTAAGAGAGGCCGTCTGAAAAGGATGGCGGGAAACAACCCATGAGTAAAGCAGAATATCCGGTTACGCAGGCAGTACGCTTTTTACGCAGTAAGAAAATCGATTTTGTCCCTTATGTTTACGCATATGAAGAACACGGCGGTACGGCGCGTTTTGCCGAATGTGCGGGCAAGCCCGAGCATCAAGTCATCAAAACGATTGTCTTGCAGGATGAGCATAAAAAAGGCTTGGTTGTTTTGATGCACGGCGACAAACATATTTCCACCCGCAATCTGGCGCGTGAACTGGGCTTGAAACACATCGAGCCGGCAACGGCGGATCAGGCGGCGAAATGGACAGGCTATTTAGTCGGCGGTACGTCGCCATTCGGTATGAAAACCGCGTTGCCGGTTTATGTGGAAGAAAGTATTTGGGCTTTAGACGAGATTTTTATCAATGGCGGCAAACGAGGGTTTATCGTGGGCATGAAGCCTGAAAACCTGCGGACGCTCAATCCGCAAGATGTTCATGTTGCAGTGGACGCGTAAAGGAGGGAAATACAGATGGAACAAGTAAATTTATACGAAATCTTGGGGGTGTCTCAGGATGCGGATATTAACGTTATCCGCGAGGCTTACGGCAAATTGGTGGCCAATCCGGATATTCAGAAAGATGCGGAGCGGTTTAAAGCCATCGGACAGGCGTTTGAAGTATTGTCTCATCCGGAAAAACGTCTGGCTTATGATGCGGCTATGCAGTACGAGCGTCAGGAAACCAATACCAACAACTTCACTGATATGGAGACAAATGTGGTCAATGCACCCAGCTCTGACGTGAAAAACTATGTTTTTATCGCTTATGTGACATATGCTGTGGGCTTATTGATTTTGTTTACCCCCGTTGTCGGTGTGATCATGGCGTATGTTAAACGCGATGAGGCTCAAGGCAGTATTTACGCCAGCCATATCGATTATTTGATTAAGACATTTTGGGTGTCTTTAGTAGGTACGGTTTTGGGCACTTTTACTACACTGATCTTAATTGGTTGGCTGATTTTGTTGGTAACTGCCATTTGGTTTATTTACCGTGTAGTCATCGGACTGATTAAACTGAATGAAGATAAGCCCGTCTCCACTCAAGGATGGTTTTAAAGCATGGCATATTTATTGGCAAGTATTGTTTGCAGCGTGTTGGTTTCCGTATTACTGAAGGTGGCACGCAAACAAAAAATCAATATCGAGCAGGCGGTGGCGGTGAACTACATCGTTGCCGTCACTTTGACCATGCTGGTGTTAAAGCCTGATTTGAGCAATCCGCAGGTATTTTTACCGACGTGGTGGCTTTTTGCGGCCTTGGGCATTTTGCTGCCAACCGTATTTGTCATTATGGGTAAATCCGTAGATGCGGCAGGTATCGTCAAATCAGATGCGGCGCAACGCCTCTCGCTGTTTTTACCCATTGTTGCTTCGTTTACGCTGTTTCATGAGCAGTTGACCGAAGGCCGTCTGATTGGTTTGGTATTGGCATTTACGGCACTGTTTTTCTTGCTTTGGAAAAGCGATGGCGGCAAGAAATCCGGCGGCTTCAGCACGCAAGTGATGCTGCTTTTAGGCGTTTGGTGCGGCTATGGCATCGTTGATATTTTGTTCAAACAAGTGGCCAAAAGCGGTACCGCGTTTGCCGGTAATTTGCTGGTGGCGTTTTGTTTGGCCGGTATCTTGATGTTTGGCTACCTGTTTGCCAAAGGAAGCAAATGGACCAAAGAGGGCATAGTGGGCGGTATGATTTTAGGCTGCCTGAACTTTTTGAATATTGTTACCTACATCTCGGCACACCAAATCATGAAAGATAATCCGACTTTGGTATTTGCCGGTATGAATATTGGCGTGATTGTTTTGGGTACGCTGATTGGTGCGGCAATATTTAAGGAAAAAATCAGCAGCATTAATGCAGCCGGTATCAGCATTGCTATTTGCTCGATAGCCTGCCTGTTTTACTGGCCTCAGATTCGCAGCTTGGTAGGTTAAAAATACTTATGCCGTCTGAAAGTTTTCAGACGGCCTTATTTTTATTATAAAATAGCCATTCATGCGCCGATTTGTCCGTATGGAAATTAATTTGCGCTTACGGGCGTTTCTATGTTAAACAAAGAAGTTGAACTCACACAATAATATCGATAGTTACATCATGAAACATATTCAAAAACACATTCAATGCGCCGTTCTCGGCATGCTGGTATTGTCCGGTTGTCAATCTTATCAGGAAGATCAAAGCCGCCGCAGCAAAATGGCTCAATTCGCGCTGAACCATCCCGTAGCCGCCCAAGTTATCGGCATGGAAGACGAAGGTTTAATCAATATGACCAGCAATGCGGCACGTTTTGCCGAGCGTTCAGGTCTGGACGATAAAGCAAACGGCGACAGCAGGGGGACGCAAGTCAATGCTGTACGTCAAGCATTGTGGCAGGCGGCGATTGCTTCCAAATTCGACAGCATTATTGCAGAAAAAGCAGGGAATGCGCGTTTGACGGATATGGAGTTGCGAGAAGGTAAAGACGACTACTTCAGCCGTTACCTTGCCGACCAAGCGGTCGATCAGCGCAATAACCGTATCGGCCGCAGTATCGGCAGTGCCAAGCCTGACAGTGATATGAAAACTTTGGCGGCAAGCATTTTGTTCTACTACAACAAAGTAGGCTTGTGGACGGCTTCCGAAGTGAAAAACCGTTGGCACATCAAACAGGAAAAACTTTCAGACGGCCAGTATGCCGAGGCATTGAAAAATATCGCCAAATTGGATCAAAACGGCATGACCGAACAGGAACGTAGCGGTTATAAAACCGATACACTCAACGAAATCAAGCGTTCGGTTAAGGCCATGCGTCAAGTCGAAGACTGATTTTAAGACTTCATCATTTAAAGGCAATTATTATGAATTTCCCTCCGCGTTATGTCTCAAACACCCGTATGCGCCGTATGCGTAAAGACGATTTTTCACGTCGCCTGATGCGCGAGCATACTTTGACGGCAGATGATTTGATCTATCCGGTTTTTGTATTGGAAGGCCAGAATCAGGAAGAGGCAGTCCCATCCATGCCGGGTGTCAAACGCCAAAGTTTGGACAAATTGTTGTTTACCGCTGAAGAAGCGCTGAATCTCGGCATTCCTATGCTGGCTTTGTTTCCCGTGGTAACACAAAACAAAACCGAGCTTGCGGAGGAAGCTTATAACCCTGAAGGCTTGGTGCCGACAGTAGTACGAACTCTGCGCGAGAAATTCCCAGAGTTGGGTATCATGACCGACGTTGCCTTGGACCCTTATACCATTCACGGCCAAGACGGTTTAACCGATGAAAATGGCTATGTCCTCAACGATGAAACCATTGAAGTTTTGGTAAAACAGGCTTTGTGTCATGCAGATGCGGGCGCACAAGTCATTGCCCCATCAGATATGATGGACGGACGTATTCTTGCCATCCGCGAAGCTTTGGAAGATGCCGGACATATCCATACGCGCATCATGGCGTATTCGGCAAAATATGCTTCAGCATTCTACGGCCCGTTCCGCGACGCCGTCGGCAGCTCCGGAAATTTGGGCAAGGCAGACAAGAAAACCTACCAAATGGATCCTGCAAACACTAACGAAGCCTTGCACGAAGTAGCATTGGATATTCAAGAGGGCGCAGACATGGTAATGGTAAAACCGGGTCTACCGTATCTGGATGTCGTCCGCCGAGTTAAAGATGAGTTTGGCGTACCGACTTATGCCTACCAAGTTTCCGGCGAATATGCCATGCTTCAGGCAGCCATTCAAAACGGTTGGCTTGATGGCGAAAAAACCATTTTGGAAAGCCTGTTGGCATTCAAACGCGCCGGCGCCGATGGCATTTTGACTTATTATGCGATTGAAGCGGCAAAATTGTTGAAGAAGTAAAATAAAGAAATAAATCAAAAAGCGGCAAACAGTGTTTATCCTGTTTTGCCGCTTTTTTGTATTACTTAAAATTGACTCAATAGAGCCCGACTAAGGTTTATTTTTTTAAATCTAAAAAATCTTGTATAGTCATTTTGACCAAATAAAGGCCGTCTGAAAAATCAGGGAACTGTTTTTTCAGACGGCCTTATATAATTTAAACCTTAGTGATGGCTGCAACCGCCGTGGGTTTCACGCAAAGCTTCGGCTGCTTGCTCGTCTGCGTGGTAGCTGGAGCGAACCATTGCGCCGATGGCGGCATTGGTAAAGCCCAATTCGTATGCTTCTTTTTCAAAAACTTTGAATTGGTCAGGCGTTACATAGCGCAAGACGGGCAGGTGGCCGTCTGAAGGTTGCAGATATTGGCCGATGGTAATCATCTCGATATTGTTGGCACGCATATCGCGCATGATTTCGCGCACGTCCTCGTCTGTTTCGCCCAAGCCGACCATGATGCCGGATTTGGTCGGAATATGGGGCATCATTTCTTTATAGCGACGCAGAAGCTCGAGGGAGTGTTGGTAGTTGGCACCCGGACGGGCTTTTTTATACAGGCTTGGATGGGTTTCCAGGTTGTGGTTCATGACGTCAGGCGGCGTTTCTGCCAAAATTTCCAGTGCAATGTCTAGACGGCCGCGGAAATCGGGAACGAGGATTTCGATTTTGGTATTCGGACTGGTTTCGCGGATGGCTTTAATGCAGTCGGCGAAATGTTGTGCGCCACCATCACGCAGGTCGTCACGGTCGACGGAAGTGATCACGACATAGCGCAGGTTCATGGATTTGACGGATTCGGCCAAGTGTTTAGGCTCGTCAGGATCCAACATGTTGGGGCGGCCATGGCCAACGTCGCAGAACGGGCAGCGGCGGGTACAAATATCGCCCATGATCATGAATGTGGCCGTACCCTTGGTAAAGCATTCGCTGATATTTGGACAAGATGCTTCTTCGCACACGGTATGCATTTTTTGTTCGCGAAGAATGTTTTTGATTTCAAAGAATTTCTTGCCCGGTAATTTGGCGCGGATCCATTCGGGCTTTTTCAATTTTTGTTCCAATGGAACAACTTTAATCGGAATGCGTGCAGTTTTGTCTGCGCCTTTCAGTTTGATGCCGCGTTTGGGATCGTTTTTTACTTCTTCACTCATGGTGATGTGTTCTTTCTGTCGTTATAAAGGCCGTCTGAAAAGCTTATCGTAGTCTTTATGACCTAAGGGCTTGTGGGTTCAGAGGGGCAGTTAAAAGATGGCGTTGGGGGCGAATATTTTCAGACGGCCTTATGCCAGCTCTTTTTGTAAATGCTTGGTCAGTTTGTCTGAAACTTCTGCCAAACTAGGTGCCGGAGAGACATAGTCGGCAATTTGGGTCATTTCCATACCGGCATAACCGCAGGGGTTGATATGGGTAAACGGACTTAAATCCATGTTCACATTAAGCGCCAAACCGTGGTAAACGGATCCGTCTTTGATACGCAGGCCAAGGGAAGCGATTTTACGCTCTCCGACATAAACGCCGGGGCGTTTGGGATCGGCAGCTGCTTCGATGCCATATTCTGCCAAGGTGGCGATGATGCTGTTTTCAAGTGCGGAAACGATGTGGCGGACACTGGTTTTACGGCGTTTGAAATTGATCATCGTATAGACGACCAGTTGGCCGGGGCCGTGATAGGTAATTTGACCGCCTCTGTCGATTTGGACAACGGGAATATCGTCGCGGATGAGGAGGTGTTCGGGCTTGCCGGCCAAGCCTTGGGTAAATACGGGCGGATGTTCAACCACCCATAATTCGTCTTCGGTATTTTCGTCACGCGAGGCATTAAATGCCTTCATGGCTTCGAAAGTCGGCAGGTAATCGACCAAGCCTTTGTGCACGATTTTCATTACAGCACCACTTTTACCAATTCGTGTGCAGTCAGGTCGCGGTAGATATTGTCGAGCTGTTCTTGGTTGTCGACATTTACTTTGACGGTTGCGCCGGTGTAGTTGCCTTTGCTGCTTGGGCGCGTAGTGATGTGGTGCGGCTCGGTATCGGGAGCGTGTTTGCGCACGGTTTCCAAGATGGCGGATTCAAATTCGGGATGAACTACGCCCATAACTTTCAAGGGGAAAGTGCAGGGGAATTCAATCAGTGATTTTTTTTCAGTTGAGTCTGTCATGGTTTACTGCCTTGTTTGGTTTGCTTGGGCCGTCTGAGAAGTTTTCAGACGGCCCGAAATCCGATATATTTTATCGTAAACGTCCATATCGGGCTATTAAAAATGATGTTTTCGAAAATAGGTGCGGATAAGCTGTTTTCAAGTCTTGAAATGCAGCGCTTCAGCCCAATTTTGAGCTACATTCTGATTTAACAATGATTGAGATTTCTAACTATGCCGACAAAAGACAAATATTTCGAGGAATACAGTGCGCTGGCTACCTTGCCTTTACGCGATGTCGTGGTGTATCCGCATATGGTATTGCCGCTGTTCGTCGGTCGTCCTAAATCGATTGCGGCCCTTGAGGCGGCAATGGCCAATGATGATCCGGTTTTCCTGTTGGCCCAGCTTGACCCTAATACAGAAGATCCTAAAGCTGAAGACTTGCACCAAACCGGTACAGTCGCCCAAGTTTTGCAGGTTTTGAAGCTGCCTGACGGTACGGTTAAAGTATTGGTAGAAGGCATTCGTCGTGCGCGTGCGTTGACGGTTGATGAAACAGGCGGATTGTTTTTGTCTCATGTTGAGGCGATTGATGAGAATAGCGACAAGGACAATCCTGAAATTGAGGCCTTGCGCCGTACTCTGCTGACTCAATTTGAGCAATATGCGAAGTTGAACAAAAAAATCCCTGCCGAAGTCATCAGCACCATCAGCAGTATTGATGACAACAGCCGCCTTGCAGATACCATTGCCGCGCATTTGCAGCTGAAATTGGAGCAGCGTCAATATGTATTGGAGACTGCCGGCATTGTTGACCGTTTGGAATTTCTGCTGGCGCAGTTGGAAGCCGAACTCGACATCATGCAGGTCGAGAAACGTATCCGTGGCCGTGTGAAACGTCAAATGGAAAAATCCCAACGCGAGTATTACTTGAATGAGCAAGTGAAAGCGATTCAGAAAGAGTTGGGCGAAGAAGACGAGCGCGGCGAGCTGGATGCGCTGGAAAACAAAATCAAAGAAGCAGGCATGAGCAAAGAGGCTGAAGAAAAATGTCTGTCTGAATTGAAAAAACTGAAAATGATGCCGCCGATGTCTGCGGAATCTACCGTCGTGCGCAACTATATTGATACTTTGCTTGAGTTGCCGTGGAAGAAAAAATCCCGTGTCAGCAAAGATATTGCCAAAGCTGATTTGATTTTGAATGCCGACCACTATGGTTTGGAAAAAGTCAAAGAGCGCATTTTGGAATATTTGGCTGTTCAAAAACGTATGGACAAGCTCAAAGGCCCGATTTTGTGTTTGGTTGGTCCTCCGGGGGTGGGTAAAACTTCCTTGGGTGAATCGATTGCCAAAGCCACAGGCCGCCAATATGTGCGTATGGCCTTGGGCGGCGTGCGTGATGAAAGCGAAATCCGCGGCCACCGCCGTACTTATATCGGCTCTATGCCGGGCAAAATCCTGCAAAACATGGTGAAAGCAGGTGTGAAAAATCCATTATTCCTGCTTGATGAAATCGACAAGATGGGTAGCGATTTCCGCGGCGATCCGGCCAGTGCATTGCTTGAGGTGCTGGATCCTGAGCAAAACAACAAGTTTGCCGACCACTATGCCGAAGTCGATTATGATTTGAGCGATGTGATGTTTATTGCCACTTCAAACAGCTTGAATATCCCGACTCCGCTGCTTGACCGTATGGAAATCATCCGTCTGTCCGGTTATACGGAAGACGAAAAAATCAATATTGCCATGCAATACCTTGTGCCGAAACAAATGAAGCGCAATGGTGTGAAAGAGGGTGAGTTGGTGGTTGATGAGAGTGCAGTGCGCGATATTATCCGTTACTACACTCGCGAGGCCGGTGTCCGCTCGTTGGATCGCGAAATTGCCAAAATCTGCCGCAAAGTGGTAATGCAGGTTACCTTGAATGAGGACAAGAAAAAAGCGTCCAAATCCAAAACAGTAAGCAAGGCCAAGCCTAAAGCGATTAAAGTTACTGAGAAAAATCTGCATGACTATTTGGGCGTGCGCCGTTTCGACTATGGTGTAGCCGAAAGTGAAAACCGCATCGGTCAGGTAACCGGTCTGGCTTGGACTGAAGTCGGTGGCGAGTTGTTGACTGTTGAGGCGGTTGCCTTGCCGGGCAAAGGTACGATTCAATGTACCGGCCAACTGGGCGATGTCATGAAAGAATCGGTATCTGCCGCATGGTCGGTTGTCCGCTCCCGTGCTGAAGCCGTGGGTCTGGCTCCTGATTTTTACGAGAAGAAAGACATTCACGTTCATGTACCTGAAGGTGCGACGCCAAAAGATGGTCCGAGCGCAGGTATCGCCATGACTTTGGCGATGGTTTCTGCCTTTACCAAAATTCCGGTGCGTGCGGACGTGGCGATGACTGGCGAAATCACTTTGCGTGGCGAAGTTTTGCCTATCGGCGGTTTGAAAGAAAAACTGCTGGCTGCTTTGCGCGGCGGGATCAAGCATGTATTGATTCCAAAAGACAACGTCAAAGATTTGGAAGAAATCCCTGAAAATGTCAAAACCGGTCTGACCATTCATCCGGTCAAATGGATTGATGAAGTGTTGGCTTTGGGCTTGGAAACTCAGCCTGAGCAATGGGCAGCTGAATTGACGGTTGCCGAGACCCCGCAAACTTCTAAGGCGAAGTCAAGGACAAAAGCAACCAAGCATTAAGTTGGCCGTCTGATGTTGCAAAAAATGTGGTTTTGCCCTGAATGCCACAAAAATAGGGCAATTCCACATCTTTTACTTGACATGATAATTTGAGAATTGCTATAAAGTGCATATGTGCTTTAAAAGTGCTTAAGCCCCGAGTATTCGGGCATTTCATCATTTTTTACGATAGGAAGGGACTAATTGTGAACAAGTCTGAATTGATCGAAGCAATTGCTCAAGAAGCCGGCATTTCCAAATCTGCTGCGCAAAAAGCTTTGGATGCTACTACTAATGCCGTAACCAACGCGTTGAAAAACGGCGACACTGTTACTCTGGTCGGTTTCGGTACTTTCTACGTCGGCGAACGCGCCGAACGTCAAGGCCGCAACCCTAAAACTGGCGAGCCTTTGACTATTGCTGCTGCTAAAACTCCTAAATTCCGTGCCGGTAAAGCATTGAAAGACGCTCTGTAATTTAGAGTCTTTCCCTGAATGGGAATAAAAAACCGATTTGATTCGGTTTTTTATTTTGAAGGCCGTCTGAAACCTTTCAGACGGCCTTTAGTTTGTTGAGTGCATAAAAAGGCTGAAATCCTAATGATAAAAGGATTTCAGCCTTTTTAGTTTATCTTGTTACATTTGATTTTTATATTGATATACCTTATCATTAACGGAAACACAGTATTCAAAACAAACCGCACTTATCGAAAGAAGGGGCAAATAGCCATTCATAACCAATCTTTCAAATGTGCCACGCACTCGTCATACTTCTCACATTTTTTCAATAATCTGATTTTAAAACAAATGAAAAGAGAGGCTTATGTCTACCATTCCTTTATCAAGCCTTAAAAAAGGCGCAGTCGTACATATTGATTCCATTGCTCCCAACCCTGTTTTTGGTGATTTGGATACCTTGGTAACCCGTCGTCTTTCGGATTTGGGTTTTTCCAGCGGAATGCCGTTGCAAGTGATTGCCGTGGGCGGTTTTGGAAGAGGACCGTTTGCAGTACGCTTGGGCAATCAATCCCAATTTTCCCTGCGTTTGGAAGAGGCCGGGAAGATTATGTGTCGTATCGTTGAGGCCGTTTAAGGCCGTCTGAAAGAATAAGGAAAAATGATGGAACTAAGCTATTTTGCCTTGATTGGCGCGCCAAACTGCGGCAAAACCGTTTTGTTCAACGGTTTGACCGGCGCACATGCCAAGGTTGCCAATTATCCGGGCGTAACTGTCGATAAGCGCGAGGGCGCCTTCCTCGACGACGAGGCCGTCCGCATTATCGACCTGCCGGGCACATACAGCCTACGCACGACCAGCCCCGACGAAGCGGTGGCGAAAGATGTAATGGTAGGCAAGATGGGCATTCCGCCCGATGCCATTATTGCCGTTGCCGACGCGACCAACCTGCGTATGACCCTGCGCATGATTTTGGAACTGAAAACGCTGGGACTGCCTATGGTGGTGTCGCTGAATTTGAGCGACGTGGCCCGCAAAAGGGGCTTGAATATCGACGCGGCCAAACTGAGCGAGTTGTTGGATGCACCTGTTTTGGAAACAGTTGCAGTGAGCGCGTCGGGCGTACAGGCTGTACGCGAAGCCGTGGCGAAGCTGCCGCGCAAACGCTCTTTCCCCGCAAACCCCGCCTCTGCCGAACGCACGCTCGATGCGCTGGATAGCGACAAACTTTATCAAGAAGTCGAATCGATTTTGGCACAAGTGGTACGCACCCAGATGACGCTGCCCGCATGGCACAAAAAACTCGACGACATCGTGCTGCACCCCGTCTGGGGCATGATTATGCTGCTGGTGATCCTGTTTATGGTGTTCCAAGCGGTTTACACTTGGGCGGCGCCGATTATGGATGCCATCGAAGGCGGCTTTGCTGCGCTGGGCGAATGGATAGGCGCCAACATGGAGCCGGGCATCCTCAACGACTTGCTCGTCAACGGCGTCATTGCCGGTTTGGGCAGCGTGTTGGTGTTCCTGCCTCAGATTACGATTTTGTTTGCCTTTATCCTGCTTTTGGAAGACTCGGGCTATCTGCCGCGTGCAGCCTTCCTGTTGGATAACATCATGGCGAAAAGCGGTTTGTCCGGCCGTTCGTTTATTCCCCTTTTGTCCAGCTTTGCCTGTGCCGTTCCTGCCGTGATGTCGGCGCGAACCATTAACGACCCGCGCGAACGCCTTGTTACCATTGCGGTTGCGCCGTTGCTGACTTGTTCCGCACGTTTGCCGGTGTATGCGCTGATTATCGCCGCCGTCATTCCTGACCGTACAGTGGGCGGTATTTTCAACCTGCAAGGCCTGACACTGTTTATTCTTTATATCGCAGGCATCCTGTCGGCTGCATTGGCGGCATATATCATGAAACGCTTGGCGCGAATGAAAGGCAACGTGCAACAATTCCCACTCTTGATGGAATTGCCGACTTTCCGTACGCCTAACTTTAAACACATCATGACTAGTCTGTGGGATAGGGTAAAAGCCTTCCTGAAACGCGCGGGTACCATCATTTTTGCGTTGGCCGTGGTTCTGTGGGGCTTGGTAAGCTGGCCGCAACCGCCTGAAGGCGCAACCGGTGCAGCCATCGATTACAGCTTGGCAGGTACGCTTGGTCATGCTATTCAGCCGTTGTTTGCACCTTTGGGCTTTACTTGGGAAATGTGTATCGCCATGATTCCGGGTATTGCCGCGCGCGAAGTAGTTGTCGCCGCTTTGGGTACCGTTTACGCCGTCAGCGCGTCGTCTGAAGATGCGGTACAAAACGCACTGATTCCTATCGTACACAACAACTGGGGATTGCCGACTGCCTTTGCTTTCTTGGCTTGGTATGTATATGCTCCGATGTGTGCCGCGACTTTGACCGTAATTAAACGCGAAACCAAATCCACGAAAAATATGCTTATGATTACAGGCTATTTGTTCCTGATGGCTTATTTTGCCGCATTCGTGGTTTACCAAATTTCTTCAAGGATACTATCGTCATGACTCAATATATTATCGTCGGCTTGATTATGCTCGCCTGCGTATTCTTCCTCTTGCGAAAATTCGTATTCAAACCTAAAAAACGTGACTGCAGCAGCGGCTGCGGCAAATGCGGCGGTTGCGGTTAAATAGAGGGTTAGGTAAAAGTAAAAGGGCCGTCTGAAATGGTTTCAGACGGCCTTTTTGTATGTTTAAACTATGGGTCAATCATTGTTGCAGGGCTTTCTAAGATTATGTGACAAAATGCTTAAACTGTCTTTTTTCTTGGGAAAAGGATACAAGTGATTAAAAATATCAATGTTCCTCCTACGAAATCAATCAAATGGTGTTGATAGACAAATAAGACTGAAATGGCGAGTAAAAATCCCCATATACCAAAAAATGATTTTAAGAATTTGGATTTGAATTCTCTACAATAAACCTCAGTCGAAAGAAAAGCGAAACTCACATGTAATGACGGGCATTGATTAAAACTACTGTCCAATTTTCCCAAAATATAAAAGAAGGATTTTAAAATTTGGTTATCGACTTCAGGCTTGGGACAATAAAATTTCATAGGAAATATTACAAATAGAGCAGTAGAAACTCCGATTAAAAAGGTTGCTCTTTTTATCAGTAATTTCAGACTGCTTTCGTTCTTTTCCAAAAATATAGTGACCAAGAAGAAAAACGGTGACGTCATATAAGGCAACATAAATATGGGCAAGAAAGGAATATTCCTTTCCCAGTCTATAAAATATGAAGGCACATTATCGACTGTATATGTATAAAATTCAGCTCCCTTTTAAAAAACGATAAAAAATATTGATATAAAAATTGTATATTTAATCTTTAGTTTCGATAGCTTATCCACTTACCGATTTTCTCCATCCATGATTCCAATATAATTAAAATCGTAAAAGTTCATCACACTATCATATATATCAGTGATATGGAATATGTCGCACTGTCTCTAATATTTTGTCGGATGGTTATCTCATCTATGGTTTCAGACGGCCTCGAAAGGTGGATTGTAAAAAAAAGCGCAAAATTACAGATTGGGTATGATATTGAAGTGAATCTTTCAGTAGTCTCATGATTTATTGAACGGGAAGCCTGAAATGTCCGGTGATGGTGTAGCGGTAGAGGACGTCGTCTTCACGGGTTTCCGAACCGATATTATGGATAATCAGTGGCCTATCGCCGATTTTTCGATCGGAGACAATGCCGATATGGGGACGGTTTCCTTTTAGTTCCCAAGTTACAATATCGCCAGCTTGATAGTTTGTATCTTGAACGGCCCAGCCTTGACGCGTGAAATAAGTCATTAGGTTAGGGACACGGCGGTGGTCGATATTGGTATCAGGTTGTTTCAAACCCCAGCGTTTAGGATAGACGGAAAAGTTGCGGCTCATGTCCTGATGAACAAGCTCTTGCAAATCTATATTTTGCTCACGCAATGCACGGATGACCACGTCTGTGCAAACGCCTTTTTCCATCGGTACATCGCCCATCGGATAAGTGAGCTTCGTGTAAGCCGGGTCGTAACGAAGGGTTTTACCAATTTGATTTCGTGCAGATTGGACAATTTGCGGAGATGGTTCTTCGGGTTCGGTAATCTCCTGTTGTAGGAAATCGGTATTAATACTTGGGATAGAGTTGTGATGACGGGCAAAAAATACAGCTGTTGTAATCAGAAGGATAGAAAGCACAATACTGATAACTATGGGCTTAAAGGCTGTTTTGTGTTTCATGATATATACACGGCTTAGATGTTGTTTGCATTATTATCAAATTTTTGGGTGGGTTGGCAATGCATAATGGAAAAATGGTCTTTAGCAAGTATGTATGGGTAAATAATATGTAGAAACTAGTAGCGTTGTTTACAGTATTTCCAGGAGAATACTGAAATATGAACATGCACAAAAACACCCGTCTCACCCCTCACCACCGCCAAGCCATTTGGCTGGCCTACACGCAGGGGAAGGAAAGCGTCACCTCCCTGGCACGCCGCTACCAAGTCAGCCGCGTCACCATTTACCGCGCACTTAAAGCCGCAAGGGGCAGACTGCTCAAACCCCAAACCA
>NZ_JBQCWU010000005.1:0-88891 GCF_051957095.1 Neisseria sp. P0020.S003 | reverse complement strand
GATTACTACAACCGGGAGCGTTGCAGTTTGAAATTGAAAAAGCTGAGTCCTGTCGCATACAGAACCCAGCTTGCACAGAGCGCCTGAATAGGCTTTTATGAGTGTCCAAGATTTGGGGGCCAGTTCAAATCTTTCAGACGGCCTTTTTGATTGCAAAACAACAAACTAAATAAAACCTTTTTACCTTACCCGATTTGCCCCATCGCAAATACAGCCAAGCGCCATATCGCCCATCCTGCCACCAACAATCCGGCGCACAAACGAACCATGCGTTTTTGCAGAAAGGTTTTCAACTGCGCGGCAAATATGCCCATCGCAAGCAAGTTCGGCAAGGTCCCCAATGCAAACGCCAGCATATACAGCCCGCCGTGCAAGGCATTGCCGCTACCCAAGGCATACAAAGACGCGCTGTACACCAAACCGCAAGGCAGCCACCCCCAAAGCATGCCCACGCCGAAACAGGCAGGAACCGATTTAATCGGCAGCAATTTATTCAGCAAAGGATTCAGGCGTTTCCATATCGGTTTGCCGATGCCTTCGATTTTGGTTGCGGCGGTCGAAATACCGGCAAGATACAGCCCGAGCAAAAGCAGCAAGACATTGGCGGCAATATACAAAGCGTTTTGAACCGCGCGCGTATCGTCCAAGGAAATGCCGACCTGCCCGACCAAGCCGACCAACAGGCCAATGACGACATAGCTGCTGATTCGCCCCAAGTTCAACAATACAATCAGCCCGATTCGGTTTAAATGTGGCGGCAGCTGCAAAGCGAATGCACTGCTCAATCCGCCGCACATGCCGACGCAATGCGTTCCGCCAAAAAAGCCGAGCAGAAAAAGAGTAAGAAATGTGATTTCTTGATTCATGGTTTTTAATGATTCAAACGAATGGATGAGGCCGTCTGAAACTTTTCAGACGGCCCTAAGAATGCAGGATAAGCTTTGCTGCCCACCCTCTTCACGCTTTAGAAAAGCAATTAACTGCGTGCGCGTACGTCAAATGCCTGACGCAAACCTTCGCCGATCATGACCAGCAAAAGCAGCATCACCGTCAGTGTAGCAACGGCAGACAGGCCGATCCACCACGCGTCCAAGTTGTCTTTGCCTTGCGCCAGCAACTCGCCCAAACTTGCCTGTGAAGCAGGTACGCCCAAGCCCAAGAAGTCCAAACTGGTCAGGGCAAGTACAGCACCGGAAATACGAAAAGGCAGGAAGGCCAGTACCGGCGTCAAGCTGTTGGGCAGGATATGGCGCCACATGATTTCACGGTTGCCCACGCCCATCGCGCGCGCCGCCAAAACGTAATCGGTCTGACGGTTTTTCAAAAACTCGGCACGGACATAGTCGGACAAGCCCATCCAGCCGAAAAGCGACAGCAACACCAGCAAAATCAACAGTCCCGGATTAAAGAACGAAGACAGGATAATCAAGAGGTACAGCTCCGGCATACCACCCCAAACCTCGATAAAACGCTGCATCAGAAGGTCGGTTTTGCCGCCGAAATAACCCTGCACCGCGCCTGCAACCACGCCGATTACGGTAGTCACCACGGTCAACACCAAGGCAAACAACAGCGAATCGCGGAAACCGTAAACCAAGCGCGCCAACAGGTCGCGGCCGCGGTCGTCCGTTCCTAAGATATGCCGTTCGGACGGTTTGGCCGGATCGGGTGCCGTATCAAAATCGTTCAAGGTATCGGCATCGTAAGGATTGGGCAGGTAAAGGGCAAAATTGCCGTCTGAAGTGATGTTGTGGCGGATAAGCGGATCCAGATAATCCGCCGGCGTATCGAAATCGCCGCCAAATGCGGTTTCGTTATATTCGTTTACCAAGGGGAAGAAATACTCGCCTTGATAGCGTATCCACAAAGGTTTGTCGTTGCTCCACAAAGGAGCAAGCAAAGTGACGACAAACAAAACGGCCAAAATCCGCAAAGCCAACCAACCGCGCTTATGCTGTTTAAAGGCTTGCCAAGTAGGGTTTGAAGTAGATTTTTTCTTTTTCATGGTTCGAAACATTCTTTAATAATGGATTGAAGATATTTTCAGACGGCCTTATTTCTGTCCGCCAAAGTGAATGCGCGGATCGACCCATGAATAAGAAATATCCGACACCAATTTAGCCAACAACCCCATCAGCGTGAACACATACAGCGTACCCATTACGACAGGATAATCGCGTTTCATCACTGCCTCGTAAGACAACAAACCCAACCCGTCCAGCGAGAACAACGTTTCAATCAACAGGCTGCCGGTAAAGAATGCGCCGATAAATGCGGCCGGGAAACCGGTAATCAGAGGAATCATGGTGTTGCGGAAAATATGCTTCCACAAAATCTGCTTCTCAGGCAAGCCCTTGGCTCGCGCGGTATAAACATATTGACGGCGGATTTCTTCAAGGAACACATTTTTCGTCAATACGGTCATCACCGCCAAGTTTCCTGCCACCGAAGCGGTAATCGGCAAAGCCATATGCCACAAATAATCTTTGACTTTACCTGCCCAAGAGAGCGTATCGAAATCATCACCGACCAAGCCTCCCTGTGGGAACCAGGCAAAAAAGCTGCCGCCGCCAAACAACACCAGCAACACCAAACCCAAGACAAACGGCGGTACGGTATAGCCGACCAAAATCACCATGCCCGTAATCGTATCAAATCGGCTGCCATCCCTGACCGCCTTGGCAATACCCAACGGAATACATATCAAATAAGTCAGGAAGAACGTCCACAAACCCAAACTCATCGATACCGGCATTTTCTCTTTCACCAGCTCAAATACGGTTTGATGATGGAAAAAGCTCTCGCCCAAATCGAAACGGGCGAATTTCCATACCATATCGACAAAACGCGTCACAGGCGGCTTGTCGAAACCGTATAAAGCATTCAGCGCGGCCAAATCTTCCGCACTGATGCGGTTGCCGTTTTTGGCCAAAGTTCCGGGCATGCTGTGTCCTGCTGTTTCACCGCCAACTGCACCCTGCGTCAGCTGCTGAACCATCTGCTCCACCGGACCGCCGGGGACAAACTGAATCACGGCGAAGGTAATCGCCAAAATCCCCAACAACGTGGGAATCAAAAGGAGCATACGATGAAAGATATAACGCCACATGGTTAAGTGTTCCTCTATTTTTTTTGATTTAAAGGCCGTCTGAAACCGCTGACTTCAGACGGCATATAGTAACGAATTAATAAGCGTTTGGCCGATGATTTACTTCTCCAACGCCTCCTGCAATTTCTTCTCAATCAAATCCGCATCAAACGATTTGGCAATCAATTCAAAACGGGAATCACGGCGCCATGAAACTTGGTTTGCGCCCCATTGACCGTCCACCCAGTTGAGCCACACCCATGTGCCGAGCACTTGGAACACGCCTTTGGCGCGGACGAGGCCGTCTGTAAATTTGGGCAGGTCGTTGAAGAAATCGGTCAGTTTTTCGCCGTCGAAATCACGTCCGGCAGGGAAAGTGAAGCCTTGAGACTGGAAGCCCATGGTATTGTCAGGCAGGGCTTTGAGGCGGTAGCGCGATTTTTCGACAACGGGAATATCAAGCCATTGGATATCGAGTTGCGCATTTTGTACTTCAACCACTTTGGCTTTAGGCGGGAACAGCTTGGCCGCTTTATCGTGAAACTCAGCCAGCTGATCGGGGGTGCACAAGTCGGTTTTGCTGGCGACCAATACGTCGCAAATGCCGATTTGGTCTTTATACAAGGCTTGTTGCGCGTAATCGGGATTAATGAATTGGCGCGGATCGACAACGGTAAAGACTGCGCCGATTTCCAGCATACTGTCGAGCGGTTTGGCTTTCAATTCGTCGATAACACTGGCGGCGTGCGCCAGGCCGCTGGCTTCAATCATCAAGCGGTCGGGTTGGGCGTCGCGCAGCATTTTTTGTACGGTCGTACCCATTTGCGCGCCGGCAGTGCAGCACAAACAGCCGCCGGCGATTTCTGCCACGGGAATGCCGTTGTCGCTCAAGACGGCGCCGTCAATGCCGATTTCGCCAAATTCGTTGACGATGATGACCCATTTTTCATTCGGGTCTTTTTGCGCCATCAAGCTTTTAAGCGCGGTGGTTTTGCCTGTTCCCAGAAAACCTGAAATCAGGTGGACTTTGGTTTTTTTCACTTCTGACATTTTTTACAGATTCCAGTTAAAACAACGTGTTCTTCTTTCAGCGCAAAGCCGCTTTCGGCAACGCCTGCGCGCAATGCCGCCCATTCGTGGCTCAAGGTCTGCTCATCCGCCGTACCGCATTCGGTACAAACCAAAATAAACGCGCTGTGGTGCGCTTCGGCTTCTTCGTGGTCATGGCAATGGTCGTTGCACTCATGCTGCGCGTGGCTGCACAAAATATAGCCGTTGACCGCCGCCACTTTGTGCAAAACGCCCTGCTCGGCCCAAAAATCAAGGGCGCGGTAGGCCGTCGGCGGCGCAACCACGCCCTCGCTTTGCTGCTGCATCTGCGACAGAACGTTATAGGCTTTAATCACGCCGCTTTGTTTCAAAACAATATCAAGCACTTGCTCGCGCAATGCGGTTACCTGCACGCCATCGCGCTGCGCTTGTTCTAAGATTTTTTGTTTGATTGCGTTCATAACTGAAACAGCCTTTCAGACGGCCTTGTTAATAAAAAATTACATTATAACGTGTTTGTTCAATTTCAGATAACAAAGAGGCCGTCTGAAACCTTCAGACGGCCTGATGCCGATTACTTAAACCAAGATTTAATTTTTCCAAACAAAGACATGCTTTGTTTTTCAAACGTTTCTTCCTTCACCGGAGCTGGCTCATCGCGGTAAACTTTCATGCCTGCAAAGGTCTGGGCAACCGGCATGATTTCGATGGAATTGACGTTCATCCGTGCCGGACGCTGATAGAGCCATAAAGCGGTATCGGCAATATCTTGCGGCTGGATAAACTCGACATTCTCATAAACCTCGGCCGCACGCTGATCGTCGCCTTTGAAACGGACATTGGAAAACTCGGTATCGCCGCACAAACCCGGTTCGATATTGGTAATGCGGATATTTTTATCTGCCAATTCGGCGCGCAGGTTCATACTGAATTGACGCACAAAAGCCTTGGTCGCGCCATAGACATTACTGCCGGAATAAGCATAACTGCCGGCAATCGAACCCAAATTAATGATGTAGCCTTGTTTGCGCGCTACCATTTGCGGCAAAATCTGGCGGGTCAGAAAAGTCAGGCCGATGATATTGGTTTGAATCATGGTTTCCCAATCGCCAAAATCGGCTTTATCAGCGGAATCCAGACCTAAAGCCAAACCGGCGTTGTTGATCAGGCAATCGATTTCGGATAAATGCTCGGGCAGGCTGTTCAAAGCGTTTTGAATCGACTCCGTACGCGAAACATCCATTTCCAACGGGTAAAACTGCTCGCCCAATTCCTCTGCCAACTGCTGCAATTTATCTTCGCGCCGTGCCGCGCCGATGACATGATAGCCTGCCGCAACAAAGGTGCGGCACATCGCCGCGCCGAATCCTGCCGATGCCCCGGTAATCAAAATTGCCATATCGTTTCCTTTCTGTACTCGTTTCAGACTTGGGTTTAAGGTATGATAACGCCTCATCAGACGGCCTGAGTGGTTGGCCGGCTGATTTTAAATTTAACGATAATCATATCATTACAATAGGACACACTCCATATGAAAACCCGTTTTCTCCCTGTTGCGCTGGCAGCAGTAGCGCTTACGCTTTCCGCCTGCGGCGGCAGCGGTGCGCCTTCCCAGCCTAAAGGCCCTATTTCCGAAGACCGTACGGCCGCGTTCAAATCCATGATGCCTGAGTTCACCCGTATGGGCAAAATGGTCAAAGACGAAGAGCCTTACGACGTTGAGAAATTCAAACAAGCTGCAGCCATTTTTGCTGAAAACAGCAAAAAACCGTTCACCCTGTTTGAATCCGACCCTCAAGGCAACGGCCGCGCCCTGCCTGCCATTTGGACAGACACAGCCACATTCAAAGCCGAAGAAGAAAAATTCGTCGCAGCAGTTGAGAAACTCAACGCCGCCGCCCAAACTGGCAAATTGGAAGAAATCAAAGCCGCTTACGGCGAAACCGGTGCAAGCTGCAAATCTTGCCACGATACATTCCGCGGTCCGGAATAAGGCTTAAAGCAATAAAGGCCGTCTGAAATATCATTTTCAGACGGCCTTTTCTTCAACTGCCTTCAAACCTTTCTATATCGACTTTATATTTTGCATTTCATGTTTTTTACCGGTTTCATTTGAAACCGACGGCTCAATTCACATAGCGCAATCAAATTTTCTTCTTCCGGCTGTTTAAATTCAATTAAATCTCCCCTTTTCTCGACCAACCCAATTCAAATTCAGACCTGCTTTATCTTTTCAGCCAGATTAATCATATGCGGTTGGATTATCTCCTGAAACAAGAATCTACTTTATTTTTTAAAAAATAAAAACCATTATCAAAATATTTGTAAAGTTTAATAATATGTTATACAGTAGCAGCTTCGTTTCTGAGGTAACTATCATGAATCCGAATTTCAAATTAAATCTACTAACATTATCTTTACTGGCTATAACAAGTATCGCACACGCAGAAGAAGAGTTTTCAACTCAAGAGCTTGATGAAATTCAAGTCAAAGGTAAACACATTGCCAAAGAGAAAAAAGTTTTTACCGAAGGCCAAGCCAAAAGTTCGCGTGAACGCGTTTATCAATCCAGCGAAAACATCGACGCCATCGTGCGGAGTATGCCCGGTGTTTTCACCCAACAAGACAAGGGATCGGGGGTATTGGCGGTCAATATCCGTGGCGATAGCGGTTTGGGTCGCGTCAATACGATGGTTGACGGCGTAACCCAAACCTTCTATTCCACTTCTGCCGATGCTGGACGCAGCGGCAGCTCCTCGCAATTCGGTACGGCACTGGATCCCAATTTTATTGCCGGTGTGGATGTAACCAAAGGCAGTTTCTCGGGTGCCAACGGCATCAATACCTTATCCGGTACAGCCAATTTCCGTACTTTACGGGTAGACGATGTGGTACACGGAAACAATACTTTTGGACTCTTGACCAAAGGATTGACCGGCACAAACAGCACCAAAAGCAACTTTATGGCAACCGGAGCGGTACAAAAATGGTTTGACAGTGGCGCGCGCCTTGGCGCGTTATATGGCTACAGCCACCGTAATGTCGAGCAAAACTATAAAGTAGGTGGCGGCGGTCAGCGTATCGGCAATTTTGGCGAAGAATATTTGGACCGTAAAAAACAAGAATATTTTGAGAGCAACTTATTAAAATTCGACCAAGGGCAAAATCGTTGGGTTCGCGACTTTTCTAAGCGCAATGCGGTTGGTAAAAGTTATTGGGACTACCCTTTCTCCAAAAAATATAACGATCCTGAAGTTTTACAAAGAGATTATGTCGATGACTTGGAAAGAGGCTGGAAAGAGAATTTGGCACCGCAATGGGATCTGACTCCAATCGACCCGACCAGCCTGCAACAACGCTCAAACAGCCATTTGGTCAAAGTGGAATACGAAAACGACAACAACAAGCTGGACCTTCAGCTTCGTACCATGAACAACCGTATCGGCAGCCGCAAAGTAGAAAACCGCAACTACCAAGCCAATTACAACTTAAACATTGGCGATTATGTCGATTTAAACGTGTTGGCCGCCCATAATTTGGGAAAACAAAAATATCCGAAAAACTCACGTTTTTCAGGATGGGGACTGCTTGATTATTTGGAAACCAAAAATACAGCCAATCTTTTGGATATCAACAACAGTTTTTCTTTCAAACTTCCCCAAAAAACAGATTTAAAAGCTACTGTCGGTTTCAATTTCTTTAAAAACCAATACAGTAAAAACCGCTTTCCGGAAGAGCTGAGCCTGTTTTACGACGGCCCGGATCAAGATGCCGGCCTGTATAGCTTTTTAGGCCGCTTCAAAGGCGACAAAGGAATATTTCCTCAGAAATCAACCATATTGCAACCTTCAGGCCAGCAAAAATTCAATACGTTCTATTTTGATACTTCCTTGAAAAAAGGCATTTATCAATTGAATTACAGCGCCAATATGGTCAACTACCGCTACAAGGGCGAATATACCGACTACTTCAATACCCAAGAAGACTTTAAAAAAGCATTTGGAGAAGATTCTGAAATTTATAAACAGCATTGCACGCCAAGCTGCGACCTTTACGAACCGGTTTATACCAAATCCGGTAAAAAGCATGCGGTAAACCATTCGGTGGCATTAAACATCAATGTCAACGATTACTTTATGCCGTTTATCAGCTATTCGCGTACGCATAGAATGCCGAATATTCAAGAAATGTATTTTTCACAAATCGGCGACTCAGGCGTCAATACCGCCCTTAAGCCGGAACAGGCCAATACTTACCAAATAGGCTTCAATACCTTCAAAAAAGGGATTTTCAAGCCGGACGATGTATTGGGTTTCAAACTGGTCGCCTATCGCAGCAGAATAAACAACTATATTCACAATGTTTATGGCAAATGGTGGGATTTGGATCAAGCACCCAGCTGGGTAACCAGTACCGGCCTGCAATACTCTATCCAGCATCGAAACTATGCCAAACCTGTCCATAAAAATGGTTTGGAAGTGGAAATGAACTATGATTTCGGCCGCTTTTTTACAACCCTGTCTTACGCATATCAAAAAACCAACCAGCCGACCAATTATAGCGATGCCAGCGAATCGCCCCGTAATTCTTCTAAAGAAGACCAAATTAAACAGGGCTACGGCTTAAGCAAAATTTCACGCTTACCCCGAGATTATGGTCGGTTTGAATTAGGGTCCCGATGGTTGGGCAACAAATTGACCATCGGCGGCATTATGCGCTATTACGGCAAAAGTACACGGGCGACGACTGAGGAGGAATTTGTTGACGGTACAACCGGTGCCAATACCTACTCTTCACATCAAATGGGCAGAAGAGTGATCAAAAAAACAGAAAGCATCAACAGACAGCCGATGATTTTTGATTTCTATGCCAATTATGAACCGAAGAAAAACCTTATCCTTCGTTTCGACATTCAAAATGCGTTCAATAAACGCTATATCGACCCTTTGGATGCTGCAAACGATGCTGCAACCCAGCGCTATTTCAGCGTATTTGAAAGAAAAGGCGGTTTAGATGATGAGGAAGTCGAATGCGATGCCAACGGTTTATGCAATGGCAAATATGGCGGCACGACACGTTCCGTCTTGAACAACTACGCACGAGGCAGGACTTTGCTGTTTACCATCAGTTATAAGTTCTAAACCTATCCGTCAGCATTCTTAATATTGCACTGATTAAAAAGCCGGTAAACACAATGTTTACCGGCTTTTTTCAGTATATTCTCAAAATTCTCTTTATCTATACACAACAAAAAACCTGCCCTTGCGGGCAGGTTTTCAATAATGACGGATTACAGGCCGCTCAGACGGGCTGTATCGTGTGCAATCATCAATTCTTCGTTGGTAGGAATCACAACGGCAACAGCTTTGCTGTCGGCAGTGGTAATTACGCCGGCGTTACCGAAACGGGCTTTCAGGTTGGCTTCTTGGTCGATGTGCAAACCGAGGAAGCCCAAGTAACCCAATACGCGTTCGCGGATGATGTCGGAGTTTTCGCCGATGCCGCCGGTAAACACCAATGCGTCCAAACCGCCGGCTGCTACTGCCATGCTGCCGATGTATTTAGCCAAGCGGTAGATGAAGATTTCCAGAGCCAGTTTGGCACCTGCGTGGCCGTTGGCAGCTTCTTCTTCGATGGTACGGCAGTCGTTAGACAAACCGGAGATACCGAGCAGGCCTGATTTTTTGTTCAGCATTTCGGTAATTTGGGAAATGGTCATGTTTGCGTTTTCAGCCAAGAAACTGAAAACTGATGGGTCGATATCGCCGCTACGGGTACCCATTACCAAACCTTCCAGCGGAGTCAGGCCCATGCTGGTATCTTTACATTCGCCGTTGGCAACTGCTGCGATAGATGCGCCGTTACCCAAGTGAGCAATGACCATGCGCAGGTCTTTTTTGTCTTTACCGAGGAAACGGGCGGTTTCATCAGAAACGTAGCGGTAGCTGGTACCGTGCGCACCGTAGCGGCGCAAGCCGTATTTTTCATACAATTCATGTGGAACAGCATATTTGTAAGCGTGTTCAGGCATGGTTTGATGGAATGCAGTGTCGAATACGACAACGTTCGGCAGGCCTTTGAAGATGCTTTGTGCAGCCCGCAGGCCCAAAAGGTGGGCCGGGTTGTGTAAAGGTGCAAGTGGAATACATTTTTCGATACCAGCGATAACATCGTCGGTAACCAAAATGGATTCGCTGTACAATTCGCCGCCGCTTACCACGCGGTGGCCGATCGCGCCGATACGGGTATCGAGGCCGTGGGCTTTGAGTTCTTCCATCAGGGCTTCAACTGCACCGGTGTGGTCGGGCTTGGCAGACAGGTCAACTTTGTGTTTTTCGCCGTTGAATTTGAAGGTGATGTAGGCATCGGGCAGATTGAGTTTTTCGGCAAGGCAGCTCAGCAATACTTCGCCGCTGTCGTTATCCAATACGGCACCTTTGAGGGAAGAGCTGCCGCAGTTCAAAACCAAGATTAATTTTTGTGTCATTTTATGCTCCTTGAGGTTTCAGACGGCATTTTTTGTCGGGACCTTACTGCTGCTCCGGCTATGTTGCACCCCTTGTGGGACGTAGTGGGTAGCGGTCTGAACAGATTAACAAAGTAAACGCCGTATTCTAACAAAAAATGTAATCGGCTGCTTGACTTAATATTTGATGTAAAATGGACGGAATTTTATTTTAGGCCGTCTGAAAAAAATGACGGCGGTTTTGAAGATTTCCCGATATGCATTATTTCAGTATCCACACTCAAGACGGCGAACACGTCGGATTTTTTATTATGCTGGCAGACGATGAATCGCAAAATCCGCCGCAAAGCGGACGCTTCGCAATCAAGCTGCAAAGCGAAGATGCAGCCGAAGCGGCGGTATTGTCGCCTTTTGAGCAAACCGATATCCCGCAATACTGGCGCGTGGTTAAAGAGCGTATCGAATTGTTTTTTGACGATAAAAATATCGGTGCGTTGCGCAACGAATACCTGACCATCAGCGGTAAAACCTTTATCCTGACCGATTTGACCGGAGCGATGTAATGGAAAGTATGTTTATCCTTGTCCCCATCAGCATTATTTTGGCCTTTATCATCGGCTGGTTTTTCTGGTGGTCGGGTAAAAACGGACAGTTTGACGACCTTGAAGGCCCTGCGCACCGCATTTTGATGGACGATGACTCCACTGAAAAACTGATCGAAAAAGACGAAGACAAAGAATCCAAACAATGAGCCTTAAAAAAGATAATCTGAATTTCCACACGACCCGCCGTTTTGCGCCGCTCTTTGGGACGCAGTTTTTGGGCGCGTTTAACGATAATATGTTCAAAACCGCATTATTCGTGATGATCAGTTTTTACGGTTTGGGCAAAAATGACTTTCTGCCGCCCAGCCAAATGCTGAACTTGGGCGCAATGCTGTTTATCCTGCCCTACTTCGTGTTTTCCGCGCTGTCAGGGCAGCTGAGCAACAAATTCGATAAAGCCGTTTTGGCGCGCTGGATCAAGCTGTTGGAAATCATCATCATGGCAGTGGCGGCGTATGGCTTCTATATCCAATCCGCACCTTTGCTTTTAATCTGCCTGTTTTGCATGGGCACACAATCGACCTTGTTCGGCCCGCTGAAATACGCGATTTTGCCCGATTACCTCAACGACAAAGAGCTGATTATGGGCAACAGCCTGATTGAATCGGGTACGTTTATCGCCATTTTGCTTGGCCAACTTTTGGGCACGGCAGTCGCAGGCGTTCCGCCGTATATTGTTGGCGGTTTGGTGTTATTGGTCGCCGTCGGCGGCACGATGACCAGCCTGTTTATGCCGTCTGTCCCCGCTAAAATGCCGGATACAAAAATCGAATGGAATATCATCAAAGGCACGAATTCACTGATTCGTGAAGCGGCGGCCGACCGTCCCGTATTTACTTCCATTATCGGTATTTCATGGTTTTGGTTTATCGGCTCGGTTTATACCACCCAACTGCCGACGTTCACACAAATCCATTTGGGCGGCAACGATAATGTGTTCAACCTGATGTTGGCGCTGTTCTCCATAGGTATCGCTATCGGCTCGGTGTTATGCGCCAAACTCAGCCATGAGCGCCTGATTTTGGGCTTGGTCACCATCGGTACTCTGGGGCTGACTGTCTGTGGATTATTGCTGGTGTGGCTGACCCACGGCCAACGCTTTACCGAATTAAACGGCATTATTTGGTTTTTATCACAAGTCCAAGCGTATCCAATTATGCTGGTGATGTCGGCTATCGGCTTTTTCGGCGGCTTCTTCTCCGTACCGCTCTACACTTGGCTGCAAACCGCCAGCAGCGAAACCTTCCGCGCCCACGCCGTCGCCGCCAACAACATCATCAACGGCGTGTTTATGGTGTCTGCCGCCATTTTGAGCGCGGTTTTGCTGATGTTGTTTGACAGCATTACGCTGCTATATTTGATTGTTGCCGTGGGTAATCTTCCGTTGATTGTTTACCTCATCAAACGAGAACCGAAATTTATCGGAGATTTGACCGCTTTGTTGAAAATCAGCAAATAAGGCCGTCTGAAATATATCCCCATCATGCACATTTTCATTGTTCAATCGCGTGGACAGCCTGTGCATAAATCAGATTACTGTCTGATTTAAAATTAAAAAACACATCTGCCTAAATTTTAAGCACAATTTCACCTCAAAACAAAATGCACATTTTCCCCAAACAAGCGTGTGCAAAGGCTGTGAATAAGTCAGCTTAATAGTTGATATTTCAAAGTAAAAATATATTTAATTAATTTTTAGGCAGTTTATTAAAGGCCGTCTGAAACCTTTTTCAGACGGCCTGAGAGTATAATAACCACCTAACTTATAGTTCCCAAACGATATGATTTATCCATGGCATGAAACCCAATGGCAACAGCTCGCCGCCCATTGGCAAAACCGTCCTAACGCCTGGCTGTTTACCGGCAAAGAAAATACCGGTAAAACCGAGTTTGCCCGCTTTGTCGCGCAGGCATTGCTGTGCGAATCGCCCAAGTCCGGTCATGAACCCTGCGGCGAGTGTGCTTCGTGCCATTTGTTCAGCCAAAACACGCATCCCGACTTTTACGAACTCACGCCGGAAATTCCCGAAGGCGAGGCAACAGGACGCAAACTCCTGCAAATCAAAATCGATGCTGTGCGCGATATTGTGGAAAACATTTACCTGACCGCTGTCCGCGGCGGCCTGCGCGTGGTATTGGTGCATCCGGCGGAAAGCATGAATACACAGGCGGCAAACGGTTTGTTGAAAGCTCTGGAAGAACCACCGCAACACGTCGTTTTCCTGCTCGTTACCCATGTGCGCGACAAACTCCTGCCCACCATCAAAAGCCGTTGCCGCCAGATGGTGCTGCCCTCGCCTACCCATGAGCAGGCTGCGACATACTTGCGCCAACAGGGTGTGGAAAATGCCGAAGCCTTGTTGGCATTTCACAGCGGCGCGCCTTTATTCACGCCGACTCCCGAATTGGACGCATTACGCGAAGAGTTGCTGACACTGCTGACTGCCCCGCGCCTGTTGGCCATACTCGACTACGCCGCCGCGTTCGACAAACAAAAGCAACCGCTGGCCGTTTTCATCGACTGGCTGCAAAAGTGGCTGATGGATGTCGGCTTGGCACAACAAAACATGGCACCGCTTTATTATCCGCACCATGCCCAAGCCCTGCTTCAGACGGCCTCTAAAACCGATTCACGCAAGCTGTTTGCCCTATTGGGCCGTCTGAACGCGCTCAACCCTTACGGATACCATACCTTGAGTGTTAAAATGCAGCTTGAGTATCTGCTTATCGAATATTTAGATTTTTGGCAAAACAAACCCTAACAGGTAATAAATGATGAATAAAAAAGACATTCCGGCGAAGATGTTGGCTTTGCAACTCAAAGACCCCAATCTGCTGTACAACTGCTATATGCCGTTTTTAGAACACGGCGGCCTGTTCGTACCGACCGATGACGTATTCTCCCTGGGCGAAGACATCCTCTTGGCCGTAGAAATCGCCGACTATCCCAAACGCTTCCTGCCCACCAAAGTCGTTTGGATCAATCCGGCGCGCACTTCAGCCCACCGCCCCAAAGGCGTAGGCCTTGCATTCTCCGAACACGAAAGCTGCCTGCAGGCCAAAAACCTGATCGAAGCCGAGCTTGGCCCGCGCCTGCGCAGCGACCGTACTACTTTTACCCTGTAATACCATGTATTTAATCGATTCACATTGCCATCTCAACTTTGACGGCTTAAAAGACCGCCTGCCCGAAGTCTTTGCCAATATGGAAGCGCAAAGCGTCAAGCAGGCACTTGCCATCAGCGTCAGCAAACAAAGTTTTGCCGAAGTCTTCGACATCGCCCAGGCAAACGACCACATCTACTGCACCATCGGCATACATCCCGACAGCCAAGAAGCGGAAGAATTTACCATTGCCGAAATGGTAGAAGCGGCCAAGCATCCGAAAATCGTCGGTATCGGCGAAACAGGTTTGGACTATTACTGGTGCAAAGGCGATTTGTCATGGCAACATCAACGCTTTGCCGACCATATCCAAGCCGCCAACGAAAGCGGCCTGCCCGTTATCGTCCACACGCGCGATGCAGCCGGAGACACGTTGCGGATTTTGAAAGAATGCCACACCCACTCCGGCGTGATTCACTGCTTCTCTGAAGACGTCGCCTTTGCCAAAGCCGCTTTGGATTTAGGCATGTATATCTCCTTCTCCGGCATTGTGACGTTTAAAAACGCGCCGCTGATACAAGAAGCCGCCAAATACGTCCCTGCCGATAGAATCTTGGTAGAAACCGATGCACCTTTCCTCGCGCCGGTTCCCAAACGCGGCAAACAAAACGAGCCTTCCTACGTCCGCTATACGGCCGAGTTCTTAGCCAATCTGCGCGGCGAGAGCTTGGAAACATTAGCACAAAACACCAGCGACAATTTCTATCGCCTGTTTAAGAAAGTACCCGATGGCCGTCTGAACAATGGCTAAGCCTAAAGCTTCTACCATCGGCTCTGCCTACCCGTCATCCGGGTTCTGCCTCAAACTCAACGGTAAACTCGAAATGACCCGAGACAGAAACGCAATCGGCTTGTGCTATTTTCCGAACGGCCAGACTTTTGAAGAATGAGAATTTTCCCATCAGCACAATAAATAAGTTTAAATTCAAAATATTGCTTTCCTAAGCCCAGCAAAGCTCAAGGCCGTCTGAAAGTATTTTCAGACGGCCTCTTGCTTATTTTACCGATAGGATGTAAAACCTATCCTTCGAAATAAACGGTTCATCGAAACCGTACATCAATCGACACAATATGGACACAAACTCCGAAATGCACACCCACCCTAATTTTTACGCTATGCTGACTGCAGCCTGCCAAAAAAACGGTAAAGGCACAGTCATTTTCAACGACAAAGAAAAAATCAGCTATTCCTCCCTCAAACGCGAAGTAGAAACCGTCGCCGCCTATCTGCAACACCAAGGCGTACAATTTGGCGACAGGGTCGCCCTTGTCGTTTCCAACTCTCCCGAATTTATTGCCGCCTATTTCGCCATTACTTCCATCGGCGCGGTAGCCGTCCCCCTCAACGTCTTTTTGAAAAGCGAAGAATTTTCCTACATCCTTAATGACTGCGGCGCACGCTTTATGTTCGCCTCTGCGCCGTTGGCCAAAGAACTCAAAAACATCAAAGCCAAAACCAAAATCAATAAAATCATCTGGATTGGTGAAACCAACGCCGCCAGTGGCGATGACAGCTATTTCGATGCCGCGCGTACATTCCCCGGCAAGCCGAATCTGAGCCGTCAGCCGTCAGCCAACGATTTGGCGCACATTATCTACACCTCCGGCACAACCGGCCACCCCAAAGGCGCATTAATCAGTTACAGCAACCTGTTTTCCAACCTTTCGGGTATAGAACAAATTTTCCAAATTTCGCAAAAAGACCGCTTTGTCGTCTTCTTGCCCATGTTCCACAGCTTTACGCTGACCGCCATGGTTTTACTGCCGATATATCAAGCCTGCTCGATTATTTTGGTCAAATCCGTTTTCCCGTTCTCCAACGTGTTGAAACAGGTTTTGCTCAAACGCGCCACCATTTTCCTCGGCGTACCGGCTATTTACACTGCCATGAGCAAAGCCAAAATCCCTTGGTATTTCAGATGGTTCAACCGCGTCCGTCTGTTTATCAGCGGCGGCGCGCCTCTGGCCGGACAAACCATCGACGACTTTAAAGCCAAATTCCCACGCGCCAAATTGCTGGAAGGCTACGGCTTGAGCGAATGCTCGCCCGTTGTGGCCGTCAATACGCCTGAGCGCCAAAAAACCGCCAGCGTCGGTGTCGCCCTGCCCGGCCTGACCGTAAAAGCCGTCGATGACGAATTGATCGAAGTGCCGCGCGGCGAAGTGGGCGAACTCATCATCAAAGGCGGCTCAGTAATGCAAGGCTACCTCAATATGCCTGACGCCACAGATGAAACCATCGTCAACGGTTGGCTGAAAACCGGCGACTTTGTCACCATAGACGAAGACGGCTTCATCTTCATCGTTGACCGCAAAAAAGACCTAATTATCTCCAAAGGCCAAAACGTCTATCCGCGCGAAATCGAAGAAGCCATTTACAAACTCGATGCCGTGGAAGCCGCCGCCGTAATCGGCGTGAAAGACCAATACGCCGATGAAGAAATCATTGCCTTTATCCAACTCAAAGAAGGCATGAAGCTGGAAGAAGCCGAAGTCCGTAGCCACCTGCGCGGCCTGTTGGCAAACTTTAAAATCCCCAAACAAGTCATCTTCCAAGACGAGCTGCCACGCAATGCCACCGGCAAAGTGTTAAAACGCAAACTCAAAGAACAGTTTCAAGACTAAACCGCTGTTTCAGACGGCCCCTTGATTCATGCAGGCCGTCTGAAAACCTGTCATCAACAAACTTTTCAGACGGCCACGACCATGACGACACCTATACTCGAAATCGAAAACCTAAACGGCTCCTTTCCGAGCAAGCAAGTCCTGCACGATATCAACCTGACCTTGCAACCCGGCCGCAAACTGGCATTGGTCGGCGAGAGTGGCAGCGGCAAAACCGTATTGTCGCAAGGCATTATGCGCCTAAATCCGATGGTTACCTTTGAAGGCAGTCTGAAATATTGCGGAACCGATCTGCTGACTCAGCCCGAACGTGCCCTGCAAAAACTGCGCGGCCGCGAAATCGGCATGGTGTTTCAAGAACCCATGACCGCCCTCAACCCCGTCATGCGTGTCGGCGAACAAATCGCCGAAGTCCTGTCCCTGCATTTGGGTTTGGATAAAAAACAGGCATGGGCGCGCGCTATCGAACTCCTAGACGAAACCGGCATCCACCAGCCCGAGCAAAAAGCCCAAGCCTACCCTTTCCAACTTTCCGGCGGCCAACGCCAACGCGCCATGATTGCCATGGCCGTATCAGCCCAGCCCAAGCTCCTGATTGCCGACGAACCGACCACCGCTTTGGACGTTGCCGTCCAAGCCCAAATCCTCGACCTGCTCTCACGCCTGCAGGAAGAACACGGCATGACCATGCTCTACATTACGCACGACTTAAACCTTGTGCGCCGTTTTACTGACGATGTCGCCGTTATGCGCAACGGCCGTATCCTCGAAACCGGCAAAGCAACCGAAGTTTTCGCCAATCCGCAGCACGAATACACCAAAATGCTGCTCAATGCCGGCACAACGCGCCGCGTCGCCCCTTTGCCTGAAAACCCTGCTACCGTCCTTAAGGCCGAACAAATCGCCTTCTCCGTCAAAGAATCAGACGGCTGGTTTAAAAAACGCGACAAAACCATTCTCAACCCCGTTTCTTTCGATCTCAAATCGGGGGAAACATTGGGCATCATCGGCGAAAGTGGCTGCGGCAAAACCACGCTGGCAAAAGCCGTTATGCACCTTATCGACTCCGAAGGCAGCCTGCACATCAACGGCGAGTCATGGCAACATGAATTGCGCCGCGAAATCCAAATGGTGTTCCAAGACCCGTTCGGCGCATTCAATCCGCGCATGAACGTCTTTGATACCGTTTCCGAAGCCTTACGCGTTCACGAGCCTAGTATGCCGCGCGAAGAAATGCGCCGCCGTGTCGAAGAAGTCCTCAAACAAGTCGGCCTGCCCAAAGATGCTCTCGAACGCTATCCGCACGCATTCTCCGGCGGCCAGCGCCAACGCCTCGCCATCGCCCGCGCCATCATTGTCCGCCCGAAAATCCTCGTATTGGACGAACCAACCAGCGCGCTTGATGTCCAATGGCAACAACAAATCCTTGAATTGCTCAGCGGCCTGCAAAAAGAATACGGCCTCGCCTTCATCATCATCAGCCACGACCTCGCCGTCATCCGCGCCATTTCCCACCGCGTGATGGTGTTGAAAGACGGCAAAATCGTTGAAGAAGGCGAATGCGAAAATGTGTTTGCCAATCCAAGCAGCGACTATACGTGCCATTTGATTGCCCACTCCGGCCACATGGTTCAAGAGGCCGTCTGAATCTTTAAGGATTACGATAGACGCATTTCAAAAAAACTATTGCCGGGTGGCGGCACTTGAAATTTTCCCTGTCTGCCACTATTCTGAACAACATCTTTATTAATCCCGATTTGAAAGGAAATAACATGAGCAGCGAATTGATTATCCATACCAGCGATGCCAGCTTCGAACAAGACGTTTTGAAATCCGACGTACCTGTATTGCTGGACTTCTGGGCACCATGGTGCGGCCCTTGCAAAATGATTGCCCCAATCTTGGACGACATCGCCTCCGAATTCCAAGGCCGTCTGAAAGTCGTTAAAATCAACATCGACGACAATGAAGCCACTCCTGCCAAATTCGGCGTTCGCGGCATCCCTACCCTGATGGTGTTCAAAAACGGTGAAAACGTTGCCACTAAAGTCGGCGCATTGGCTAAAGGTCAACTGACTGCATTCGTTGAAGCTTCTATCGCCTAAGGCTTTAAGCATATAAAAAGGCCGTCTGAAAATTATTTTCAGACGGCCTTTTTTATATTCATTAAGCAGCCAAGGGTTTCAAAGTCAGGCTGGCATTTTCAGCTTTCACTTTAAACAGCAAATCAATATTCGGATGCTTGCCCGGATTGGCTTCGGCATCGGCAACATGTTCGGCAAACCATGCCAGGCCGCGTTCTGCTGCCGCTGCTTCCAGCTTGCCGTCAAACTCTTGCGCCAAAGCATGGTAAAGCTTGAGCGAGCCTTGTTTGCCGGGCGCATTGGGAATGTGATGAACCACATTGCCCTCTTTATCGAGAATATCCAAGCCGCTCAAATGGTCGATGGCAGGCATGGTGGCCAAATTATCTTGGAAGATCATGATTGTCCTTTCTGATGTAGGTTTTAAAGCAAACCATATAACAAGGCCGTCTGAAAGTTGATGTTTGACACTTTTCAGACGGCCTTAAACATTTCAATTAACGTGTACCGAAAATCTTATCGCCGGCATCGCCCAAGCCTGGGATGATGTAGCCGTGTTCGTTCAAGTGGCTGTCGAGCGCGGCAGTGTAGATGGTTACATCAGGATGCGCGTCATTGACGGCTTTCACGCCTTCCGGAGCGGCAACCAATACCAATGCTTTGATATTGCTGCAACCTTTGGCTTTCAGCAAGTCGATGGTCGCAACCATAGAGCCGCCGGTCGCCAACATCGGGTCGATAATCAGGGCGGGACGCTCAGCCATGCTGTCAACGAATTTTTCAAAGTAAGAAACCGGTTTCAGCGTTTCTTCATCACGCTGCAAGCCGACAACGCTGATTTTAGCGGTAGGAATCAGGTCGAGTACGCCGTCGAGCATACCCAAACCGGCACGCAAAATAGGGACAACGGTCAAGGTTTTGCCTTTGATACGGTCGCCTTCGATGGAGCCACACCAACCGTCGATGATGTATTTTTCGGTTTCAAAGTCGCGGCTGGCTTCATATGCCATCAGGCGTGCCAGCTCGGTAGTGAGTGTGCGGAATTTGTAGGTGCTGCATTCTGCCTCGCGCATCAAAGTCAGTTTGTGGCGGACGAGGGGATGATTGATGACGGTAACGTTCATTTTCTGTATTTCCGAGTTTCGTTGACGGAGTGAATTATACTTTTTTTCACGAATGGCGAAAAGGGGATGTTTCGTACGAAAGGCCGTCTGAATCAGGGTTTCAGACGGCCTTTGTCAACAATTTTACATTATGGAATATTGTAGATGATTAAGCTTTCAGCAATTCTTGCAGTTCGCCGGCTTCGTACATTTCCATCAAAATGTCAGAACCGCCGACAAATTCGCCGTTAACGTACAGTTGAGGAATAGTCGGCCAGTCGCTGTATTCTTTAATGCCTTGGCGTACGGCATCGTTTTCCAATACGTTGACAGTCACATAGTCGGTGCAACCTGCCGCATTCAGGATTTGTACGGCACGGGAAGAGAAACCGCATTGTGGGAACTGCTTCGTGCCTTTCATGAACAATACGACGCGGTGGGTGGTTACGACTTCTTTGATTTGATCGTGGATAGAGGACATGTGTGTTCCTTTTACTAAATCGGTTGTTCGGGGAAAATCAAATTTCCCGCCATTATACGCAAATTGATGGAGTTGAGGGGGTGTTTCTCAACGTCGGATCTGACCGTTGCCGTTGATATAGAATTTGGTCGAAGTCAGTGCTTCCAAACCCATCGGGCCACGGGCGTGCATTTTTTGGGTGGAAATCCCGATTTCCGCGCCCAATCCGAAAACAAAGCCGTCAGTAAACCGTGTGGACGCATTGACATAAACTGCCGCCGCATCAATGCTTTCTTGGAAATACTCGGCATGGGCAATGCTTTGGGTCACAATCGCTTCCGAGTGATGCGTCGTATGGCCGTTAATCCAATCGACGGCTTCTTCCACTGTTTTCACTATTTTGACCGACATAATATAGTCAAGAAACTCGGTGCTGTAATCTTCCTCAGTTGCCAAAACAGCATTTTTAAAAATACGCAGCGCTTCCTGATCGGCTCTAAATTCGACCGGATGTACTTTAGCAACGGCTTCTTCCAATTTGGGCAAAAACGCTTCCGCTATCTTTTCGTGGACAACCAAAGACTCCGCGGCATTGCACACGCTCGGACGCTGCGTTTTCGCGTTCACGACGATATTGACCGCCATCTCCAAATCAGCACTGTCATCCACATAAATATGGCAATTACCGACCCCGGTTTCAATGACGGGAACTTTCGATTTCTCTTTTACCGTCTGAATCAAGCGCGCGCCGCCGCGTGGAATTAGTACATCAATATAATCGACTGCCTGCATCAATTCCTCGGCGGCGGCATGACTGGTATCTTCGACCAGCTGCACCACATCGGCATCCATTCCCGCTTTTACCAAAGTCTGCCTGATGACGGCAATCAATGCGGTATTGGAATGGATGGCATCGCGACCGCCGCGCAAAATAATGGCATTGCCGGTTTTAAAGGCCAAAGAAAACGCATCGACTGAAACATTCGGGCGGCTTTCAAAAATCATGGCAACCACGCCCAAAGGCACGCGCTTTTGAACAATCTTCAAATCGTCCAAATTGGTATAGCCGCGGACAACCTGCCCAATCGGGTCCTGCAAATCGGCAACCTGCTCAACGCCTTCCGCAATGCCTTTGATGCGTTCGTGATTCAAGCGCAGCCTGTCGAGCATAATGTCCGAAATGCCGTTTTCTTTTGCAGCGGCCAAATCGCGGGCATTTTCC
The DNA here is from genome assembly GCF_051957095.1 of Neisseria sp. P0020.S003. Taxonomy (NCBI): domain Bacteria; kingdom Pseudomonadati; phylum Pseudomonadota; class Betaproteobacteria; order Neisseriales; family Neisseriaceae; genus Neisseria; species Neisseria sp. P0020.S003. Next base: position 67,023 of record NZ_JBQCWU010000005.1, on the reverse strand, counting down.
GCCAAAATCATCTCAGCCTGTTCAACCAATGCTGCCGCAACCTGACGCAGCAGATTGTTTTTTTCCACGCTTCCCAAACTGATTAACGTTTTACTGGCTTTTTGAGCATTCTTGCCCAACTGTTCGATATAGTTCATCAAACCTCCCTATTTCTCTTGTGCAAACCACGTTCCGATAGGCGTGCCATCTAAAACCTGAAGGATATCGCGCGGATTGGCGCTGTTCATCAACACCATCTGGCCATGATGTTCAAACATCATCTGCGCACTCTTAATCTTACTGAGCATGCCGCCCGTACCAAATTTACTGCCCGAGCCGCCGGCAGAAGCAATAATTTCTTCGGTAATATCGGCCACATGGCTGCGCAGCTTGGCATCGGCGTGAATAGCCGGATTTTTATCAAACAAACCGTCAATATCGGACAACATAATCAGCAAATCGGCTTTAACGATTTTCGCTACAACTGCCGACAAACGGTCGTTATCGCCAAATTTGGTCGCATGGTCCATCTCATCCACGCTGACCGCATCGTTCTCATTGACAATAGGGATGACGCCGATGGAAAGCAGGGATTCAAAAGCATTGGTAACGTTTGCCAAACTTTCCGGATATTCTACCACATCACGCGTCAGCAGGATTTGCGATACCGTCATTCGATAATGGGAAAAAATCTGCGAATAAAGGCTCATCATGGCCACTTGGCCGACGCTGGAAACAGCCTGCTGCTGCGCCATTTCCACCGGACGTTTTTCCATGTTGAGGACATTCAGCCCAAAGCCCATCGCGCCGGAAGACACCAGCACAATTTCTTTGCCCTTACTGACCAAGCTGGAAATGACAAAGGCCAGTTGGTCGATTTTTGCCAAATTGATTTTGCCGTTTGGCAACACCAAAGAACTGGTTCCAATCTTAATGACAATGCGCTTTACTGCTTCAAAATCTCGTTTCATTATTCTCCTCTGCTTTCTATTTTTATGATTGCATACGGCATTATTTTAGCCAAACGTATCTACATCATAACTGCGAAGCAATCGAAAATACAGATAAAATTAAAAAACGCCTCCTTTAAAAGCTGTATTTTCAGCTTTTATCCGAATCCGTTAACAACAAAACAAAAGGCCGTCTGAAACCCAATTTCAGGTTTCAGACGGCCTTTTTCCGATTATTAAGAATCCGACCTGCCACGAGAAAAACAGACTGTTCCCTATAAACGCTTATTGATGGTCAGAAATAATTTTCAACATTTGCGCCAATACTTTAGGATTGGCCGCAACGATGTCGCCGCTTTCCAGCCAGCCTTCATCACCGGACATATCGGTAACGATGCCGCCTGCTTCTTGGACAATCAATGCACCGGCGGCAATATCCCAAGGTTTGAGGTTGAACTCGAAGAAACCGTCCAAACGGCCGGCCGCAACGGCACACAAATCCAAAGAAGCCGCGCCTTCACGACGGCCGCCGGCGGTTTTTGCCAAGAAATCTTTCAAAATCGCCAGATACTTGTCCATCATGCTTTGATCGACAACAGGGAAGCCGGTACCAATCAGGCAGCGGTTCAATTCAATGCGGTTGGAAACGCGGATACGGCGGTCGTTGAGCAACGCGCCTTTGCCGCGGGAAGCCATGTATACGTCGTTGCGCTCAGGTGCGTATACCAAAGCTTCTTGCAACACGCCTTTGTGCAGGAGTGCCATAGAGATAGCGTATTGAGGATGGCCGTGGAGGAAATTGGTTGTGCCGTCGAGCGGGTCGATAATCCATTCGTACTCGGCGGTGGCTTTACCGTGGGAGCCGCCTTCTTCGCAAGTGATTTTGTGATGCGGATAGGCTTCTTTAAGCGCTTCCACCAAAATCATTTCGGAGCTGCGGTCAACATCGGAAACGAAGTCGTTGAATGCTTTGCTGTCTACTTTGACGGCATCCAGATTGCCGGCGGCGCGAATCATCATTTGCCCTGCTTTACGGGCGGCTTTGAAAGCGGTATTTAAAAACGGATTCATGGTTTTCTTCCTAATTCAGGTAAAATACGCCCTAATGCGCCGAACAAGGCACACAAGAGGCTGTTTATCGTTTCCGATGCTGTTAAAGAACATTTCAGACGGCATGGAAAAAGGCCGTCTGAAAACAAAAAGATGGCGCATTATACCTGATTCCCGTACAAACAGAAAACAAAACATGACTTCCGAAAAACCCGCCCTGCCCGCTTATCTGGACAACATCCGCATCATCCTCACGCGCACCAGCCATCCCGCCAATATCGGTTCCGCCGCGCGCGCCATGAAAACAATGGGCCTGCACAAATTGACCATCGTCGCCCCTAATCTGATGGCAACGCCGATGACGGAAAATCCGCCCGCATTCGATCCGGAGCATCCGCAATCGTTTAAATTACCGGAAGAAAGTTTCATCCTCGCTTCCGGCGCGGCAGACGTTTTGGAAAATGCCACCATTGCCGCCTCTTTGGACGAAGCCCTTGCCTACACCACCATCGCCTGCGCCCTGACCAGCCGCCGCCGCGAAATCACCGCGCCGCTGCAAACCCCGCGCGACTTGGTGCCCGAATTACTGCATGCTGCCAACCGCGGCGAGAAAGTGGCGCTGGTTTTCGGCAACGAAACTTTCGGCTTAAGCATCGAAGAAGTCCAAGCCTGCAACCGATTGATGACCATCAACGGCAATCCCGACTATTTCTCGCTCAACCTTGCCCAAGCCGTGCAGGTCGTGTGCTACGAAATCTTCAGCCAAACCGATTCGCCCATGACCCACCTGCAACAGGAAGACCACGCCGCGACCCACGAGCAAATCAAAGGCATGGTCGCCCACATGGAAAGCGTGATGAACGACATCGGCTTCTTCAACCGCCGCAACGGCGAGCGCCTGATGCGCCGCATGCAGAGCCTGTTCGGACGCGCCAACACGCAAACCGAAGACATCGATATCCTGCGCGGTTTTTTCAATACCGTCAGCCACCGTATCCATAAAAAAGACTGATTAAGGCCGTCTGAAAACATTTCCAGCTTTTCAGACGGCATAACTGATATTCGGATAAGCATGAATTACGCCCTAGACGCATTATGGTGGAAACTCACCAGCCAACCCGTCCGTGACCTCGCCTCGCTGCTGACTACGCCGCCTTTGTGGCAAAGCGGTTGCGAATTGAGCGTACGCGAATTATTGGGGGAACACGGTTTCCGTTACCTTTTGGCATTGGATGCCGATCCCGCGCCGCTAACGGATTACCTTGCCCAACGCGCCCCGTTCGGCCATCGTCTCGGCATTTATGCCGAAGAGCTGTTGGCTTTCTGGTTTGCCAACGCGCCGCACGCCAAACTGCACGCATACAATCTGCCCGTTTTTTCAGACGGCCAAACTTTGGGCGCTGCGGATTTTGTCGTTTCCCTCAACCAACAGCCCTACCATATCGAGCTGGCGTGTAAATACTACGGCGGAGACCAAGTGCAGAACCTGCGCGGCCTCAATCCTAAAGATACGCTGACGGACAAAGCCGCCAAATTGGTACAGCAATCTCAGCTACTACATACGCCGCAAGGCAAAGCGACCTTAGCCGCACAAGGCCTGCCGGAGAATCCGCTTCATGCTTCCATCGTGCGCGGCATCGGATTTTTTCCACAAAGTTTCCATGCTTTTGAGCCGCCGCTTAACCCATACGGTTGGCGCGGCATCTATATTCAAGATTGGGCGGAATATGGGTTTGAACGCCAAGAAGCACGCTACCATTTGCTCGACCGTATGGCCTACCTCGCGCCTGCTCGTGTCGCCGAAACCGAAACATTGAACGAAACCGAAATCCGCTGTATCGAGCAAGGCTTGATTGCCGTTTTGGAATTACGGCCGGACGGCTTTTGGCACGAAATCGAACGCATCATGAAGGCCGTCTGAAACTATTTACCCACTTAAGAGAACCCATTACATTATGAACGCCGCACAACTCGACCATACCGCCAAAGTTTTGGCTGAAATGCTGACTTTCAAACAGCCTGCCGATGCCGTCCTCTCCGCCTACTTCCGCGAACACAAAAAGCTCGGCCGCCAAGACCGCCACGAAATCGCCGAAACCGCCTTTGCCGCGCTGCGCCACTATCAAAAAATCAGTACTGCCCTGCGCCGTCCGCACGCGCAACCGCGCAAAGCCGCACTCGCCGCACTGGTTCTCGGCAGAAGCACCAACATCAGCCAAATTAAAGACCTGCTTGATGAAGAAGAAACAGAGTTCCTCGGCAATTTGAAAGCCCGTAAAACCGAGTTTTCAGACGGCCTGAATACCGCCGCGGAATTGCCGCAATGGCTGGTGGAACAACTGCAACAGCATTGGAGCGAAGAAGAAATCCTCGCTTTCGGCCGCAGCATCAACCAACCTGCCCCGCTCGACATCCGCGTCAATACCTTGAAAGGCAAACGCGACAAAGTATTGCCATTGTTGCAAGCCGAAAGTGCCGATGCAGAGGCCACGCCTTATTCGCCTTGGGGCATCCGCCTGAAAAACAAAATCGCGCTTAACAAACATGAGCTGTTTTTGGACGGCACGCTGGAAGTTCAAGACGAAGGTAGCCAACTGCTTGCCTTATTGGTGGGCGCAAAACGCGGCGAAATCATTGTCGATTTCTGCGCCGGTGCCGGCGGTAAAACCTTGGCTGTCGGCGCGCAAATGGCCAACAAAGGCAGAATCTACGCCTTCGACATCGCCGAAAAACGCCTTGCCAACCTCAAACCGCGCATGACCCGCGCCGGACTGACCAATATCCACCCCGAACGCATCAGCAGCGAACACGACACCCGTATCGCCCGACTGGCAGGCAAAGCCGACCGTGTGTTGGTGGATGCTCCCTGCTCCGGCTTAGGCACGCTGCGTCGTAATCCCGACCTCAAATACCGCCAATCCGCCGAGACCGTGGCCAACCTTTTGGAACAGCAACACAGCATCCTCGATGCCGCCTCCAAACTGGTGAAACCTCAAGGCCGCTTGGTGTACGCCACCTGTAGCGTGTTGCCGGAAGAAAACGAGTTGCAAGTCGAACGTTTCCTGTCCGAACATCCCGAATTTGAACTCGTTAACTGTGCCGAACTGCTGCAAAGCCTGAAGGTCAATTTGGATACCGGAAAATACCTGCGCCTCAACTCCGGAGAACACCAAACCGACGGCTTCTTTGCCGCTGTATTGCAACGTAAGGATTAAGGTTGAAAAAGGCCGTCTGAAATCCTTTCAGACGGCCTTTTTGATAGATTTTTTACATTAAAATCCTTAGATACGATAGTCGCGCTCTGCAATAATATACTTTAAGGCATGTATCTCGACCTTTCATCAGAATATTGTGAAAAGCTGGAAAAAATGCTTTATGCTTTGTAAATGTATGTGTTCTCGTTCAAAATTCGCCCGGTCATACCTCAGGCGATACCCGATACGGACAACGATAATATATAAATTATTTGGTTGAAAATCATGTCGCATATTTATTCTTCCCCCACAAAGCCCCGTTTATTGTCATCGGCCGTTGCCGTTGCATGCTGTCTGTTGCCGTTTCAGACGGCCTCTGCATACAGCCTGCAAGACATCCTCAGGGACGCTTTAATCAGCGACCCGATTGTGCGTGAAGCCAAAGCCACTCAAGAAGCAGCGCAAAGCACGACCAAAGCCACGCGTGCGCGCCATTATCCTGTCGTTACCCTGACAGGCACGAAAGTGCTGGCGCAACACAATAAATATTCCAGCAACAACATGGAAGACGGTGTCGGCGTGCGCGGCAGCGTGAACATTTACTCATGGGGTGCGATTGAAGCCGCCGTCCGCCGCGACCGCAGCCGCGAAGAATACTATCAACACAAATACACCGAAAGCCAAGAGCAGCTGGGCAGCGATATCGGCCGCCTCTATCTGAGCGCATTGCGTGCAAAAGAAACCCTGGTCCTCAACGAACAGACTTTGGCGCGCCACAACAACCTCTTAAAAGACTTGGACACCATCGTCAAATATGATGCCGGCCGCCGTTCCGAGCTGATTGAAGCGCGCGCGCGCCAACTGCAAGTGGCAAACATTATCGCCCAACAACGCCGCACCATGGATTTGGCACTGAGCCGCCTGTCCCGCTATACCTCGCGCCAGCTGACTGCCAACGACTTGGAAGATCCGTTTAAAAACGACACGGCGAAATCCATCAGCGAACGCTTCAACAACCCCAACCGCAACAACAATCCGTCCTATCAGGCGCAATTGGCCGAACGCGACAGCGTCCGTGCCGATTTGGACGCTTCCAAAGCCGAACGCCTGCCTGCCCTCAATTTGGAAGGCAGTGCAACGCGCAACACCAGACAGCTTTATTTAAACGTTGCATGGAATGTGCTGGATATTGCCGCACGCCACAATGTGGAACGCAATGCCAAATCATTGATTGCCGCAGAAGCCAAGTCCGAACAAATCCTGCGCGACATGAACGAACGCGTTCAAACATCCGCCATCGATATGCAGGAAAGCGAACAGCGTACCGTGCTGACGGCGCAACACATCGCCGCCCAAAAAGAAGTCATCAAAGTGTACGAATTGCAGTTTAAAATCGCCCGACGTACGCTGACTGACGTTTTGAGCGCATACAGCGAGTTATCCTCCATCGAACAGGATTACGTTGCCGCCCGCAACGATTTCCGCGATGCGGCACTCGACTATTTAAATACCCAGGCCAAAATCTCCGCTTGGGTCGGTTTGGCACAAAAATAAAGCCATATCCGCCGGTTAAACCAAAAACATTACGCGAAAAAATATGAAAGCCATCATTGAACACATCGTTTTAGTGACCCGCCTTTTGGGTGCGCCCGTATCCGAAGCCGCTTTGTCCGCCGAAGTCGTACGCGACAAAAAGCTCAAAGTCAACTATCACTCACTGGTCGAAGTCCTGCGCAGCCACGGCTTTGAAAATACCTTATCCAAACGCAATCTGGAAGACATCCCCTCGCTCGCCGTGCCGGTCATGATTATCCTGCACAACGAAGAGGCTGCGGTCATCACCCAAATCGAAGGTTCCGGCCAAGAGCGCAAATACCATATCCGCCAGGTTGACGGTTTGGAACAGGAACTCAGCCATGAGCAGCTCTCCGGCCTGTATTTGGGCTACTGCTGGTTTATCAAACCTAAAATGGCGACCGATATGCGCTCGGAGCTGCCTGAATACCATTTGCCCAAAGCATGGTTTTGGAAAGTCATTTGGCGTTTCCGCAGCTACTACTACCAAGTCATTTTGGCCACCATTATCATCAACTTTCTTGCGCTCGTCAGCTCCCTGTATGTGATGAACGTTTACGACCGCGTGATTCCCAACCAGGCCTATGAAACCTTGTGGGTATTGAGCATCGGCGTGGTCTTGGCGATTTTATTTGAATTTGCCGCCAAGATGATTCGCGGCCACTTGACCGATATTGCCGGTAAAAAAGCCGATTTGATCATCAGCTCCGCCCTGTTCCGCCGCGTGATGGCATTGCGTCTGGCAGACCGTCCTGCTTCTTCCGGTTCATACGCCAGCAACCTGCGCGAATTTGAAGCCGTGCGCGAGTTCATGACCAGTGCCAGCTTGTTGACTATTGTCGACTTACCTTTCCTGTTGCTGTTTATCTTCGTGATTTCCATGGTCGGCGGCAAACTGGCACTTGTTCCCCTGACCATCATTCCAATTGTCGTGATTGTCGGTTTTGTCGTACAACGCCCGCTCTCTCGCCACATCAACGAATCGATGAAAGAAGGTTCGCAACGTTCCGGCCTTGCCGTTGAAGCCATCGAAGGCATCGAAACCCTGAAAACCAACAACGCCACATCTTGGGCGCAACAACGTTGGGACGAATACACCGCTAAAACTTCCGCTTCTTCCATCAAAGTCAAAGACACCAGCAACTTCATGGTCAACTTCGCCGTTGCCATGCAGCAGCTCAATACCGTCTTTTTGGTCGTCGTCGGTACCTATCTGATTCATGCCGACAACCATGCGGAACGCATCACCATGGGTGCATTGATTGCCTCCGTGATTCTGTCCGGCCGCGCCTTGGCGCCGTTGGCACAAATCGCCGGTCTGGCGACCCGCTTCCAACAGGCCAAACTTGCCCTCAAAGGCGTAAACGATATCGTTACCCGCCCTATCGAGCGCAATCCGGAACGCAAATACATTACTTTAGACAACGTTCAAGGCAGTATTACCTTTGAAAACGTATCGTTCAAATATCAAGCCGACAACAACAGCGCCGTCGAAGATTTGCGCCTGACCATCAAACCGGGCGAAAAAGTCGGTATTTTGGGCCGCATCGGCAGCGGTAAAAGCACCATGCTCAAACTGGCCAGCGGTCTGTACGACACTGAAAAAGGCAACGTTACCCTTGACGGAGTCGATATGCGCCAGCTTGACCCCAACTTCCTGCGCGATCAAGTCCTGCTGCTGAGCCAATCGCCACGCCTGTTCCTCGGCACATTGCGTGAAAACATGGACTTGGCACGTACCGGCAGCTACTCTACCGACCAAGACTTACTGACTGCGCTCAACCGTTTCGGCCTCGACAAAATCATCCGCAACCATCCGCGTGGTTTGGATATGCCTTTGGGTGAAGACGGTTTGGGCTTATCCGGCGGTCAAAAACAAATCATCGCCCTGGCGCGCATGACCTTGCGCAACCCGAGAGTCGTCTTGCTGGACGAGCCGACCACCAGCCTGGATCAAGCCACTGAGCGTATGGCGCTCAATGCCATTGCCCAATGGGGCCGCAACCGCACCATGCTTTTGGTGACCCACCGTCCGCAAGTGCTGCAAATCGTCAACCGAATCATTGTGATGGACAATGGCAAAGTCGTGATGGACGGCCCGCGTGATCTGGTATTGCAAAAACTCATGCAAAACGAACAGGCCAAAGCAGCCAACGTCAAACAACAGCAACAAGCTGCTGCAGTCAAACAGCAGCAACAACAAGCTGCCGCCGCCCCTCAATCGGCAGCACAATAAAGCAAAAGGCCGTCTGAAACCTACTTACCCTTTCAGACGGCCTGCCCTAATGGTTAAAATCCACCAAACACAATAAAGATACACGATTATGAGCCGCGAAAACAACGTCAAATCCAAAGACCTACACCTCATCAACGACCTCAATGCCGCCCTTCAAAAAGAAAAACACAGCGGCCAATTTTGGGTCATCATCCTATTCTTCCTTTTCCTGATTGTCTTCGTCGTCTGGGCATACAACAGCCCTGTCGAAGAAGTGACCCGCGGCAACGGCAATATCATTCCCAGCAGCCGTGAGCAAGTAATCCAAAGCCTCGACCCCGGCATCGTAACCGAAATCATGGTTAAAGAAGGCGACATGGTCGAGAAAGATCAGATTCTGATGAAACTCGACGACACGCGCAGCTCTGCCGTTTTACGAGAAAGCGAAGCCAAAGTCGAAAACCTCGAAGCCACTATTGCCCGTCTTAAAGCCGAAGCCTACGGCATCAAGCTCTCCTTCCCTGACAGCGTGGACCCTGAGCTTCGCCGTCGCGAAATTGCCGCCTACAAAGCACGCCGTCAAGCCATGACCGACGCTGTCAGCGGCCTCTCCCAAAGCAAGGCCGCGCTTGACCGCGAAATCGCCATTACCGCACCTATGGTTGCCGAAGGCGTGGTTTCCGAAGTCGAACTTTTAAGAATGCGCCGCGATTCCGCAGACTTGGCCACCCAAATCTCCGAACGCCGCAACCGCTATAAAGCCGATGCCAACAACGAACTCTTGCAAGCCGAATCCGAGCTGGCGCAATCCAAAGAAAACGTTGCCATGCGTGCCGATCCGGTTGAACGCTCGCAAATCCGTGCGCCTATGCGCGGCATCGTCAAAGGCATAAAAGTCACCACCATCGGCGGCGTTGTGAATGCAGGCGAAGACATCATGCAAATCATCCCCGTTGACGACAAACTGCTGGTCGAAGCCTATATCCGTCCGCAAGACATCGCCTTTATCCGCGCAGGCCAACCTGCATTGGTTAAAGTCAGTGCCTATGACTACTCCATCTACGGCGGTTTAGAAGGCAAAGTTACCCTCGTCGGCGCCGATACCGTCAGCAACTCTATGCAAAACCGTGCCAACGACTTGAAACTTGACCCGAACCAAGTCTATTACCGTGTTCTCGTCCAAACCGAAAACAACTCCCTGAAAGACAAAAACGGCAAACCTATGCCGATTATTCCGGGCATGGTTGCAACGGTGGACATCAAAACCGGTGAAAAAACCATCTTCCAATACCTGATCAAACCAATTACGCGTATGAAACAAGCGTTAAGTGAACGCTAATTGATAAAACGATAAAAGGCCGTCTGAAAGTTTTCAGACGGCCTTTTTTGAGTAAATTTTACACTAGTTGTTTACATCTTTTAATTCTAAAAAACGTTTCATTTTTACTAACTCCCTTAATATAGGTTCCAAATCTTCTTTATTAATATTACTGTATTTATTTCCTTTGGTTATATTTATCCAATCACTTTCTTTTTCTAATATTGAAATAAATTCTTTTTTATACCGATTAAATAAATCTATTATTGCCGTAGATGTATAATTTTTTGAAAAAGCCATTTCCAAATCATCTATACCTATTGTTTTTACAAGAAATAACCATATGAAGTCACTATGATTTTCAAGTGGGCGTACATCATTACTAGCTCCTAATTGTAAATGTTCTAAAAAAGCATATCTATTTAGCAATCCTTGAAAATTAAAAAAAGTTTTTAAATTTTGCATATCAGATGAATTATCTAAAGTGAGACAATTTAAAGCCAGTAATTTGAGTATTTCATTAGGAATGAATGAACGAAGTATATTACTATATATTTTCTCCTTAGGATCAATAAATAATTTACTTATACCTTTTCTAGATTCTTCATCATTCTTAGAAAAACATTCTGTTATAGCTTCTCGATTTGTAGATAAACTTATTGAGATTAGCTTAAGAAGTTGGAACAGTATAATAAAGTACCTTCTTAATTCAGGGTCTTGACGTATATTATTTCTTATATATTGGTTGCTAACCATTAAATGTGATTCTTCTAATTCATAAATTTCCTTATATTTTTTATATAAAATACTACATTTTTCATATTTTTTACATTTTTCATTTAAACTACTAATCATCTTGTTATTATTTACAATGATTTTTTCAAGAATATTATTATGTTGTTCTAATAGTGAAAAAAATGTTGATTCAAATTATTGAAGATTAAAAATTTCAGATTGACGACTTTGTTGTTCTACCTGCTTGCGTTGCTGCTCTGACGCCTGTTTTAATTCCTCACGTGTTGCTTTCATTTCCTGTGCTTGCTGATGAATGGTATAAAGCAGGCCTATAAGGGCTAGAAGGCTAATAATAGGATTTAGGGTGCCACCAAAATAATCACCAAACGTCCCCCATGTAGCAGTATCCTTAATAATAGATAATGCATTAAAATAATAAATATATACCCCTAAAACGAAAAAAAATGCCAATAATGCAAAAACCAATAGTATACATATTAACTTTTTTGTTTGGGGAATATTTTCTTTACTCATGACTTTTCCTATTTCTATGTGAAGTAACTTTATTTCTAAGAGTACAGCAAAACCATTAATTATAGGCAATGCAAGCATATTAATGAAATTAATTGATTTAGTATTTTAACATTAATAAAAAAATAATATCTACTTTAAAGCATATAATATTATATTAAAATTTAAGTTTATCTATTATATAGGATAAACAAAGGCCGTCTGAAAACTTTTCAGACGGCCTTTGATACCCAATAATCCTTATAAAACAACGGTCGGATAAGAGCCGACAACTTTCACGAAGGAAGCGCGTTCGCCCAAAAGCTGCAAGGCTTTTTGGACATTTTCATCGCTTTGATGGCCTTCGATATCGATGAAGAACAGGTATTCCCACAAAACCGATTTGCTTGGGCGGCTTTCAAATTTGGTCATGGAAATGCCCAACTCGGTGAAGGGTTGCAACAAGGAAGTAACGGCACCGGCACGGTTGGGCGCAGATACGACCAAAGAGGTTTTGTCGTTGCCGCTGCGGCCGGTTTCTTGATGACCCATCACCAAGAAGCGCGTGGTGTTGTTCGGTTCGTCTTCGATGCACTCGGCGGCAAAACTCAACTGATAAATTTCCGCGGCGATACGTCCGGCAATGGCGGCCACATTCGGGCTGTCAGATTCGGCAACCAAACGCGCTGCTTCGGCATTGCTGGCTACGGCGATACGCTCGGCATTGGGCAGGTTGCGGCCGAGCCAGTCATTGCATTGCGCTAAGGCTTGGGCATGGGCGAAAACTTTGGTAATGCCGCCGATTTCGTGGCTGTCTTTACGCAACAGGTTGTGATGAATGCGGACAACCACTTCGCCGCAGGCTTTCAACGCAGTTACGGCCAACAAGTCCAAAGTTCGCCCCACCGAGCCCTCGGTCGAATTTTCTACCGGTGCCACCAAATAATCGGCTTGACGCGTTTCAACTTGTTTGAAGCAGTTGTCGATGGTGGTACACGCCATGGTGTGTGCGGCGTGGCCGAAATGTTTGATGGCGGCTTGCTGGGTAAATGTTCCCTTCGGGCCCAAATAGGCAATCGTCAACGGACGCTCCACTGCCAAACATTCGCTCATAATCTCGCGAAACAGCCGGGTGACCGATTCATTAGGCAAAGGGCCGTGGTTCAAATCCTGAATCCGGCGCAAAACGGCCACTTCCCGTTCAGGACGGTACACCGCGCCTGTCCCTTTCAATTCGCCGATAGCATGCGCATGACCGGCGCGCTCGTTGAGCAAGCGGAGGATTTCCGCATCGATGCTGTCGATGGCATTGCGGTGCGGCAATAATTGTTCGTCTATAGATAAAGGCATAAGCTGTCTCGCAATTTTGTGAGGGATATTTTCATTTTAACATTAAAGGCCGTCTGAATTCCGTTTTCAGACGGCCTCAACACTATCTTTATCTAACTTTATCGTCTATCAGGTTTGCAAACGCCGCCAATTCCATCATAATTAAGCCTTTTGAACGACAAGGCCTATTCCATGCACTCAAACGGACTGTACACCCGTTTTCTGCCCGATGAAGAAGCAACCCTGAAACTGGGTGAAGAATGGAGCAAGCAACTTTCCGCTCCGCTGACCATCTATCTTGAAGGCGGGCTGGGTGCAGGCAAAACCACGCTGACACGCGGGATTTTGCGCGGACTGGGGCATACGGGCGCAGTCAAAAGCCCTACTTACACCATTGTCGAATCTTATCCGCTGGATACATTCACCCTCCACCATTTCGACCTCTACCGCTTTACCATGCCCGAGGAATGGGAAGATGCCGGTTTGGACGAATTGTTTGCGCCCGACAGCATCTGCCTCATCGAATGGCCGCAGCAAGGCGGGGAATTCACGCCTCCGGCAGACATTACCATTACATTGACGTACACTGATAAGGGCAGAACCTGCACCTTTTCCGCCCACACAAACCAAGGCCGAAAAAGTTTAGAATCATGGTCAAATTAACTAGAAGACACATTCTCCGTCAAGGCACAGGACTATTTCTCACCCTCACGCCCGTTGGTGCCGCATTGGCCAAACCGGCCTCTCCTGCGCAATTCCTTGCCGTCCGCATTTGGCCGGCGCACGCCTACACACGCGTTACCCTTGAGAGCAACCACTCGATGAAATACCAACATTTTATGTTGGACAACCCCAGCCGGTTGGTCGTGGATATTCAAGGAGCGGAAATCAACAGCGTCCTGCAAGGCATTTCCAGCAAAGTACTGTCTAACGACCCTTTTATCCGCAGCATTCGCGCCGGTCAAAATACGCCCAGCACCGTGCGTATCGTTATCGACCTGAAACAAAGCACCCATCCGCAAGTCTTTGCACTCGCACCCGTCGGCAACTTCAAAAACCGCTTGGTTATCGACCTCTATCCGCATGGCGCAGATGCCAACGACCCGATGATGGCCTTGCTCAACGGCAATATCCCCAAACAACGTCCGAATACCAATATCGCATACGACACCCCTGCCCCTAAAAGCAATCGCGGCAGCGGCGGCAACCGCCGTCCCGTGATTATGATCGACCCCGGGCATGGCGGCGAAGACCCCGGCGCAATCGGCCCGAGCGGCCTCAAAGAGAAAAACGTCGTACTCTCCATTGCACGCGAAACCAAAAAACGCCTCGAAGCCTTGGGTTACAACGTATTCATGACGCGCAACGAAGACATCTTTATCCCATTGGGCGTACGCGTTGCCAAAGGCCGTGCACGCAATGCAGACGTATTCGTCTCCATCCACGCCGATGCCTTTACCAGCCCGTCCGCTCGCGGTACCGGCGTATATATGCTCAATACCAAAGGCGCGACCAGCTCGGCGGCAAAATTCCTTGCCCAAACCCAAAACAACGCCGACGCCATCGGCGGCGTACAAACCAGCGGCAACCCCAATGTCGACAACGCCATTTTGGACATGACCCAAACCGCGACCCTGCGCGACAGCCGCAAGCTCGGCCATTCCGTCCTGACCGAATTAGGCAAACTCAACCAACTGCACAAAGGCCGCGTTGACGAGGCTAACTTTGCCGTTCTCCGCGCACCGGATGTTCCGTCCATTCTGGTGGAAACCGCCTTCCTCTCCAACCCTACCGAAGAGCGGCTGCTCGGCAGCGAGTCCTTCCGACAACAATGCGCCCAAGCCATTGCCACCGGTATTCAAAAATACATCAATACCGCCGTTTTACGACGCGGTTAAATGGCTTGATGAAACAAAGGTCGTCTGAAATTTTTTCAGACGGTCTTATCTTTTCAAGCAATCTATTTAACCGCACTTCCCTACCGCAGCCGGATAGACGGACACCTTCGTCTGCGTCAATGCAAACAGGTTTTCCAACTGCGTTTGCGCCTGACGGTTGGCATGTTCCAAAATCTCAGCCTTGCACGCGCTTTGCAATACCTGCCGTTTTGCCTCTTCCTGCACCGTCTTGAATACAGACTTATCCATAGGCAACAAATTAAACGAGCCAGTCTGAATATCGTACACTTCGATATTTTCCAAATCCACGCTCAAGATTTCCACCGCCGGCAGGCTGATCAATACCTTGTCGTCCACAATATTGACATTGTCCGCGCCTAATTTATCCAAGTCCAAACCAGCCAACACCTTGCCGTGCACAATAAAAATACCGCTTTGCGAATCCTGCCACAGCCTGCGCCAATCCCCTTTTTTCTCCGTACGGATAATCGTATCGATATAAAATGCCGTACTTTCCAAGCGGTTCATCTGCTTAATCTGCATCAAAACCCCATCACGGGACAAAACCTGATGTTCTTCATTCTGACCATGCATGGCATAAAACCAGCCGCCTGCAGCCGTCAGCGCACACAACACCAGCACGACCAATACGCGCCCAAGCATTTTCATTTCAAACATCCCCCGTTAAAATAATCATCAAAACATTCCCCATATTCTCCCAAAACCGTCAATTTCAAGCCCTACCCAGGCCGTCTGAAACATTAAAACTTATTACCAAAAAGTAATAAAAAATCTCAACAAACAAAGTTTGCCTTTTGGTAAAGACAAGACTACAATCCATTACACACAATTCAATTTCATCTCATCATGAATACCACCGACCTGCGCCGCCACAACCTGCGGCAATGGATAACACAACACCACAACGGCCAGCAGACCAAGTTTGCCCAAGCCATCGCCATCAACCAAGGCGAGCTGTCCGCCCTGCTGAAAAACAAATCTTTCGGCGAGAAAAAAGCCCGAAAAATCGAGCAGGCAGCCAATATGCCTGACATGTGGCTGGACAAGACCACCAAGACCGCCACGCCCCCACCATCAGCCAAGAAAGAAATACCATGTCCCACATCTCCACCATCCCCAAAATCCTAGCAGACATCAAAGCCGGCAAAATGGTCATCATCACCGATGCCGAAGACCGCGAAAACGAAGGCGACTTGCTGATGGCCGCCCAATTCGTTACCCCTGAAGCCATCAACTTCATGATTAAACATGCACGCGGCCTGGTCTGCCTGCCGATGGACGGTGAAATGGTCGAAAAACTCGGCCTGCCCATGATGACCCAGAAAAACGGCGCGCAATACGGCACCAACTTTACCGTCTCCATCGAAGCCGCCCACGGCATTACCACCGGCATTTCCGCCGCCGATCGCGCCCTGACTATTCAAACCGCCGTTTCCCCATCCGCTAAACCAGAAGACATCGTCCAACCCGGCCACATCTTCCCACTGCGTGCCCAAAAAGGCGGCGTACTCGTCCGCGCAGGACACACAGAAGCCGGCGTTGACCTGGCACAAATGAACGGCCTGATTCCCGCCGCCGTCATCTGCGAAATCATCAACGACGACGGCACCATGGCGCGCATGCCCGAACTGATGAAATTCGCCGAAGAACACAATCTCAAAATCGGCACCATTACCGACCTCATCGAATACCGCAGCCGTACCGAAAGCCTGCTCGAAGACATGGGTAACGCACCCGTACAAACCCCGTGGGGCGAGTTCCAACAACACGTTTACGTCGACAAACTCTCCGGCGAAACCCACCTCGCCCTCGTCAAAGGCACACCAACCGCCGACGAAGAAACCCTTGTCCGCGTCCACGAACCCTTCAGCGTAATGGACTTCATCCAAGCCAACCCGCGCCATTCATGGTCATTGCCCAAAGCCCTTGAGCGCATCCAACAAGCCGAAAGCGGCGTAGTCATCCTCTTGCACCGTACCGAAGACGGCGCCACCCTACTCGACCGCACCCTGCCCAAAGGCGCAAACCAAGCCTACAAATGGGACAGCAAAAGCTACGGCATAGGCGCACAAATCCTCGCCGGCCTCAACGTCAAAAAACTGCGCGTCCTCGGCCAGCCTTCATCCTTCACCGGTCTCACCGGCTTCGGCCTCGAAGTCGTCGGTTTCGAAGAAGCTGAAAAATAATCTTGCTTAATTGATTCTCAAAGCAAATGAAACAAAAGGCCGTCTGAAACATCAAATGATGTTTCAGACGGCCTGAGACCTTTGCAAAAAAGCCTTTCCCCCAACAACCGAAACCTAAACAAAGGTTTTCGACTATTTCCCTCCCCCAATACCTCCTAATTTTACCCAAATGCCCCCTTAATCCTCCCCGGACGCCCCATAATCAGGCATCCGGCCGCCTTTTAGGCAGCAACAGGCACACTTAGCCTGTTAGCCGCCTTCAACAGGTTTAAACACATTGCCTTCAGATGGCTTTGCGCACTCACTTTAATCAGCCCGAAATAGGCTACCCGGGCATAGCGGAATTTACGGTGCAGCGTACCGAAGCTCTGTTCGACCACATAACGGGTTTTCGACAAATATCGGTTACGTTTGGTTTGCGCTTCCGTCAGCGGACGGTTGCGGTGGGCTTTGCGCATAATGCCGTCCAGCAACTGGTGTTCTTTCAGATGTTGTCGGTTTTCCGCACTGTCATAGCCTTTGTCGGCATAGACGGTCGTACCTTTGGGTAATCCTTCCAACAAAGGCGATAGGTGTTTGCACTCATGGGTATTGGCGGGGGTAATGTGCAGTTTCTCGATATAGCCTTCCGCATCGGTACGGGTATGTTGTTTGTAACCGAGTTTGTAGAGGCCGTTTTTCTTTGTCCAACGGGCATCTTTGTCTTTGCTTGGTGTGGTTTGGCCGCTGACTTGTCCTTCGTCATCGACTTCTATGGCCTGACGCTGTTTGCTGCCGGCGGTCTGAATAATGGTGGCGTCAATGACGGCGGCGGATGCTTTCTCTATTTGAGACCTTTGCAAAATTCCCCAAAATCCCCTAAATGTCTTGGTAGGAATTTAGGGGATTTTGGGGAATTTTGCAAAGGTCTCAGATTATCTGAAAATAAGATTCAAGGTTTTCAGACGACCTTTTAGCGGGTAAATTGCTCTCTAGATTGTTGTTACCGTAAAAGGTCGTCTGAAAATCCTACCCACTCAAAAACAAACCGCCTTTTCAGGCGGTTTGTTTTCAGCTTAAACAGACGGTTATTGTTTTTTACCGCCGAATACACCGAAGGCATTGTTACTTTTATCTTCTTTGTCATGATAACTGTATCGCCCAGCCATTTCGGCAGCTTTGTCACCGTAGAATCCGCCGGTTACAGAGCCTTGTGCATCTGAAGTCCATTTACCATTAAAGCTGCTACCTGTAATACCTGCGGTAAAGGCTCGTTCATTCATGAACCATCTGTCACCACTATTGATTTTACCTGCGATAGTCTTGGTATCGAAGTTGACATCTGCGGTAAACGAACCGGTGGTACGGTAGGTGTTGCCGGCATCCACCCAGTTTTCCTTATCATCCAAGTTGCGGGCACGGAAATTCAACACCTCGCCTGCGTATTTAGCCGTACCGGACGGTAGAGAGGTACTCATTACCCCCTGAACAAACAAGGAGTAGGCATTATCGGCAAGTTTTGCCGCACCGAAGACAACATTGCTCAAATTGCCTGAAGCAACAAACGATTTGTAGTCCGAACCCAATTCAGTTTGATGGAGCTTGTTGGTAACAGGTGCCAAAGCGATTGCCGTACCGTTGATAATGACTTTGGTCAAGTCCGCGATATTCGATAAGATATATTGCTCGCCTGTTTCACCTTTTTTCAATTCGGCCGCAGCGGCATCACCTTTAGGTTTGGTTACGGGCGTATCGGGTTTGGCAACCGGCACATCAGGCTGTCCGCCTGCTTGAGCTGCCGCATCTTGGCGTTTTGCACCAAACACACCGCGCGCCACTACGTCTTCATCACGTTGGTTTTTGCCTGCCGCACTATATGTACCGGCAAGTTGGTCTGCCTTCGCGCCAAAGAATCCGCCTTGCATCGTACCTTGCTTGTTGGAGAAGGTGTTGCCGTGCAAATCGCCATTGAAAGACAGATTTTCCGCCATATCGCGCGCATTGGATTTGACGACACCTGCAATCCTGTTGCCACCACTACCACCGCCAACCGTTTGATCGGAATAGCGGTTGATGCTGACATTGATGGTTTTTTGGTCGAAATTGACTTTTGCGGTAACATCGGTTGCTTTGGCGGCAGGATACAGATTGGCCAGCTTGGCTTGCGAACCGGTTTCAAAAATTTCTTGCAGATCTCTTGTATTGATCGGCAGTCCGTTTTGGAAATGCAGGCCGATGCCTTTATAGGTTGCATCCCCTCTTTGGGCTGCAACGGTATCACTGCCTGACGGTGTGCCTTGGACAAACAACGCCTGTTTCACATCACGCAGATCGCTGACATCGGCAACACCGCCGTAACGAACGTCAGGCAACAGGTCGCCGCTGTGTACCGCATATTGTGCTGCATCGGCTTTACCGCCGTTCATACTTTTTTCGCCCAACGTAAACTCACCCGCTTTAACGTCTTTGGTATTAATGGCGACACCATCAAGTACGACGCTGTTTTTATCCGAGGCAGTCGGAGCTTCGGTTTTGGCATATTCCAAATCGCCAGTTTCATGTTTTTTCGCTACCAAGACACCGCCATCCAAAGCCTTGCCCATTACTTTGCCTTCGCCGCCAAAACCTTGACCTGAATTGGCCTCATTGGCTTTCTTAGCTTCCTCAGCTTTCTTAGCTTCCTCAGCTTTCTTGGCCTCTTCAGCTTTCTTGGCTTCTTCAGCTTTCTTGGCTTCTTCAGCTTTCTTGGCTTCTTCAGCTTTCTTAGCTTCTTCAGCTTTCTTGGCCTCTTCAGCTTTCTTAGCTTCTTCAGCTTTCTTAGCTTCTTCAGCTTTCTTAGCTTCTTCTGTTTGTTTTGAATCACCTCCTCCGCCCGAGCCGGAATTATTGCCCGGCTGTTGCGGGGTCGGTGCAGGCTGTGCAGACGGCGTGCCACCACCGCTTGAACCGCATGCACTCAATGCGATGCTGCAGGCAATCGCCAACATACTTAATTTAAATGATTCCTTCATGGTAAAACTCCTGAATGTGATAATGGTATTTTGGAATGATGGTGATAAAATATTTGATAATTATTTACATCAAACCAATTAAAAAATACCGCAGATGCGGATAACCAAACAATACAACACTTACACCAGCATGAAGGTCGTCTGAAAACAGAATTTATGAATCCGCGTATATAGATGTGTTTCAGACGACCTCTACTTATATCGTCAAACCATTAATGACGGTGCGGAACAAAGCCTTCCGGAGCTTCCACACCTGCAGGCAGGTCAAATATTTCGCGCAGAACGACTTTGTAGAACGCAAATGCATCTTTTGCACCTTGAATCGCTTCGGCTTCAGCTTCAGGGCTTAAACCCAAAGCATTCAGATGCTCGACAAAAGCACGCCAATGTTTGCCGCGGCCGTTCGGATGGGGAGCGAGGTGGCGCGCGCCGTGTTCGCCGGTGTAATCCAGCTTTTGCGCGTGTTTAAACAAAAATGCCGCGCCCAAATTGGAACCTTCGGCGCAATACAGCCAACCGATGGCTTTATTGCCGGTTTCATGCGGCAGCGGTTTGCCGTATTCGTAAGGTTTGTCGCCCAAATCAGCCAAGTCTTGCGTTACCGCATCGTAACGCGCCATGTATTCCAGCTCAGGAATGGCTTTGTTCAACTCGGAGTCTTTATAAATATGATCGACCGCTTTGTGGAACACGGATTGCAGTTTCAAAAATTTGATGTAATTCTCTTTGTTGGTAAACGGCTCGACAGACATAACTAAGTTGTCCACGCTATCGTGAATAGTTGTAGTCTGCTCTTTCAGCCGTTTGGCAAAAGTCAGCTCTTGTGTTTCGCTCATGTGAATATCCTTCATACAGTTTCAAACAACCTTCCGGCCGCCTTTATTTAAACAAGGTGGATTAGATAGATTTGAAAACGGATATGGGATGGAAGCCAAGGTTTGTGAGATTGGAAACCCACCAAACCTGTTTGAAAACAAACCATCGGGTTTCGTTATTTTATGAAATATTTTTTTAAAATATATATCATTCCAATTCAAATGGCAAGAGAATGATTTGCAGCTACTTGTAACTACAAGATAATAACGGACAATTTTTCACCTTCGGTAAACAAGAGATGCAGGCCTAACGGAAAATGGTTCTATAACCATAAAAAATATTGTTTACAAAGACATGACGACATCTCGGGAGACACCGCCCTTGCCTCACCTGCGTCAAAACGGCATACTTTCGCCATACCGAGCCGCAGGTCGTCTGAAACCTGCCACACTATCAAAAAGAAAGAAACAACATGAACCCTATCCGCCCCTTCTTAGACCATACTCCCCAAATCCACGAATCCTGCCTCATCGACGAGACCTCCGTCATCATCGGCGAAGTATCGCTTGCCGAAGACGTATCCGTTTGGCCGTATGCCGTGTTGCGCGGCGACGTAAACAGCATCAGCATCGGCGCGCGCAGCAATGTACAGGACGGCAGTGTCTTGCACGTTTCGCACAAAAACGCGGAAAAGCCTGAAGGTTCGCCCCTTATCATCGGCGAAGACGTAACCGTCGGACACAAAGTCATGCTGCACGGCTGCCGCATCGGCGATCGTGTGTTGATCGGGATGGGTACAATTATTCTGGACGATACCGTCATTGAAGACGACGTGATGATAGGCGCAGGCAGCTTGGTGCCGCCACGCAAACGTTTGGAAAGCGGCTGGGACCTTTGCAAAATTCCTTTTTCCCCGACAGCCGAAACCTAAACAAAGATTTTCGGCTGTTTTTGTTTCAAATATCCACTGATTCTATTCAAATACCCCCTTAATCCCCCTTGGATACCTGATATCAGGCATCCGGGCCGCCTTTTAGGCGGCAGCAGGCACACTTAGCCTGTTAGCCGCTTTCAACAGGTTCAAACACATCGCCTTCAGATGGCTTTGTGCACTCACTTTGAGCAGCCCGAAGTAGGCTGCCCGTGCATAGCGGAATTTACGGTGCAGCGTACCGAAGCTTTGTTCGACCACATAACGGGTTTTCGACAAATATCGGTTGCGTTTGGTTTGCGCTTCCGTTAGCGGACGGTTGCGGTGGGCTTTGCGCACAATGCCGTCCTGCAACTGGTGTTCTTTCAGATGTTGTCGGTTTTCCTCACTGTCGTAGCCTTTGTCGGCATAGACGGTCGTGCCTTCGGCTATACCTTCCAGCAAAGGCGACAGGTGGTTGCACTCATGGGTATTGGCGGGAGTGATGTGCAATTTCTCAATATATAGTGGATTAAATTTAAACCAGTACGACGTTGCCTCGCCTTGCCGTACTAATTGTACTGTCTGCGGCTTCGTCGCCTTGTCCTGATTTAAATTTAATCCACTATAGCCTTCTTCATCAGTACGGGTATGTTGTTTGTAACCGAGTTTGTAGAGGCCGTTTTTCTTTATCCAACGGGCATCGCTGTCTTTACTCGGTGTGGTTTGGCCGCTGACTTGCCCTTCTTCATCGACTTCTATGGCCTGGCGCTGTTTGCTGCCGGTGGTCTGGATAATGGTGGCGTCAATGACGGCGGCGGATGCTTTCTCTACTTTTAGGCCTTTTTCGGTCAGTTGGTGGTTAATCAGTTGCAGCAATTCGGACAGGGTGTCGTCTTGCGCCAGCCAGTTGCGGTAGCGGCATAAGGTGCTGTAATCGGGGATGCTCAACTCGTCGAAACGGCAAAACAGGTTGAAGTCGATGCGGGTGATGAGGCTGTGTTCGAGTTCGGGATCGGAGAGGCTGTGCCATTGTCCGAGCAGGACGGCTTTGAACATGGACAAAAGGGGATAGGCGGGACGGCCGCGATGGTCTTTAAGGTAGCGGGTTCTTTGACGATTCAGGTATTGTTCGATCGGCTGCCAATCAATCACTTGATCCAACTTCAATAGTGGGAAGCGGTCGATGTGTTTGGCAATCATGGCTTGTGCGGTTTGCCGGAAGAAGGTGCTCATGAGAAATCCCCTAAATGTCTTGGTGGGAATTTAGGGGATTTTGGGGAATTTTGCAAAGGTCTCGGCCTTTTAAGTTTGTTATCCAATTCAAAAACAGCGAATATAAAAAAGCCGATACACCTTCCCGATGTATCGGCTTTCGCTATCTGCTCAACGCTTAATTTTTGCTGGGCAATTCTTTTTCGCTCAATGGTTTGATGTACCAAATATCGCGGCAGTAGTCGGCGATGGATCGGTCGGATGAGAAGAAGCCCATGTTGGCGATGTTGATCAAGGCTGATTTGCGCCATGCGGATACGTTGCGGTAGTGTTCGTCCGCTTTGTATTGCGTGTCAATGTAGCTGCGGAAATCCGCCATCAGCTGATAGAAGTCGCCGTATGGTTGCAACACGTCGTTGTAGCGGTTTGGCTCTTCCGGAGAGAAAGTGCCTTGGCTGATTTGATTGACGACGCGGCGCAGGTCGCTGTCTCGCTCGATATAGCTCAACGGGTCGTAACCGTTATGGCGGATTTCTTCGACTTGTTCTACGGTGTTACCGAAGATATAGCAGTTGTCCGCACCGACTTTTTCCAAAATCTCAACGTTCGCGCCGTCCAGTGTGCCCATACAGATTGCGCCGTTGAGAGCAAATTTCATGTTACTGGTACCGGATGCTTCCGTACCTGCCAGTGAGATTTGTTCGTGCAAATCGGCGGCAGGAATGATGATTTGTGCAAGGCTGACGCTGTAGTTCGGGATGTAAACGACTTTAATCAGGTCGCGGATACGGGGGTCGTTGTTGATGACTTTGGCAACGTCGTTAATCAGTCGGATGATTTTCTTCGCCATGTAATAGGCGGAAGCGGCTTTACCGGAAAAGATGAACACGCGCGGCTGCCAATCGAAATCCGGGTTCTCCAGGATTTTGTGTTGTAGCGGTCAACGATGTGCATCACGTTCAATGCTTGACGTTTGTACTCGTGGATACGTTTGATTTGGATGTCGAAAAGTGCATCGGTGTTAACTTTGATGCCCAGCTCGGTTTCGATGTATTTGGCAAGGCGCTCTTTGGCGGCTTTTTTCACTTCGCCGAATTCTGCCTGTACGGAGGCATCGTCCACTTTATCGTTGAGCTTGGTCAGGTTGTCCAAATGCAGACGCCAGTCTTCGTCGCCCAGATGTTTGTCCAAGAAATTGGTCAAGCCCGGATTGGCGATGTTAATCCAGCGTCGTGGGGTCACGCCGTTGGTTACGTTGGTAAAGCGTTCCGGAAATACTTTGGCAAAGTCGGCAAAGATGGATGTGGTCATCAAATCGGAGTGGATTTTTGCCACGCCGTTGACTTTGTGCGAACCGATTACGGCAAGCCATGCCATGCGGACGCGACGACCATGGGTTTCGTCAATGATGGATACACGACGGACAAAGTCGTCGTCGAAGTTACCGATGGCGCGTAAGGCATTGAGGAAGTAGGCGTTGATTTCAAAGATGATGTCCAAATGGTGCGGCAGCAGGCGGCCCATCAAATCGACCGGCCAAGTTTCCAAGGCTTCGCTCATCAATGTGTGGTTGGTGTAAGAGAAAATCTTGCAGCACATATTCCATGCTTCGGTCCACGCAATGCCTTCTTCGTCAATCAGGATGCGCATCAGCTCAGGAATCGCCAGCACGGGGTGGGTGTCGTTCAGATGGATAGCGACTTTGTCGGCAAGGTTTTTGATGCTGGGGAAACGGCATTTATGGCGCGCTACGATGTCTTGTACGGATGCGGAAACCAAGAAGTATTCTTGTTTCAAGCGCAATTCACGGCCAGATTCGGTAGAGTCGTTCGGATACAGGACGCGTGAGATGTTTTCGTCGCTGTTTTGTGCGCGAACAGCAGAGGCATAGTCGCCTCGGTTGAAGTCGGCAAGGTCAAACAGGTTGCCTGCGTGTGCAGTCCACAAGCGCAATGGGTTGGCACATTCGCCGCCATAGCCAGGAATGATTTCATCGTATGCCCAAGCGGAAATTTCTTCGCTCGGCTGCCATTATTTTTTGTCGCCCAAGTTCAACACTTGACCGCCGAAACGGACGGAATATTGTTTGTTCGGACGGGCAAACTGCCATGCCAAATCTTGGTCGAGCCACAAATCGGTTTTTTCAACTTGTTGGCCATCCACGATTTCTTGTTTGAACATACCGTATTGGTAACGGATACCGTAGCCCATGGCCGGAATGCGCAGGGTTGCCAAAGAGTCGAGGAAGCAGGCGGCCAGACGGCCTAAACCGCCGTTACCCAAACCTGGATCTTCTTCTTGTTCGCAGACATCGGCAAATTCTTTGCCCAGTTGCTTGAAGGCTTCTTCAAATTCGGCGTAAACGCCTTCGTTAATCAGCGCGTTGACAAACGAACGGCCGAGCAGGAATTCCATAGACAGGTAATAAACCATGCGTTTGCTGTTGTCGATGTGGCGCGGCGTGTTTTGAGGAAATCTTCCGCAATCAGGTCACGCGCGGCAAGCATGGCGGCGTTGAGCCATTGGTGTGAAGTTGCCTCCTTCGGATCTACGCCCAAGATGAAATCAGCTTGTAAACGATGGATTTACGGATGGTTTCGGCGTCCGGTTTAGGCATTACGTAATCGTAACCGGAGATGGGGAGTTTTTTCTTAGCCATGGAAGCCTTTCTCTAGCGTGAGGCACTGGACAACGCGCCTGATGGTTTTATTAAAAACAACAAAACTCGGTTTTCAGACGGCCTGACAACGGCAACAGGCCGTCTGAAAGGAATGATGCGTAGGTTTGTTACAAACCAAGGGGATTATAGCGAAAAGATTTAAAAAAAGTATATTTTTTCTTTACAAAACATTTAATTAACAATTAAACCATTAATCATTTTATCGGCATTTTCGATTTATACCATAAAGCTAAAATGAACAAATACCAACAACATATCAAAGAGTTAATTAAATAATAGTTTGATTATCATTTACTTTATTTTATGCAAAATCAAAATACCCATATGCTCAACAACACATTTTCCTGGTTCTTCGTAATTTAATTTCTCTGATGGTACGCAAGAAATCTCCCAATTACCTTGAGGCGGATTAAATAACTGGCGACTACGTTTGGCATTTACCAACAGTAGCCACTCGTCGTCCAAAACAATCTGAATCGCCTTACTGCCCCTGTTGTGCCAACAATATTCGGTCATCGGACTGCTATCGGCATTGAGCCATTGCACACGCTCTTCTCCCCACCAGCAATCATCTGTCAGCAGCTTGATTCGGCTGCGGACGCGTATCAGCTCTTAAGTGTAATCTTGCAACACATAGGACTCATTTTGCCAATCCAACCATGTAATCGGATTATCTTGGCAGTAGCTGTTGTTGTTGCCTTGCTGACTGTTGCCGAACTCATCGCCGGCCAAAAGCATGGGCGTACCGTTAGATAAAAATAAGGAGGCAAGCAACGCTTTGGAAGTGTATTCGCGGTTGAGCAAAACCTCTTCATCATCGGTTTCGCCTTCTACGCCGTGGTTGTAGCTGATGTTTTCATTATGCCCATCGCGGTTGTTTTCACCGTTGGCTTCGTTGTGTTTTTTGTTGTAGCTGACCAAATCGCGCAGAGTGAAGCCGTCGTGTGCAGTAATGAAGTTGATGCTGGCAGACGGTCGGCGGCCGCTGTGGTTGAAAATATCGGACGACCCGGCCAAGCGTTCGGCAAATGCGCCCAAATTACCGCTTTCCCAAGACCAAAACGCGCGCATATCATCACGGAAACGGCCGTTCCATTCGGCAAAAGGTTGCGGGAAATTGCCCAAGTGATAGCCGCCCTCGCCGATGTCCCAGGCTTCGACAATCAACTTCAAACCAGCCAATATAGGGTCTTGATACAGAACTTGGAAAAAACGGCCGTACGATTGGAAATCGGGTTCGCGTCCCAATACGGTTCCCAAGTTGAAACGGAAGCCGTCAACATGAAACTCTTCGGCCCAATAGCGCAGGCTGTCTGCCGCCCAACGGGTAACGTCGCGACGGACAATATTGAGCGTATTGCCGCAACCTGACCAGTTTTCATAGCTGCAGTAAGAGGTGTGCCAATACCATAAGGTGTTGTCGATACCGCGCTGACACAGCATCGGGCCTTTGTCGTCCTGCTCTGCCGTGTGGTTGTACACGATATCCAAAATCACTTCCAAACCTGCCTGATGCAAGGCTTTGACTGCCTGTTTAAACTCCGCCGCCGCACGCTCGGGATTATCGGCATAAGACGGCTCGACGGCAAAATGGGAGTAAGTGTTGTAGCCCCAATAATTGCTCAAACCCATCTGCTGAAAATGGTATTCGTCCAGATGATAATGAATCGGCAGCAGCTCGACCGTCGTCACCCCCAATTCTTGCAGATAAGCCAAAAACCGTTTATCACTCAAGGCCTTATAAGTGCCTGCATATTTCAAATCGGGGAACTGCTTGGTAAACCCTTTGACATGGGCTTCATAAATAACGGTTTTGCCCCACGGTATCTCCGGACGGCAATCTTTGGCCCAATTAAATCGGCTGCGTCCGATCACGACGCTTTTCGGTGCAACGGCGGCATTGTCGCGTTCATCTTCCGGCCTGAACCATGCCATTTCTTCGGCGGTACGGTAGCTTGGTTTGCCGTCAATTTTTTTGGAATACGGGTCAATCAGCAATTTGTTGGGATTAAAACATGAGCCGTATTCTGCGTTTTCACGTCCATACACACGAAAACCGTATCGCTGCCCTGCCTTAACGTCCGGCACGAATCCGTAAAATACCGAACCGCGCCGCGAAGGCATCTCCAAACGGGTTTCTTTATCTTTATCAAACAGACACAATTCTACCTTTTCAGCATTGATGGAAAACAAGGCGAAATTCGCGCCCTTGCTTGTCAGGGTCGCGCCCATGGGATAAGGCTTACCTTCCTCGATATGCCATGATTTGGCAGTCATAGAATGATTCCTTGGTATGTATTTGGTTTCGTGTCCAATATAAGGCCGTCTGAAAATCTTTCAGACGGCCTTGAGTCATATTGATGTCACTATCTTTTAATTTTCAGCTGATTAGGCCGACATAATGCCCACCCTCAAAGTTGATTTACGCTTCGTCTTTGACTGCCGCCTGATACAGGTAAACGGTTGCCAACGGCGGTACGGTAACAGACAGGGAATTTGGTTTGCCATGCGACCAAACTTCTTCTGTCTCCACCGTTGCGCCGGCAGAAACGCCGCTGCCTTTGTAATGCAGGTCGTCTGAATTGAGGATTTCGCGGTATTCGCCGGCAGAATTCACACCAAAACGGTAGCCTTCACGCACCACAGACATGAAGTTGCTGATGACGATAACGCGGTTGCCTTCGCGGTCGCGGCGCTCGAAGACGAATACGGAATTGTCGCCGTCATCGGCAACCAGCCACTCAAAGCCTTCAGGCCATTGGTCTAATTGGTAAAGCGGCGCGGTGTCTTTATAGACATGGTTCAACTCGCGCACAAAGTCTTGTACGCCTTTGTGCCAGCCGCCCTCTTGCTCCAGCAGGAACCAATCCAGTCCTTCGTTGTAGTTCCACTCGCGGCCTTGTGCAAACTCGTTGCCCATAAACAACAGTTTTTTGCCGGGGAAGCCGTACATAAAGCCGTAGTAGGCGCGCAGGTTGGCAAATTGTTGCCAGCAGTCGCCGGGCATACGGCCGAGCAGCGAGCGTTTGCCGTGCACGACTTCATCGTGTGAAAGCGGCAGGACAAAGTTTTCGCTGTACTGGTACATCATGCCGAAGGTCATTTTGTTATGGTGGTATTTGCGGTTGATGGGGTCTTCCATCATGTAACGCAAAGTATCGTTCATCCAGCCCATATCCCATTTGAAGCTGAAATTCAAACCTTCTTGGCGGGTTACATTGGCAAACGAAGTAGATTCTTCGGCGATTTCAGTCGCAGCCGGAACTTCCTCTTTCAATATGGTGTTGGTATCGCGCAGGAAAGCGATGGCTTCAAGGTTTTCATGGCCGCCGTATTGGTTTGGAATCCACTCGCCGTCTTTGCGCGAATAGTTGCGGTAAATCATCGAAGCCACCGCGTCAACGCGGATACCGTCAAAGCCGAAACGTTCTATCCAATACAGGGCGTTGCCTTGCAGGAAGTTTTTCACTTCGTTTCTGCCGAAGTTGTAAATCAGGGTGTTCCAGTCTTGGTGGTAGCCTTCGCGCGGGTCGGCATGTTCGTAAAGCGCGGTGCCGTCAAATTTGGCCAGGCCGTGATCATCGGTTGGGAAATGGCCGACCACCCAGTCGAGGATAACGCTGATACCCTCGTCGTGCGCGGCTTTAATCAATGCGCGCAATTCTTCCGGCGAACCGAAACGGCTGGTCGGCGCATACAAACCGGTTGCCTGATAGCCCCATGAGCCGTCAAACGGATATTCGGAAACAGGCAGGAACTCGATATGGGTAAAGCCCATGTCTTTGACGTATGCCACCAATTCTTTGGCCAGCTCTTCGTAAGTCAACCAGAAATTATTTTCGGGATTGCGTTTCCAAGAACCCAAATGCACTTCATAAATGCTGATCGGCGCATCAATGGCGTTGGCACGGGCGCGGAAAGTCGGGTGCTTCCACTTTTTCCGGCAAACCGCGCACGACAGACGCGGTATTCGGACGCAACTCTGCACCAAAGGCATACGGGTCAGCTTTTTCACGAACATCGCCGTTGGCATCGCGGATTTCAAATTTGTAGAGGGCGTTGAGTTTGACTGCCGGAATAAAGATGTCCCAAATGCCGTTGTCGCGGTGGAAACGCATCACATGGCGGCGGCCATCCCAGTTATTAAATTCGCCGATAACGGAAACGCGTTGCGCATTTGGCGCCCATACGGCAAAGCGTACGCCCTTCACGCCGTCCAACTCGGCAAAATGCGCGCCTAAAGTCTCATAAGGACGCAGGTGCTTGCCTTCGGCCAACAGCCAGGAATCCATGTCTTGCAACGCAGAGCTGAAATGATAAGGGTCTTCTTCAATCACAGGCTCGGAGTCTTCGGTATAACGGATACTCAAAGCGTAATCGGGTGCATCATCGGGCAAAACAGCCACAAAGAAACCGCGTTCATCAATTTTTTCAGACGGCACGATGAGTTCGCCGCTGCGGCGGTTCACAATATTCACACTTACTGCGCCGGGAATTAAAACGCGCACCACTTCATCGCCCTCTGCAAGGCGGTGTCGTCCCAGATAAGCGAACAAGTCGCTGTGGGTGGCAAGAAACAGGCTTTCGACCGTATCGCGCTCGATTTGGTCAAGTTCATGATAAGCCTTGATTTAGCTGTTTGTTTTCATGCGTACCTCGTCAATAATGGCAAGTTGGCCGCCCATGAGGCGGTGTTGTAGGAAATCTTCCAAAGAAACCGGCATTTTTTGCGCCCAGTTCGGATAACCGTCCGGCACGCCGGGGACATTCAAATTGTCAATGATGCCCAGCAGGTTTTCCAGTTGTATGGCGTAAAGCTTGCTGCGGCTCAATGCGCCGTATTTGTGCAAAGCCGCCAGCAAAGTTTCATCGGCTTTTGCCGGCATTTGCACGTCTGCACCCAGACAGCCGGTATATTTCAATTTGTCCAGCAAATCGGCTTTATCGTGTTCGCGCTCATCCAAGGCCGTCTGAAAAGCGGCTGCATCAGGCAAAGTACCGAGTTTGAACATCGTATCCAAATCTTTGCCCATCCAATAACCTGCCAGCGGCGCGACATCGTGGGTACTGATGACCGTAATCGCCTGCTCAGGGTATTCTTCAGGCAGTTGGAAACCGTTCCAGCCCTTGCTGAAATACATCACTTTGTAGGAGAACACTTGATAGCGGTTGAGCAGATAACGCGCTTGATCGGGTACCGTACCCAAATCTTCGCCAATGATGACGCAACGGTTTCGCTGGCTTTCCAAAGCCAATATGGCAAAAGTCACTTCGGTGTCGTAATGCACGTATGCACCGAAATCTGCTGTTTTATCGTTTAAAACCCACCACAAACGACACAGCGCCATCACATGGTCAATCCGCAACACGCCATACAGGCGCATGTTTTCGCGCAACAGATGGGCAAACTTTTCATAGCCCGTATGTTTCAACATCGACGGATTAAGCGGCGGCAAATTCCAATTCTGCCCTGTTGGCCCTAAAGGATCGGGTGGCGCACCGACCGATACGTCCATACAATAATCTTGGTGGTGTAACCAAGTATCCGCGCTGCCTCGCGCCACGCCGACTGCTAAATCGCCGTAAATACCAAGCTTGACACCGTATTCGGCAGCAGCTTGGTTAACTTCTTGCAACTGCTCCGCGCAAAGCCATTGCAGCCACATATAAAAACGGATTTCCCGCTCATGACTGCGCGCAAATTTTTCTACTGCTTCGCCATCAGGCTGATGAAATTCAGACGGCCATGACTGCCAGCCCACTTGTCCGGGACGGCTGTAATACTGGTCCAAAGCCTCAAACAAACTGAAGCCTTGCAAAGCCTTGCCTTTTTCTAATACAAATGCTTCAAATGCAGCACGTTCATTTGCCGCAGCTTCGCAAGTATCCTGTTCAAACGCGTTAAACGCCATATGCAGCGCATCACGTTTGCATGCCCAAACCGCCGTATAAGTCACCGTTTCCGTAACACGCAAAGCAGCAATGCGCTGACGAATTTTCGGTTGTGCCAGCCAGTTTTTCAGTTGCTCGTTATAAGTAAACGCACCGACTTTCTCGATATCCAAGTAAATCGGATTAAGCCATTCGCGCGAAGAAGGGCTATACGGGCTGGCAAAGACAGGCTTGCTGGTAAACAAGGCGTGCAAAGGGTTGATACCGACAAAATCCAGCTTTTTCTCTGCCGCATATTTCATCAGGTTCAGCAAATCGGTAAAGTCGCCTATACCCCAGTTGTGCTCGGAACGCAGGCTGTACAAATGCATGGTCAAACCATTCATCCGACCGCCATTGGCAAGCAGTTTGGGTTGGTAAACCGATTCAGGAGCAACAATCAGGCGTACAAGGCAACATTTTCCGCCGGTCTCGGCCGACAAAGTGTAATAACCGCAAGCCAGTCGGGGCAGCTTAACCCAAAGCGTATCGTTGTCGCCCGGATATAAAGTCAAGCTCTGGCACTCATCCGCCTCATCACTCAATACGACCACTTCCGCACCATGAAATTCAGACGGCATCTGTAAAGATTCTTCGCCGTTTTCATGCGCGACCATCGTATTCAGATAAAG
This sequence comes from Neisseria sp. P0020.S003, assembly GCF_051957095.1. Lineage (NCBI taxonomy): Bacteria > Pseudomonadati > Pseudomonadota > Betaproteobacteria > Neisseriales > Neisseriaceae > Neisseria > Neisseria sp. P0020.S003. Next base: position 34,889 of record NZ_JBQCWU010000005.1, on the reverse strand, counting down.
GCCGTCTGAATCCGGTTTGCTTTTGTCCAAAACAGCAACGATCGATTCCAACACTTCAGGTTTGGTCGCATGATATGTACCGTTGATGTCGTGGTAGCCTAAATCAATACCGGCCTCTACAGCCTGCTGCTCCAATGTTTCACTCATTGCATTCTGCCTGTTTTACCAATATCTGAATCTTAATACAGATTGTGTCGCACCGTTACATGTAGTTTATTGTAGTCTCTAACAAAATCCAGATTTCCCTGTTTGATTTGACCTGCGCCAAAATTTCCTATTTATCTGTCTTGTAAAAACTTAAAGGCCGTCTGAAAAGGAAGGTTTCATTCCTTTTCAGACGGCCTTTATCATGCTTCAAACCTGATTAGTGGTGGTGATGACCGTGCGGGCCATGTACGTGACCGTGGGCAATTTCTTCCTCAGTCGCATCGCGTACACCTTCAACAGTCGCTTTGAACAATACTTTCATACCGGCCAAAGGATGGTTGCCGTCCACTACGGCTTTACCGTCGGCAACATCGGTTACACGATAAATCAATACATCGCCGGTTTCCGGATCATCGGCTTCAAACATCATGCCGACTTCAACTTCGACAGGGAACACGCTTACATCTTCAATACGCACCAGCTCAGGATCTTGTTCGCCAAAGGCATCATCAGGCGACAAAGCCACTTCAACGGTATCGCCTACATTTTTGCCGTGCAACGCTTCTTCCACCAAAGGGAAAATACCGTCATAACCGCCATGCAGGTAAGCAATCGGCTCTTCAGTTTTGTCCAACAGCTGGTTGTTTGCATCGTACATTTCATAATGCAGGGAAACTACGGAATTTTTAACAATAGACATCATGTCGTCCTTAATCAATATTTAAAAGTCAAGTTCAGGCTATTCTATCACAGCTGTAACTCAACAATCGGTTTACCTTAAACAAATACTTTTGGCAAACACAACAAAACCAAAAAAGCCCATATAAAAAACCAAATTGAATGATTCCAATCCATAAAAGTTGCTTTTTCACAACACAAAGTTGCTAAATTACAAAAATTTCCCCAAACGCAAAAACATTCCAAACCCTTAAAACCAACAACAGTTGAAAATAATCAAGCTATTGAATATAAATGATTTTTAAAATTTTCATTAATTATGAATATTTTTAGATGATTTTTTACCTGCCTCCCTGATTTACATTATTTTCGCTAATTTTGTATTGATTTTAGTCCATAAAAGGTTAAGCAACGTTGCATTGACCAACCCCGTGGGGCATAATAACGAAAATTCAGCAATGAATTTCTACTGTACAGGCCGTTTAACGGCTATTTTTAGTTTAAATCGATTTAAAAAAGGTCCTCAAAAATGAAAAAATCTCTGTTCGCTGCTGCTTTGTTGTCTTTAGCTTTGGCCGCTTGTGGCGGTGCTGATAAAGCTGCTGAAACTGCTGCTTCTGCTGCTTCTGAAGCCGCTGCTTCTGCTACTGAAGCTGCTGCATCTGCTACCGAAGCTACCGCTTCTGCTGCTACCGAAGCTACTGAAGCCGCTGCTTCTGCTACCGAAGCTGCTGCATCTGCTACTGAAGCTGCTGCTTCTGCTACTGAAGCCGCTGCTTCTGAAGCTGCTAAATAATATTCTTTTGAATATAAGAAAAGCAGGATACCATTGCGTATCCTGCTTTTTTACATTCCTCACACACCCCTTCCCGACTTTTCCGCCTGACTGCCATGCACCTTCACGACCGTTTTGCTGAGTTTCTTTCCGCCTCTGAAATCATTGAAGCTACTCCGGCCTTGTTAAACGACCAACGCCGTCGTTTTGTTTCTTCGCCGGATATTGTCTTACAGCCGAACTCTGTCGAGAGCATGCAGAAAATCATGCGTTTCTGTTTTGAAAACCGTATCCGCGTAACCCCGCAAGGCGGCAATACCGGATTATGCGGCGCAACGGTAACCACCGAAGGCGTACTGCTCAATCTCTCCAAGCTCAACCGCATCCGCGATATCAACCTTGCCGACAACAGCATGACGGTTGAAGCAGGCGTGATTTTGCAGAATGCTCAAAATGTGGCAGCCGAAGCCGGACGACTGTTTCCACTCAGCCTTGCCAGCGAAGGCTCTTGCCAAATCGGCGGCAATATTGCCTGTAATGCCGGCGGTTTAAATGTCTTGCGTTACGGCAGTATGCGTGATTTGGTATTGGGTTTGGAAGTCGTTTTACCAAACGGCGAACTGGTTTCCCATCTTCAGCCCCTGCACAAAAACACAACGGGCTACGACTTGCGCCATCTTTTTATCGGCAGCGAAGGAACATTGGGCATTATTACCGCCGCCACACTCAAACTCTTTGCCCAACCCAAAACCAAAGCAACCGTATGGGTAGGTTTAGATGATATTGAATCCGCCGTCTCGCTTTTAACTGCGGTGCAAGGTCATTTTGCCGAGCGCTTGACCAGCTTCGAGCTGATCAGCCGCTTTGCCCTTGATTTATCTTCGGAATTCAGCCAACTCAAAAAGCCTGCCGATGCGCAATGGCATATTTTGATTGAACTTGCCGATTCCGTTCCCGATGCCGGACTGGATGAAAAGCTTGCCGAATTTCTCTATCAAAACGGATGGGAAAACAGCATCTTGGTGCAATCCGAACAAGAGCGATCCGACTTATGGACCTTGCGTGAAAATATTTCCGCTTCCCAACGCAAACTCGGCACCAGCATCAAACACGATATCGCCGTCCCTATCGCCCAAGTAGCCGCCTTTGTCCGCCAATGCGCGCCTGCCTTGGAAACCCGTTTTCCCGGCATACAAATTGTCTGCTTCGGACATTTGGGCGACGGCAGCCTGCATTACAATACATTCCTACCCAACGTATTGAGCAACGAAGCCTACCAATACGAAGATGCCGTCAATACCATTGTTTATGAAAACATCCTTGCCTGCCACGGTACCATTGCCGCCGAACACGGCGTAGGCATTATTAAAAAACATTGGCTGCCCCGAGTGCGCACACAAGCCGAACTTGCTCTGATGCATGCCATCAAAAATCAGCTTGACCCTTACGGCATCATGAATCCGGGCAAACTCCTGCCTTCTTTGGATTAACACAGACAAGAAGGCCGTCTGAAACATTTCAGACGGCCTTTTTGTCTTATCCAAACTATTTTAATGCCGTTTTCCAGTCCAATCCGCCCAACGACGGTACCTGTATCACTTCGTTGGTATCCAAATTGACCGCTGTCAGCTCTCCGCCCCACAACGCGCCGGTATCCAAAGCGATAACCTGATCGGTATTAACGTAGCCCAATGACGACCAATGTCCGAACACGGTAATATAATCCAAATTCTGCCTATCAGGCGCTTTAAACCAAGGGCGCAGGTAAAGCGGCATTTTCTTCAAAGTGGATTTATATTCGTAATCCAACTCGCCTTTGTACGTCAGCGCACGCATACGGGTAAAGACATTAATAATCATGCGTAGGCGCTCATAGCCGGTCAAATCATCCGTCCATGCAGTCGGCTTGTTGCCGTACATTTTGCCAAAAAATTTCCTGTATTTTTTACCTTGCAATTCATCCTCAGCTTCACGGGCAAGGCTTTCGGCCTTATCAACCGACCATTGTGGCAAAATGCCGGCATGCACCATCACATGCCTGTTGCCGCGCACCAAAAGCGGTTGATGACGCAGCCAGTCCAATAGGGATTGACTCTCGGGATGAGTCAAAATTGGCTCAACCGTATCGCTGCGCTTGAGCGTTCCTTCACCGCAACCGACTGCCAAGAGATGCAAATCATGATTGCCCAAAACCATTTGCACACTGCTGTCATGCTCTTTGGCAAATTTCAGGGTTTCCAATGACTTCGGGCCGCGATTAACAATATCGCCGACCAGCCAAAGGGTGTCCGTACCATGATTAAAGCCGATTTTGGCAAGCAGCAAAGTCAGCTCGTCAAAGCAGCCTTGAATGTCTCCGATTGCGTAATGTGCCATTATTATTGTTTTCCGTTGTTCTTATTTTCAGACGGCCTCAAGCCCAGCCCAGGCCGTCTGAAAACATCAATTATGCATTTAAAACCAATACTGCCTCTGCTTCAACCTGAACACCTTTAGGAAGACTGGCTACGCCAACCGCCGCACGCGCAGGGAAAGGCTGTTCGATAAATTCAGCCATCACTTCATTGAACACGGCAAAGTTGGCCAAATCAGTCAAATAAGCATTGAGTTTGACGATATCGTTCAAAGAACCGCCTGCCGCTTCGGCTACGGCTTGCAGGTTTTTAAATACTTGCACTGCTTCGGCGCGGAAGTCGCCATCACCGACCACAGTCATCGTAGCCGGATCCAAAGGAATCTGACCGCTCATATAAACCGTATCGCCTGCACGCACTGCTTGGCTGTATGCCCCAATCGCGGCAGGGGCTTTGTCGGTATGGATAATGGTTTTAGACATGATATTCTCCTCAAGTAGAAATGTCAGAATCAGGTGGAAGCTTCGAATTTTACTTTCAACAGAAATACGTTTCAATAAAAGCATTCAATTAATGCGTTTAGCCCGTCTTGTTCTTCCCCGATTTTAAACCTACAATTCCACACATTATTCATTTCAAAGCCGAAATTATCATGTTTTTTGTCTTATCCCCAGCCAAAAACCTCAACGAAAAAGACCCCTCCCCCGTCAGCAGCTTTACCCAGCCCGACCTTTTGCCCGAAGCAGAAATCCTGATGCAAGAGTTGCGCCAGCTTGCCCCTCAACAAATCGCCGAGCTGATGCATGTTTCCGACAAAATCGCCCTGCTCAACGCCGAACGCAATGCCGTATGGCACACGCCGTTTACCCCTGAAAACGCCAAACAGGCCGTATTTATGTTCAACGGCGACGTCTACGAAGGCATCGCCGCCGATACGTTCAAGCCGGAGCAAATCGACTACCTGCAACAACACGTCCGCCTGCTCTCCGGCTTATACGGCGTACTGCGCCCGCTCGACTTGATGCAGCCCTACCGCTTGGAAATGGGTACGGCCTTTGCCAACTCACGCGGCAAAAACCTCTACGAATTTTGGGGCGATAAAATCACCGACCTGCTCAACCAAACACTGAAGCAAGCCGGCAGCGACGTTTTAATCAACCTCGCCTCACAAGAATATTTCAAATCCGTCAACACCAAAAAACTCAACGCACGCCTGATTACACCGATTTTTAAAGACGAGAAAAACGGCAAATACAAAATCATCAGCTTCTACGCCAAACGTGCGCGCGGTTTGATGGTGCGCTACGCGGCAGAACACGGAATTACCGATCCTGAAATGCTGAAAAACTTCGACTACGAGGGCTATTCATTCAATGAAGCAGCTTCAAACGAAGCCGAATGGGTATTCATGCGTGAAGAACAATCTAAATAAAAACAGAATCCTAGATATTTTTTCTAAAATACCTCTTGGCAAAGGCCGTAAGTTCCATTAATATTACGGCTTCAAGAATGGAAGCGTGGCAGAGCGGTTTAATGCAACGGTCTTGAAAACCGTCGAGGGTTGATAGCCCTCCGTGAGTTCGAATCTCACCGCTTCCGCCATTCTTGATATTTTTTTATCTACTGAAAATGAAATGCGAGACTTGATGATTCAAGTCTTTTTTTATTTTCAAATCCAAAGAATACCCAAGGGCCGTCTGAAACTTTCTATAACGCAGTTTCAGACGGCCTAATACCTTTGAAAAATCCCCCAAATTCCTAAAGTCCTACCCAGACATTTAGGAATTTGGGGGATTTTTGCATAGGTATTCGCTTTTCTGATCTTTGCCACCAATGGTATCGCCCTACCCATTACCAATGCGGAATTTTTGCTCGACAATGGAGAGGCATTTTCCATGCTGACGCGATCGTGCATTTTGCCTCAGAGCCATGTGCTGCCGTATCGTTTGCAGTAGGATTTGCTGCATATTCTGAGATGTTGCCACAAAGTACCGCCGTCGCTTTTATCTTTAGAGGAGGTCGCGGCAAACGGTAGCGTGATGGGGTGTCATTCGATGATGGTGTGGTGGCAGGACAGGTCTTGAATGTGGTATCGTTCTTCTTGGGTCAGTTGCGTATCACTCATGGTAATCTTTCTTATATAAAAGACCGTATGTTGCTATATCCAAACTTTTCCGTTATGGAAAGTTTGCCCTTCAAATCCAAATCTGCTGGCCTCTATTTATCATTATTTAATCGCTACAAGGATATTTAAATGAAACGGGAAACCATTGCCCTGCATGCAGGCTATCAATCCGAACCGACTACCAAATCCGCTGCCGTCCCCATTTACCAAACCACTTCCTACACTTTCGACAACACGCAACACGGCGCAGACTTGTTCAACCTTGAGGTTGCGGGCAATATCTACACCCGAATCATGAATCCGACCACTGCCGTTCTGGAAGAACGCGTTGCCCGTTTGGAAGGAGGTATCGCCGCATTGGCTGTCGCCAGCGGTATGGCTGCAATTACCTATGCCGTTCAAACTTTGGTTGAAGCAGGCGACAACATCATCGCAACCAAAACCCTCTACGGCGGCACATACAATTTCTTTGCCCACAGCCTGCCGCGCCAAGGCATAGAAGTGCGCTTTATCGATCCTGCCAAACCCGAAGAAATCGCCGCCAATACCGACAGCCGAACCAAACTGGTGTATTGCGAATCCATCGGCAATCCCGCCATCAATGTTGTCGATATTCAGGCATTCGCCCAAGCCGCACACGCTCAAGGTCTGCCTTTAATGGTAGATAATACCGTTGCTACGCCCACATTATTCCGCCCGATCGAGCACGGCGCCGACATCGTTATCCAATCCCTGACCAAATACATCGGCGGCCACGGCACAACGATTGGCGGTTCCATTATCGACGGCGGTAAATTCCAATGGGCAGGCAATCCGCGTTTTGAAAAAACCTTCAATCAGCCTGATTCGTCTTACCACGGCGTAAACTACTGCGAACATTTTGGTGCGGCAGCCTATATCGCCCGTGCCCGTGTCGTCCCATTGCGTAATACCGGCGCCGCCCTGTCTCCGCACAGCGCATTTTTACTGCTTCAAGGTTTGGAAACCCTCGCCCTGCGTATGGAACGTCATTGCGAAAACGCCCTAAAAGTAGCCGAATTCTTAAGGAAACATCCGCAGGTCGAATGGGTAAACTATCCCGCCCTGCCTGACAGTCCATATAAAGCCTTGATTGACCGAGACTACGGCGGAAAAGCCTCAGGTTTGCTGAGTTTTGGTATTAAAGGCGGTCGTGAAGCCGGCGCGAAGTTTATTGACGCATTGCAACTCTTCCTGCGCTTGGTGAATATCGGCGATGCCAAATCACTGGCTACCCATCCCGCTACAACGACCCACCGTCAGCTTGACGATGCAGAACTCGCCGCAGCAGGCGTCAGCCCCGACATGGTACGCCTGAGCGTGGGTATCGAGCATATCGACGATTTGCTTGCCGACTTGGCACAGGCATTGGATGCCGCACAGGTATAGGTAATAGCTGCGCTAATTAGATGAAAAAAGCCTCCGCTTAAAAAGGCCGTCTGAAAATTTCTTTTCAGACGGCCTTTTCCTTTTCTACAAATCAAATGCGGCGTTAATCAAACGTTTGGTGTAGTCGTTTTGCGGATGGTGGAAAATCTGATCCGCGCTGCCGTACTCAACCATTTCGCCCTGCTTCATCACAATCACGTTGTCGCTGACGGCGCGCACAACAGACAAATCATGACTGATGAACATATAAGTCAGACCGTATTTCTTCTGCAAGTCACGCAAAAGTTCGACCACTTTGGATTGTACGGAGCGGTCAAGTGCAGAGGTCGGCTCGTCCAAAAGAATGAATTTCGGGCGCAGGATAACGGCGCGTGCAATCGCGATACGCTGACGCTGGCCGCCGGAGAATTCATGCGGATAGCGGTTGAGCGCGTCAAGCGGCAGGGACACTTCCTTCATGACTTCCAAAACACGCTGGATACGTTCTTTTTTGGTCATTTCAGGATGATGAACCGTCAAACCTTCGCCAATAATTTCGCCAACGGTCAGGCGCGGTGAAAGCGAACCGAACGGATCTTGGAACACAATTTGCCGTTGCGATTTCAGACGGCGTGCTTCTTCGGCGGTATAGTTTTTCAGGTCTTTGCCTTCAAAGGAGATATGGCCGGTATAAGGCAGCATCTGCATGACGGCTTTGCCCAGCGTGGATTTGCCGGAACCGGACTCGCCGACGACGCCCAATGTTTCGCCTTCTTTAATTTTGAAGCTGATGCCTTTGACGGCATCAAAAGTTTTGAGCGGTTTGCCGAAAAAGTTTTGCTTCAATACGAAAGAAACATTGACATTATCGGCATCGATTAACACACCGGCATTGTTTTCTTCCGGCTCTTTCATGCCTTTTGGAATGGCATTGATGAGTTCGGCAGTATATTCGTGTTTCGGATGAACAAATACTTCTTTGATTTTGCCACGCTCGACAATTTCGCCGTTACGCATGACGCAGACGGTTTTGGAATAGTGTTCCGCCAAACCCAAATCGTGGGTAATGAAGATAATCGCCATGCCCATTTGCTGTTGCAAATCGTGGAGCAAATCGAGAATCTCGGCTTGAATGGTCACATCCAAAGCCGTGGTCGGTTCGTCGGCAATCAGCAAGTCAGGTTCATTGATGAGTGCCATGGCAATCATGATGCGTTGCAGCTGACCGCCGGAAAACTCGTGCGGATATTGCTTCATGCGGCGTTCGGCTTCTTTGATGCCCACACGCTCCAGCAATGCCAATGCCTTCTGCCCGGCTTCTTTTTTGCCGAGCTTTTTATTGTGCACACGCGCCGCTTCAATCAGCTGCGCACCGATACGCATAAACGGATTGAGCGAGGTCATCGGCTCTTGGAAAATCACGCTGATGCGGTTGCCGCGCAAATCACGCAGGGTTTTCTCATCGGCATCCAAAATGGAAATGCCGTCAAAAGTAATGCGCGAATCTTTGCTGTATCGGGCAAATTTTTCAGGCAACAGGCGCATAACGGACATGGACGTTACAGACTTGCCCGAGCCGGACTCGCCGACCAAAGCCAATGTTTCGCCCTCTGCCACTTTAAAGCTGACATTACGCACGGCATGAACGGTTTTCTCATGCAGCTCAAAATTGATGTCCAGATTTTCTACAACCAGTAACTGTTTTGTCATTTTGATTATCCTTTTGGTTGTGGTTTAGCGGTCTTTCGGGTCGAGCGCATCGCGCAGGCCGTCGCCGATAAAGTTGAAACAGAACAAAGTGGTTACCAAGAAGAAACTCGGCACAAGCAGCTGCCAAGGTGCGGCTTCCATCGAAATCGCGCCTTCTTGCAACATCGAACCCCAACTGGTCATCGGCTCTTGCACTCCCAAGCCCAAGAAGCTCAAAAAGGATTCAAACATAATCATGCCCGGCACCAGCAAAGAGGCATACACCATCACCACACCCAAAACATTCGGAATAATGTGGCGCGTCACGATTTTACGTTTTGCCACGCCGCTCACACGCGCCGCTTCGACAAACTCTTTATGCTTCAAGCTCAAGGTTTGACCGCGCACGATACGCGCCACGTCCAGCCAAGACACCAAACCCACGGCGGCAAAAATCAAAAGCAGGTTGCGGCCGAAGAACGTAGTCAGCAGAATCACGAAAAACATAAACGGAAACGCGTTCAAAATTTCCAAAAAGCGCATCATCAGCGAATCGAGCTTACCACCGATAAAGCCGGCAATCGCACCATAAAGCGTACCGATAACAACGGCCACCAATGCGCCGGCAACACCGACCAGCAAGGAAATACGTCCGCCGGTTGCCGCACGCGACAACAAATCGCGGCCGAGCAAATCCGTACCCAGATAGTGATGGGTAGAAAAGGACGGCGGAATCTGCATATTGTCCCAGTCGGTGAAGTCGTAGGTGTAGCGGACAATCCATGGTGCCACAATCACAAAAATACTGATCAACAACAGGATGATAATGCTGTACACCGCCGCTTTGTTCTGTTTAAAACGCCGCCATGCGTCGCTCCACAGGCTTTTGCCGTGTACTTGGGCGTATTCTGCTGCCTCTGCAAGGGCCTGAGTCTGCTTCTTTTTGAATAACATAATATTCTCTCTCGCTTTTTATTCTTTCTTCAGGCCGTCTGAACGTTTCAGACGGCCTTTGCGCAAATGGGATTAATAACGGATTTTCGGGTCAATAATGGCATACAGAATATCGAGGATGGCGTTGAACAAAATGGTCATAATGCCGACCAAAATCGTCAAACCCAAAATCATGCCGTAGTCGCGGTTGAGCGCGCCGTTGACAAACAATTGTCCGACGCCGGGAATACCGAACACGTTTTCAATCACAATGGAGCCGGTGATGATGCCGACGAATGCCGGGCCTAAGAAAGAAACAATCGGCAACATGGCGGGACGCAGCGCATGGCGCAGAATGATGCGGCTCATGGGCAGGCCTTTGGCGCGTGCCGTGCGGATAAAGGGGCTGTTCAATACTTCGATCATCGCGCCGCGCGTAATCCGCGCAATACTGGACACATAACCGATGGACAAAGTAACGACAGGCAGAATCAAGTTCATCAGTGCGCCATCGTTCCAGCCACCCGCAGGCAGCCATTGCAATCTGACGGCAAACACCAGCACCAATACCGGCGCCATCACAAAACTGGGAACGACGATACCGGTCATCGCGCCGCTCATCAGCGAATAATCCAGCCAGCTGTTTTGTTTTAAGGCGGCGATAATGCCGATAAACATGCCGAAGATGGCGGCGATTAAAAAGGCGTAAAAACCAAGTTCTGCCGATACCGGCAGGGATTGGGCAAGCAACTCATTAACGCTGAAATCTTTATATTTGAACGACGGTCCCAAATCCCCCTGCGCCAACTGCTTGAGGTAGTGGAAATATTGGAGGTACATCGGGTCATTGAGGTGATATTTCGCTTCGATGTTGGCCATGACCGCAGGCGGCAAATTGCGTTCGCCTGTGAACGGGCTGCCCGGTGCAAGCCGCATCAGGAAAAACGATACGGTAATCAACACCAGCATGGTCGGGATGGAAGCACATATCCGTTTGATGATGAATTTCAACATAATCAGGCTGTCCTGTTTGAACATACCGGACTCGTGAAAACAAGCTGACCTGAAGCGGAAATCGAATGAATGGCAGCAGGCATCTGTAACGTCGCCGCGCCGGTTTCTCTCTCTATTCCGACCGGGTTATTGTTTTTATTCGGAGTCGGGTAAGGTTTTTTTAGTTTTTAGATAATTGTTGTTATAAGGCCGTCTGAAACTTTGTATCCGCCGTTTCAGACGGCCTTTCACGTTAACGCGCCAAAGGTTCGGTGCGTTCAATCAGCCATGCTTTGGCCGCGCCTTCTGTCAAAGGCTCAAGACGGCGGCGCACTTCGGCGTGATATTGGTTCAGCCATTCGATTTCGCTGCCGGTCATCAGTTTGGTATCGATCAGGCGCGTATCGATTGGGCAGAGGGTAACGGTTTCAAAATACAGGAATTTGCCGAACTCGGTTTCCTCTGGGTTTTCAACCGGACGGTTGATTACCAGGCTTTCGATACGGATACCCCATTTGCCCGGACGGTAAAGACCCGGCTCGTTGGAAGTCAGCATGCCTGACTTCATCGCGTGATGCGGTTGCGGCACGGCGGCAACGGCAATGCTTTGCGGGCCTTCATGCACATTGAGGAAATAGCCCACGCCATGACCTGTACCGTGACCGTAATCGCATTGTGCCTGCCAGAGTGATTTGCGGCAGATGGCATCAATCATCGGGCCTTTGATGTTTTCGGGGAAAATGGTTTCCGCCAGAGAAATATGCGCTTTCAACACCAAAGTGTAATCGCGCTTCATGGCCGCACTCGGATTGCCGACAGGCACCACGCGCGTGATGTCGGTCGTACCGCCCCAGTATTGGCCGCCGGAGTCAATCAGCAGCATACCGTCGCCTTTGATTTTGCTGTTGTTTTCCGGTGTCGCGCTGTAATGAGGCAATGCGGCATTGGCATTATAGCCGGCGATGGTGTCGAAACTTGGCGAAATAAAGCCGGGACGTTGGCTGCGGTGTTTGTAGAGCATGCCGTCGATGTCCAGCTCACTCAATTCGCCGCCGTCCGCCAAAATTTGTTCAAACTCGGCAAAAAAGCCGCACAATGCCGCGCCGTCTTCCGCCATGGTATTGCGGATATGGGCGATGTCGGCATCGGATTTAACAGATTTGAAGAATGTGCTTGGGTGGATGGCTTCAATCAAACGGACGTCTTCAGGCAGGCGGCGCAAAGTGCCGACAGCGGTTTTGTTCGGATCAATCAGCAATGTGCCGTTAACGCCTGCCAAATAGTCCGCCGCTTGCGCATAAGGCAATACTTCAAAACCTGCTGCTTTCAAAGCTTCGGCAGATTCGGCTTTCAGACGGCCTGCATCGGTAAACAATACAGCTTTGTCTTGGCTGATAAACAAATGGGACAAGAACACGGGGTTGAACGGCACATCATCGCCGCGCAGATTGGTAATCCAAGCGATGTCGTCCAAAGAAGAAACCAAATGCGCCTCTGCGCCCTGCTCTTTCATGGCCGCACGGATACGGGCCAGTTTTTCGGCCGCCGTTTCGGAAACATAGTCGGGATGGTGAACGTAGATTTCCGGAGTCGGCAATGCAGGACGGTCGTCCCAAACTTCGTCCAACAAGGTTTCAGGATATTCGAGGCGAATGTTTTTGGCGGCAAGTGCCTGTTTCAAACCGCGCTCGCCGCTGAGTGCGAACATATCGGCAGGCGCGCCGACCACTGCGCCCTCGGGCAGATTTTGTGCCAACCACTCGGTATAAGGCGCATCAACGCCCATTTTTTGCAACTCAATGCCGTTCGGCGCAAGCTGTTGGCCGGCCTGTTCCCAATAGCGGCTGTCCGTCCACACGCCTGCTTTATCGGCGGTCACCACCAAAGTACCGGCCGAACCGGTAAAGCCGGAAAAATCGCGGCGTGCCTGCCAATGCTCGGGCAGGTATTCGGAAAGGTGCGGATCGGCGGAAGGAATGACAAACGCGTCCACGCCATGTTTTTTCATGGCTTCGCGTAAAGCGGACAAACGTTGTTGTACAGATTTCATGTGTTATATCTCCTATTGTTTCAGACGGCCTCTGTCATCAATGCCGTCTGAAAACTTGTACTGTCTATAATCAATCTATTTTTTCGGTGCGAACGACCAGTTCTTGACTGTATAGTTCCGCAAAGGGTCTTTGTCGGAATAGCCGATGATATCAGGTTTGACCATACGCACTTCAACCTGATGATACAGCGGAATCAGTGCAGCGTCTTCTTGAAGCTGCTTCTCCGCATCGGCATAGAGCTGGCTGCGCGCTTCCTTGCTGACACCATCTTTCAGCGTATTGTTCATAAATGTGTCAAACGCCGCGCTTTTGTAGCGGAATGCATTGTTTGAGTTGTTGGATTTCAAGATATTGAGCATACCCGCCGGATCGTTGAAATCGGAACACCAGCCGCTGAACGAAACCTTGAAATTGCCTTGCGCGCGCGTATCCAAATAAGTTTTCCATTCCTCGTTGGACAAAGTCGGACGGATAAACGGAATGGCGGCTTTCCACACCGACTGCACGGCAGTAATTTGTTTTTTGGACGCTTCGCTGGTGCTGTACAAAATATCGAACTCAAGCGGATGGTCATCGTTGTAGCCTGCCTCGTTCAACAGTTTGCGCGCAGTTTCAATACGTTTTTCAGGCGTCCACTCTTTCCACTCAGGATACACAGGAATCACGCCCTGCATTTGCGGCGGCGTCAATTGGAACGCAGGCGTATCGCCTCGGCCGCCCACTTTGACGACGATGTCACGGCGCGTCAGCATATTGAGCGCCTTGCGGACGCGCGGATCATTAAACGGCGCCGCTTCGTGGTTCGGCTCCAAATACCAACTGCACAAAGAAGTCGTGCGTCTTACTTGTCCCGGAAACTCAATATCCGCCACTTTGACCTGATCGCTGGGAATACCGTAGGTCACATCAATTTCATTGGCGCGATAACGGTTGTACTCGCCGCTGCCTGATAAGAACACCGCCTTCGGAATGGCCACTTTGTCTTTATCGTAATAATTGGGATTGCGTTCCATATTGATGTGGCTGTTGACTTTCCAATCCGTTAAAAGATAGGCGCCACTGGAAACGTAATGACCGGGCTGCGTCCACTTATTGCCGTATTTTTCAACAGTGGCGCGGTGAACCGGAAATGTGAATTGCTGAATCAGCATATCGGGGAAATAAGGCACGGGCGCAATCAGCGTAAATTGCAGGGTCTTCGCGTCCAACGCCTTGACGCCCAATGTCTCAGGCTTGGCTTTGCCGTTTAATATATCTTCCGCATTTTCCACTTGGGCATCGACCAAATAGCTGCCGAAAGGTGCGCCAGTGGCCGGATCGGCAAGACGGCGGAAGCTGTATACAAAATCTTCGGCAGTAATCGGATCGCCATTGCTCTATTTGGCATCACGCAGATGGAAGGTCCAAATACGCTTGCCCTCGCTCTCCCATTTTTCCGCCAAAGCAGGAATGGTTTTGCCTTCGGCATCCGTACCGACCAAACCATCCATCAACTGACGGATAATCGCACCGGCCGCCATATCGCCGCTCATTTGAGGATCCAGCGTACCCGGCTCGACGCCGTTGCTGACCACCACGCGCTCATAATCGGTACGCTTAAACTCAGGAGCAGGCTTGACATCACGGCTGCACGCCGACAACGCGAATACGGCAGCCAATGATGCAGCCAACAGCGGATAGGTTTTTCCGGCCATATTTCATTCCTTCTTTTTGGGTATTCTTCTTTTTCAGACGGCCTGATGATTCAAACTACACTCGACTACATTTATTTAGAATTTTTCCAGTGCAGTTAAATCATCTATTTCAAGTCATGAAAATAGTGTTTTAAACCACATATTCCATCAGGATAATAGTGAGCCATCCAAGATTGTTGGCAAATTAACACAAAAATACGTAACTGAAAACTATTTTTCAATTTATCCTACGATAAATTACAAATGTATTGATTTTTTATAATTTGTCAAATAAGATTATCCGAATACCCCGTCCCCAATTAAGAAAAAGACATAAAAGGAGAACAAAATGAACAAGTTATCTTGTTTTGTTGCCATTACCCTCATCGGCTCTTCCATGAGCATCGCCCACGCCGAACCTAAAATGAGCGGTACCATATACATTATGACCGAGGTCGAACACAACAATAAAACCGGCGTAACCAATACAACCATTTCCGATAAAAGTTCCAGTCTTTATCTCTCCGATGAAGTACGACTCAACAACGACTTATGGCTGAAATGGCAACTTGGCTCCTTTATTTACTTCGATTCCGACCGCTGGGGCGGCTGGGGCACTGCCGACTCATACGTCGCGCTCAACAGCTACAAAAACCTTGGTACCGTCAAAATGGGTTACATCAGTACACCCATGAACAGCATTTATCTGAACCCGTTCGACACCAATAGCTCGATTTTGGAGTTCGGCAAAATTTCCCGCTTCGGCCAACGCCGCGTTTCTATGGCTTATGAGTCTCCTTGGAAAAACGGTTTCCAATTCAAATTCAACGTCTCCCCTGGTTCCAATGCCGCACGCAACAACAACGACTGGAATCCGGACAAAAAACGTGACGGCGACTGGGTTTTCGGCTGGGGTGTGGACTACAACCACCCAAACAACGGCTTTAACGCCCACTACGCTGCCGAATACGCACCCAACGACTCTCCGAACGAAACCAAAGACTTCCAAGCCCATGCATTCATGGCCGGATACAGCAAAGACAAAATCTCCGTCGATGCCGCGTTCCAATACGCCAAAAACACTTGCGACGGCTTCAGCTGCTGGGGCGTATGGAAAGATGCGGCAGGCAACGTAGCTGGTTCTTACGACAAAGAAATCAACAACACCAAAGAGTTTATGGTGTCCGGCTCATACAAAGTAGGCAATTTCAAACCTCAAATCGGCTTCGCCTACGGTAAAAGCTCTATCGGCGAAGACTACAAACACGTTGCCGTCAGCACTGATTACAGCTTCTCCAAACGGACAACTGCCACACTCGGCGCCGGCTGGTTGAAAGAAAACGTCAATCCGAAATACGACAAAGATTTGCCGAAAAAATCTTCTTACGCAGTGGGCATGGTATTTAAACACCGCTATTAATGCCTGACAGATTAAAGGCCGTCTGAAACAATTTGTTCAGACGGCCTTTTCTACATCCTATAAATAAACTTGCAGCCCACCTTAAAAATCATTACATTGCCCACACTCAAGCAACAAAAACGTCATCATGACCGCCCACCGCACCCTCATCATCTCCGTTTTTATCGTCGCCAGCTGCGGCCTTGCTTACGAGCTCATCATCGCCGCGCTCGCAAGCTATCTTTTGGGCGACAGTATTTTGCAGTTTTCCTCCGTCATCGGGCTTTATCTGTTTTCAATGGGTATCGGCGCACACCTGACCCAATACATTAAAGATAAAGACGTATTGCACCGCTTTATCGAAATCGAACTTCTGGTCGGCATCATCGGCGGCATCTCCGCGCTGGCATTATTTGTGGCCTTCGGTTTATCCGCCGCCCCGTTCCGCACCCTGCTCTACGCTTTTGTACTGATTGTCGGCATGGTTGTCGGCATGGAAATTCCTTTAGTCATGCGCGTGTTAAACCAAAAAGGTGCGGAATTTAAAGAACTCGTTTCCAAAGTATTGACCTTCGATTACTTGGGCGCACTTGCCGTCTCTCTGTTGTTTCCGCTTTTGCTCGCCCCCAAACTCGGCATGGCACGTTCCGCCTTGTTGTTTGGCATTTTCAACGCCGCCGTCGCCTATCTGACCGCGCGTGTATTCAAATCCGAATTACCCCGCTACCACGCCATCCGCCTGCGCGCGCTGATTGTCTTGTCCGTCCTCGCCGCCGCCTTCGTCTACGCCGACCGTATCTCTTTCAAAGCCGAACAAAGCTATTTCGGCGACCCCGTCGTCTATCAAAGCCATTCGCCCTACCAACGGCTGGTCGTTACACGCTGGAAAGACGACACCCGCCTCTATATCAACGGCAACCTGCAATTCTCCTCACGCGACGAAGCACGTTACCATGAAGCACTCGTTCTGCCTGCCATGCAGATGGTGCCGAACGCCGAACGCGTCCTGATTCTTGGCGGCGGCGATGGATTAGCGGCACGCGAAGTCTTAAAATATCCGCAGATCAAAAATGTTACTTTGGTCGATCTCGACCCCGACATGACCGCCACCTTTAAAACCTCTGCCACCTTGAGCGCGCTCAACCAAGGTTCGCTGTCCCATCCCAAAATGCACGTCGTCAACGACGATGCCGCCAAATGGCTGGAAAGGTCGTCTGAAAAATTCGACGTTATCATCATCGACCTGCCCGACCCGTCCAATTTCTCGCTGGGCAAACTCTACTCCGTCCCCATGTACCGCCTCGTCGCCCGCCATCTTCAGCCGCAGGGCAAAATCGTCGTCCAATCCACCTCGCCCTACTTCGCCCCCAACGCCTACTGGTCGGTCGTTGCCACCCTCGAAGCGGCCAAGTTGAATACCGCGCCCTATCATGTTTACGTCCCTTCCTTTGGCGAATGGGGATTTGTGTTGGCAGGGTTTGACCAAAGCTTCCCCATTCCGCAAAAATTCGACGTACCCACACGCTATCTCAATGCCCAGACTGTTGCCGAAATGTTCCGCTTTCCGCCCGATATGGCAAGGCGCAAGGTGGAAGCAAATTATTTGAACAACCAAATTCTCGTCAGTTATTTTGAAAGCGATTGGAACAATGTGATGCGATAGAATATCTAAAGGCCGTCTGAAACATCCGTCTTCTTTTTATCTCCGTTCAGACGGCCTCATCGCCCGTTTACCCTTTTTCACACAGCATTTGCTTGAAAAAATAAGGTTTATCTTTATCTAGATAGAACACAATCGACACTATCCGTTGAATGAAGGAACAAACACTTATGCAGTATTTTGGAATCGGTTTTTTGGTTTTAATCTTTTTGGAAATCATGTCCATCGTCTGGGTTGCCGACTGGCTTGGCGGCGGTTGGACGCTATTTTTGATGGCTCTCAGCTTTATCAGCGGTATCTTTATGCTGCGCCATACCGGCATCTCCGGCTTATTGCTCGCAGGCGCAGCCGTCCGCAGCGGACAAAACATTTCCCTCTATCAGATGCTGTGGCCGATTCGCTATACTGCCGCCGCGGTTTTCCTGCTCAGCCCCGGCTTTATTTCAACCGCCGTTGCCCTGCTCTTGCTGATTCCATTTAAAGGTAACGCGGCCGTTTCTTCTACGCAGTCTTTCCAAAGCCGCCAGACTTACAGCTCCGCCAAAGATGATGAAGATATTATCGAAGGCGAATATACGGTTACGCGCACCGGCAAAGCCGACAAACCGCAAGACTATATCGAACACAAACCCGATTGACGACTTCCTTCATAAAAGGCCGTCTGAAATAAGAATACCTCAAAAGTGTTTCATATTTCAGACGGCCTTAGTCATTTCCGGGCTTTGAAAATGTAAATATCGGTTTGTAATTCGGTTATTCCGCATAAATCATTTAAAATAAGCAGTTATTTTGATTATAAAAACGACACGGTATCCAATGAACGTTCAACGTCTTTTCCCTCTCTTCCTCAGCTTGATTACCGCCGCTGTTTTATCGGCGTGCGCCACCCAAAACACACAGACTGCTTCGAATACCGAAACCGTCGTTCAGCCTAAATCTACTTCTATACCTTCACGCCGCGCCGACAGCGAATCCAAAGTCCTGTCCGATTACAGCCAATACCAAAGCGCCATCGATGCCGCCAAACGTGGCGACGATGCTTGGGTACAACAATTTTTATCCCAAGCCAGTGACAGCGCAATGGCTGAAAACGTCCGCAACGAATGGCTGAAAACCTTGGGCACGCGCGGCCAATGGGATTTGTTCCGTCAAGAATTCAGTAAATTGAACGCCGCCGGCGTCGCACAAGAAGTGCAATGTTATGCCGATTTGAGCAGCGACAATTACAGCAAAGCTGCCGAACTGGTTCGCGTTACCGGTAAACTGCCTGCCGGCTGTACCCGCTTGGTTGAAAGCGCGGCAGCTTCAGGCCGTCTGAACACCAACGACGCATGGCGTCGCGTGCGTGGCTTGTTGAGCAACAGCCAAACCACAGATGCACGCAACCTCGCCGCCGCATTGGGCAGCCCATTTGAAGGTGGCGCGCAAGGTGCGACCGAATACAGCCTGTTGAGCGTGATCGGCAAAGATGCACGCAAATCCGCTTCTGCCGCCGCCACCCTGTCCGACATGGAATCCGGCCTCAGCCGCGAACAACGCAGCTTCGCATGGGGCGTACTGGGCCACTACCATGCACAAAGCCAAAACATGCCGACTGCTTTGAGCTACTACGGCCGCGTTTCCGACCGCAAACAACTGACCGACGAACAATTGGAATGGTACGCACGCGCCGCTTTGCGCCTGCAACGTTGGGACGAATTGGCAAGCGTGATTCAGCATATGCCTGAAAAACTGCAAAAAGACCCGACATGGCAATATTGGCTGGGCCGCAGCTTTGCCGCACAAGGCAAAAGCAGCCAAGCCAAAGAAATGTACGAAAAAGCCGTCGCTTCCGGCCGCAATTTCTACGCCGTAATGGCAGGTGAAGAATTGGGCCGCCGCATCAATACGCGCAACAACGTTTCTGATGCCGATGCCAGAGACGTCCGCCGCATGAGCGAAGACGGTGCCATCAAACGCGCATTGGTTCTATTTAAAAACAGCCAAAGCAACGGCGATTCCAAAATGCGCCGTCAGGCACAGGCAGAATGGCGTTTTGCCACTCGCGATTTCAACGAAGACAACCTGCTGACTGCCGCACAAGTCGCTTTTGACAACCAGTTCTACGACATGGCAATCAACAGCGCCGACCGTACTGACCATAAACTCAACTACAAACTGCGCTATCTCTCGCCATTTAAGGATATTACCGTCCGCTATGCCGCACAGGCAGGCGTTGACCCTGCATGGGTTTACGGTTTGATTCGCCAAGAGAGCCGCTTTGTCATGGGCGCGCAATCCAGCGTCGGCGCGCAAGGCCTGATGCAGGTCATGCCTGCAACCGCCCGCGAAATCGCCGGTAAAATCGGTATGAGCAGCAGCGAACTCTACACTATGGACGGCAACATCCGCATGGGTACTTGGTACATGGTAGATGCCAAACGCCGCCTGCAAAATAACGAAGTAATGGCTACCGCAGGCTACAACGCCGGCCCCGGCCGCGCCCGCAACTGGCAGGCTTCTTCGCCTTTGGAAGGCGCAATCTATGCCGAGACCATCCCATTCACCGAAACCCGCGACTACGTGAAAAAAGTCATGACCAACGCGACTTATTACGCGTCATTATTCAACGAACCGCAAACTTCGTTGAAACAACGTATGGGTACGGTTCCCGGCCGCTATTAATACCTAATAGGCCGTCTGAAAAGTGAGACAGAATCAAACGTTCAGACGACCTGCAATCTTGACAGACTATCGGGTTTATAAGATAATCGCCCGATTGTTTCTGACCGAAAAGGTCACTTGCACGGCAAAAGCCGACTTGTTAGGAGGTGATGTTTACATCACGGCGCGTATCCCGCCCTGCCCTAGGCAAACCAGCGATACAACAACTCCCCCATTATGACAAACCGTCCTCTATTTCTTAAAACGGTTTGATTAAACAAAATTTAAAGGAAATAAAATGCCTGCTATTCGTGTTAAAGAGAATGAACCATTTGAAGTTGCCATGCGTCGTTTCAAACGTGCCGTAGAAAAAACCGGTCTGTTGACCGAGCTGCGCGCCCGTGAAGCGTACGAAAAACCAACTACCGAACGCAAACGCAAAAAAGCTGCTGCAGCTAAACGTCTGCAAAAACGTCTGCGCAGCCAACAACTGCCTCCTAAAATGTACTAATTACAGGCCTGCCCTGTGATAAACAACACACCGCAAGGGCAGCTTTGCGGTGTGTTTGGTTTTTCAGACAGCATTTTTTATATAAAGTGAGAACATTATGAGCCTAAAAACACAATTAACCGAAGACATGAAAACCGCCATGCGTGCCAAAGACCAAGTGTCTTTAAGCACCATCCGCCTGATTAATGCCGCCATCAAACAATTTGAAGTAGATGAGCGTACCGAAGCCGATGACGCAAAAGTCATCTCCATCCTGACCAAGATGGTGAAACAGCGCAAAGACAGCGCCAAAATCTATACCGAAGCCGGCCGTCAAGATTTGGCTGATAAAGAAAACGCGGAAATCGAAATCCTCAACCGCTACCTGCCGCAAATGATGTCCGCAGAAGAAATCAAGACTGTCGTTGAAGCAGTCATTACAGAAACCGGTGCATCAGGCATGGCCGATATGGGCAAAGTTATGGGTGTACTGAAAACCCGTCTGGCCGGAAAAGCCGACATGGGTGAAGTCAACAAGGTTTTGAAAGCCGCATTGACTGCTTAATCATCAATAATCAAAAAGGCCGTCTGAAATATTACTTTCAGACGGCCTTTCTTATTGTGCTAATCAAGCAGCAGTTACTTTACTTTCATGACGCAACAAAGTAATCAAATCGCTGATACGTTTTTTCATGGAACGACGATCGACAATTTGGTCGATTGCGCCCTTCTCCAACAAAAATTCTGCACGCTGGAAACCTTCCGGCAAGGTTTCGCGTACAGTCTGCTCGATAACGCGCGGACCTGCAAAACCAATCAGAGCATTCGGCTCTGCCAAAACCACATCGCCCAAGAAGGCAAAGCTGGCAGATACGCCGCCCATGGTCGGGTCGGTCAATACGGAAATAAACGGCAGACGTTTTTCAGTCAGCAAATGCAAAGCCGCACTGGTTTTCGTCATCTGCATCAAAGAGTTCAAACCCTCCTGCATACGCGCACCACCGGAAGCCGCCACGCAAATAAACGAACAATTATCTGCAATAGCACGGCGTACACCCTGCACGAAACGCTCGCCCACTACCGAACCCATGGATCCGCCGATAAAGCGAAATTCAAACGCAGCCACCACGACAGGCAGGCCGTTCATGGTGCCTTTCATAACGACCAAAGCATCGTCTTCACCGGTTGCTTTACGCGCAGCAACGAGGCGATCCGGATATTTTTTGCTGTCTTTAAATTTCAGCGGGTCTGTCGGTTTAATATTGGCTGCAATCTCTTCACGGCCTTCTTCATCCAAAAGCAGGTCCAAACGTTCGCGCGCAGAAAGCGGATTGTGATGATTACATTTCGGGCAGACTTCGCTGTTTTGTTTCAACTCGGTTGAGTAAACCGTTGCCGAACAAGACGGACATTTGTGCCACAGACCTTCAGGGACGCTGGACGAACTGCTTCGGTTTTTAATTTTCGGAGGAAGAATTTTATCTAGCCAGCTCATGAATGACTCCTTAGGATTCAGAATTCAGACGGCCAGTTGAACGTAAGGCCGTCTGAAACAATGGAATGGAAAAATTTAGCGAATCGCGTCTTTCAACTCTTTAACCAACGCGCCTACTGCTTCAGCCTCGCTACCTGCGTGGCTTTCAATCTCTTTGACGATACGGCTGCCGACAATAACGGCATCCGCCACCGCACCAATCTTACGCGCACTCTCCGCATTATTGATGCCGAAGCCGACACCAATCGGAATATCGATGTATTTGCGCAAAAGCTCTATTTTACGCGAAACTTCTTCAGTGTCCAAACTTGCCGCACCAGTCACGCCTTTGAGCGATACATAATACACAAAACCGCCGGCCACTTTGGCAATAATTTGAATACGCTCCTCAGTTGTCGTTGGCGCAATAAGGAAAATACAATCAATACCTTGTGCTTTCAACGACTCATGTAAAGGCGCAATGGTTTCTACCGGAGAATCCACGGTCAACACGCCATCTACGCCTGCTTCGGCAGCCGCTTGCGCAAACGCCTGATAGCCCATTTTATGTACTGGGTTCAAATAGCCCATTAACACAACCGGCGTTTTATCATTGGTTTGGCGAAACAAGCGTACTGTTTCCAATACATCTCGCAAAGAAACATGATTTGCCAACGCCCTTTCAGCCGCACGTTGAATAGTCGGGCCATCCGCCATCGGGTCAGAAAACGGCACACCCAGTTCCAAAATATCAGCACCATTAGCCACCAGGCTATGCATCAATGCCAAGGTTGTCTCAAGGCTAGGATCACCCACCGTAATATAAGGAATCAGTGCTTTTGCGCCATTGAGCGCTGAGAAAGTTTGTTGGATTCTGCTCATTTTCTGCTATCCATTTCATCGATTTGAATGTTGTCCGGCAGC
The DNA here is from genome assembly GCF_051957095.1 of Neisseria sp. P0020.S003. Lineage (NCBI taxonomy): Bacteria > Pseudomonadati > Pseudomonadota > Betaproteobacteria > Neisseriales > Neisseriaceae > Neisseria > Neisseria sp. P0020.S003. The sequence goes on along the minus strand of NZ_JBQCWU010000005.1, from coordinate 11,495 downwards.
CTGTTTATTCTACCGTTACATTTGTTTTAAAAACCTCAGTCTGCCATGAAAAGGCGGCGTCTATCCGCATTATCTAATGACTGTTTCTTCCCAATCGGCAAACAAGAGGCTAAGTATAACATTTACGGCTATTTCATAGAATCATTTGCAATCAAGATTCTGATATTTTGAAAGCAATATAAAACAATAAAGGCCGTCTGAAAATCATTCAAACAGCCTTTATTAGAATCAATTATGCAAATCTTTGTATGCCTTCGCACTTTTGATCACAATTTCCTTATCGATTATAGCTCGACATGGTGGTTTTGTTGTTCAGAACCCAGATGACGCTCCAAATCAGACAAAACCTGCATCAGACCATGACGCACTTCTTCGGCATTGGCGGCAGGATTGCCGTTTGCATCCAAAGCGCCACGGCTGAACGTATCGATATATGGTTCAAACGTATCTTTCAGTTTCAACAACTTAACCACATCTGAGCGCGTATATCGATCGCCACCGTATCCAATTACAACATTATTTTCATGTTGCCATTGTGCAAACTGAGCCGGACTGATTTGCACCAATTGGCACATCTCATCCAACGTAAAATAACGCTTAGCAGGAATAACCGGATTATTGTTGTTTGTCATAGTAATGCTCCACCATGCCTTTGAGTTTTTGGCTGGCATGGAAAGTTACCACACGGCGTGCGGTAATCGGCACTTCTTCGCCTGTTTTAGGGTTACGGCCAGGGCGTTGAGGTTTGTCGCGCAATTGGAAATTGCCGAAACCGGAAATTTTAATTTCTTCACCACGCGCCAAAGTGCTGCGGATTTCTTCAAAAAAGAGCTCGACGATTTCTTTGGCATCATTCTTGGTGACGTTGCTGACTTTGTCGACCAAAATATCAGCCAATTCTGCTTTAGTTAGTGTCATGTGTTTACCTTCATTCAAACTGGTGCAATTATTACCAAAATTCTTTTAAAAATCAAGTCCTCACCAAAAAATCAAATATTATTGGCGATTTTTGGCGACAACTTTTGTCTTATGTTAAGCGCGAAGCTGTGCGTCTTTTTCGGCTGCCGCTTTAATCATTTTCGCAACCAAAGGCTCGATGACTTCATCTGTCAGCGTGTTTTCCATATCTTGCAAAATGATTTTGACGGCAACGCTCTTCATGCCTTCAGGCACTCCCGTACCGCGGTAAACGTCAAACACGCTGATTTCTTGAACCAGCTTGTTCGCCGCCGCTTTCAGGGCATTTAACAAATCATCATGCGTTACAGCCTCAGGCATTACAAATGCCAAATCTCGGCGTACAGGTTGGAATTTGGATACGGACTGATAACGGGTTTTCTCACGACCCAATACCGCATCCATATCGATTTCAAACACCAGCGGCGCTTGCGGCAAATCATATTTTTGCAGCCATTTCGGATGCAACTCGCCAACAAAACCAACTACTTGGCCGTCTGAAACAATATTGGCGGCACGTCCCGGATGCAATGCCGGATGTTCAGTTTTAACAAATGTTACTTCCTTGTTTTTCAAGAGGCTCTCAACATCGGCTTTCATATCGTAGAAATCTACGTTGCGTGTTTTCTCGCCCCATTGCTCAGGCAGCACAGAGCCATACCACAAACCGCCAATACGTTCGTTTTGAACAAATTGATCAGCCGAATCTTTGCTGAACACACGGGCAATCTCAAATACGCGTACACGGTTTTGCTTACGGTTCAAATTGTTTTGCAAAACTTCCACCAAACCGCCGATAAGCGTAGAACGCATGACGGCATACTGAGCCGCCAACGGATTTTGCAGGCGGATAGGATTGGTATTGGCAGCAAAGTCTTGCTCCCATTGCTCATCCACAAACGCATAGCTGACCACTTCGCGGTAACCGCGAGCTGCCATTTCGTTATAAACCGCAAAACGCGGGCGTTTGGTTTCAGGCAAAACCAACATTTTCAGACGGCCTGAAGTATAGTCGTCAGGAATATTTTCATAACCGTAAACGCGGCCGATTTCTTCAATCAAATCAGCTTCGATTTCGATGTCGAAACGGAAACTCGGCGCGGTAACACGGAAACCTTCCGCCGTTTTTTCAGGCTGCAAGCCCAAGTGCTGCAAAATGGTTTCCACCTGTTCGGCAGGAATGTCCACGCCCAACACGGTTTTCAGACGACCCAAACGCAATTCGACCTGTTTGTTTTCAGGTAGCCTGCCCAACGCTTCCACCATTTCGCCTGCCTCACCGCCGCAGATTTGCAAAACCAATTCGGTAGCACGCTCAATGGCATCGGCCTGCAAACGGTAATCCACACCGCGCTCAAAGCGGAACGACGAATCCGAGCCAAAACCGTATTGACGGGATTTACCGGCAATAATCTCCGGAGCAAACCAAGCTGCTTCCAACACAATATTTTGCGTGTCGTCTGAAACCGAGCTTGCCTCGCCGCCCATCAAGCCGGCCAAGCTCAACGCACCTTTTTCATCAGCGACCACCAGTGTATTGTCAGCCAAAGTAACCGTCTTCTCGTTCAGACACGCCAAAGTCTCGCCATTTTGAGCACGGCGGACAATCAAACTGCCTGACAGCTTGTCAGCATCGAAAACGTGCATAGGCTGACCGATTTCCAGCATCACATAGTTGCCGATGTCCACCAATGCGGAAATGCTGCGGATACCGCTGCGCTCCAAACGTTGTTTCATCCAATCAGGGGTAGCCGCTTTCGCATTGACATTTTCAATCACGCGACTGATAAAACGGCCACAGTCAGCCGGTGCATCAATACGGACAGCCTGTTTTTTCTCACTGCCGATAGAGGCCGTCTGAATTTCAACAGGCGTAAACGCACATTGAGTCAACGCAGAAACCTCACGCGCAATGCCCTTAACACTCAAGCAATCAGCGCGGTTAGGCGTAATTTTCAACGTAAACAGCGTATCGTCCAAATCCAAGTATTCGCGGATATTGGCACCGACAGGCGCATCTTCAGGCAGAATATGCAGACCGTCTACACCATCATCAGGCAAACCCAGTTCATTGGTCGAACACAACATACCGTTTGATGGTACACCACGCATTTTAGTCGGCTTAATTTTGAAATTGCCCGGCAAAACTGCACCCGGCAACGAACACGGCACTTTAATACCCGGCTTGACATTCGGCGCACCACAAACAATCTGAACCAACTCACCCGTACCGGCATCAACTTGGGTAACGTTCAAACGGTCTGCATCAGGATGTTTCTCAACGGATTTCACTTCGGCAACAACCACACCACTGAAAGCAGGGGCAGCAGTATCGATTTCTTCCACTTCCAAACCGGCCATGGTCAAAAGATGTTCCAGTTTATCGGCAGAAAGATCAGGATTGGCTTGGGTTCTCAGCCATGAATAAGGAAATTGCATATTATTTTCTCTACTATCAGGCCGTCTGAAACAAATTTTTATCAGACGAAATCAGTAATATCTATTCACTTTTCAGACGGCCTATCAAAAGACCATCTGAAATTTATTTAAACTGCTTCAAGAAGTTCAAATCGTTATCAAAGAACAGGCGCAAGTCGTTCACGTTGTAACGCAGCATAGCGAAGCGGTCAAGACCGATACCAAAGGCGAAACCGGTATATTTTTCAGGGTCAATATTGACGTTTTTCAACACGTTAGGATGTACCATACCGCAACCGCCTACTTCCAACCATTTGCCATTTTCACCCATGATATCGATTTCGGCTGAAGGCTCAGTAAACGGGAAGAAAGACGGACGGAAACGCACTTGCAGGTCATCACGTTCAAAGAAGCGACGGATAAAATCAGTAAACACAGCTTTCAAGTCGGCAAAAGTCACACCCTCTTCTACCCACAAACCTTCAGCCTGATGGAACATAGGCGAGTGAGTGGCATCACTGTCTACACGGTAAACGCGGCCGGGGGCAATAATGCGGATAGGCGGCTCTTTTTTGTCGAGCATATAGCGGATTTGAATAGGCGAAGTGTGTGTGCGCAAAACGTCGCCGTTTTCAACGTAGAAAGTATCTTGCATCGCACGCGCTGGGTGATTTGCAGGAATATTCAAGGCTTGGAAATTATGGAAATCGTCTTCGATTTCAGGGCCGTCCGCTACTTCAAAACCCATACCGTGAAACAGCTCGACCACACGTTGCAAAGTTAAAGTAACTGGATGCAAACCGCCATGTTCTTGCGCACGGCCCGGCAAAGTAATATCCAAGGCTTCTGCAGCCAATTGAGCTTGCAGCTTGGCTTCATTTAGGGCATCGCGTTTGGCATTAAAGGCCGTCTGAAACTGATTTTTGCATTCGTTGATGTGCGCACCTATGGTTTTACGCTCTTCAGGAGACATTTGACCCAAAGTTTTCAAAAGTCCGGTCAATTCGCCGGTTTTACCAAGATAGCGTGCTTTAATTTGTTCTAAAGCATTGAAGTCTTGCGCGGCTTCAATAGCGGCAATACCTTCTGCAACGATACGGTTTACATTTTCCATAGTGGTTTATCGTCTGTTTGTTGATAGCAGGCCGTCTAAAACAACAAAGCCGTCTGTTGGATTTGATTTCAAACCCGTTCAGACGGCCTTTTGTCTTACTGCGGCCAATCCGTTTGATAAGAGAGGCCTATTTTATCGCAAATTAGTATAAAAAAATAGAGTTTAAAGAAAGAAAATCAACTACATAGGATTTCTTTAAGAAAAGAAAAAAGGAAGCATAAGCTTCCTTTTTAAATAATCTTATCGAATTAAGCAGCCAAAGCAGCTTTAGCTTTTTCAACCAATTGTGCAAATGCAGCTTTGTCGAATACAGCCAAATCAGCCAATACTTTGCGGTCGATTTCGATAGCAGCGCGTTTCAGGCCGTTCATGAATTTGCTGTAAGACAGACCATTTTCACGGGCACCTGCGTTGATACGAACGATCCACAGTTGACGGAATTGACGTTTGCGTTGGCGACGGTCACGGTATGCGTATTGACCGGCTTTCATTACCGCTTGTTTGGCAACACGGTAAACGTTTTTACGACGACCGCGGTAGCCTTTGGCTAACGCGAAGACTTTTTGGTGACGAGCACGAGCGGTAACACCGCGTTTTACGCGTGGCATATTCTAAACTCCTTAAGCGTAGGGCAACATTTTAGCAACAGAAGCCAAATCGCGTGAATCAACCATAGCGGTGCCGCGCAATTGACGTTTAGTTTTAGTGGTTTTTTTGGTCAGGATGTGACTTTTGAACGCATGACCGCGTTTTACACCACCGTTACCCAGTACTTTAAAGCGTTTTTTCGCGCTAGACTTGGTTTTCATTTTAGGCATTGGAAAACTCCATTCGTTATTAGATAAGGTATAAGGGGTTTTGAAATAAATTTCAAACACTTGGAACCCAAAATACCACGGTTTTTGCCGCTAATTAAACCTTATTTCGAGCGGCAATCGAAATAAGCCTTGCATTATAGCTTTATTTTTTCTTAGGCGCAATCATCATCACCATTTGGCGGCCTTCCATTTTAGGGAAGGACTCGATTTGTGCCACTTCAGCCAACTCTTCTTTTACGCGTTCAAGCAGTTGGGCGCCCAATTGTTGGTGTGCCATCTCACGACCGCGGAAACGCAATGTCACTTTAACTTTGTCACCATCGGCAAGGAAGCGGTTGATGTTGCGCATCTTGATTTGATAGTCGCCTTCATCAGTACCCGGACGGAATTTAATTTCCTTGATTTGTACCTGCTTTTGGTTTTTCTTGGCTTCGTCGCGCTTCTTGGCTTGTTGGTATTTGTATTTACCGTAATCTATCAGTTTGCATACGGGCGGTTTGGCAGTCGGGGAAATTTCTACCAAATCGACATCTTGCTCTTCGGCCATAGCCAGAGCTTCACGAACTGAAACGACACCAAGCTGATCGCCTGACTCACTGATTAATCGCACTTCTTTGGCGGTAATTTCACCATTGATTCGTGCTTCGCGTTCTTGAGCGATGATGAATACTCCTATAAAAATTAATGATTGACGAGGGCGTCAGTGATTTCTTGCTGCAATTGTGCAATAAAATCATCTACATTCAAAGAACCCAAATCTTCTGCTTTGCGGCGTACCGCAACTTTGTTTTCTTGTTTCTCTTTATCGCCGACGACGATTTGATAAGGGAAACGGTATTGGCTGTTGTCACGGATTTTGTAACCGATTTTTTCGTTACGCAAATCCAATTCGACACGGAAGCCCGCTGCCTGTAATTTAGCAGCCACTTCGCGACAATAATCTGCTTGGTTCTCGGTGATATTCATAATCACCATTTGAACCGGTGCAAGCCACAATGGGAATGAGCCTGCATGGTTTTCAATCAAAATACCGATGAAGCGTTCCAATGAACCCAAAATAGCACGGTGCAACATTACAGGACGCACACGGTCGTTGTTTTCTGTTACATATTCTGCATTCAAACGCTCCGGCAATACAAAGTCTAACTGCAGGGTGCCGCACTGCCAAGAGCGACCCAAGGCATCTTTGACATGATATTCAATCTTAGGACCATAGAATGCGCCTTCGCCAGGCAATTCTTCCCACTCTACGCCGCAAGCGGTCAATGCATCACGCAGGCCTTGTTCGGCTTTATCCCAAACTTCGTCAGAACCTGCACGTTGTTCTGGGCGGAGAGACAACTTCACGGCAACATCATGGAAGCCGAATTGTTTGTAAATGCGAACCAGCAATTCATTGAATGCACGTGCCTCATCAACGATTTGATCTTCAGTACAGAAGATGTGTGCATCATCCTGCACAAAACCGCGAACACGCATCAGACCATGCAACGCACCGCTTGGTTCATTGCGGTGGCAAGAACCGAACTCAGCCAAACGCATCGGCAAATCGCGATATGAGCGCAAGCCGTTATTGAAAATTTGCACATGACCCGGACAGTTCATCGGTTTAACCGCGTATTCGCGTTTTTCGGAACTGGTCACGAACATATTGTCTTTATAGTTTTCCCAGTGGCCGGATTTTTCCCAGAAGGTTTTATCCATAATCTGAGGCGTTTTCACCTCTTTATAACCTGCAGCATTCAGCTCTTTGCGCATATGCTGCTCAATCACTTGCCACAAAGCCCAGCCTTTAGGATGCCAGAACACCATACCCGGCGCTTCATCTTGCAGGTGGAACAAATCCAATTGTTTACCCAGCTTACGGTGGTCGCGTTTTTCTGCTTCCTCGATGCGTTGGATATAGGCTTTCAATTCGTCTTTACTTGCCCAAGCCGTACCGTAAATACGTTGCAGCATTTCATTATTGCTGTCGCCGCGCCAGTATGCGCCTGCCAGCTTGGTCAGCTTGAAGTTTTTCAAGAAACGGGTATTGGGAACGTGAGGACCGCGGCACATATCGACGTATTCTTGATGGTGATACATACCCATTGCTTCCACTTCAGGCATGTCTTCAATCAGACGCAATTTGTACTCTTCGCCGCGATCTTGGAAAATTTTGATGGTTTCTGCACGAGGCGTCATCACTTTAATAACGTCATAGTCTTGTGCAATCAACTCTTTCATGCGCGCTTCGATAGCGGCCACATCATCAGGCGTAAATGGTTTTTCAGTTGCGATATCGTAATAGAACCCGTCTTCAATCACCGGGCCGATAACCATTTTGGCATCAGGATAGAGCTGCTTGACTGCATGACCAACCAAGTGCGCGCAGGAGTGGCGGATAATTTCTACGCCTTCTTTGTCTTTAGGCGTAATGATTTGAACATGGGCATCTTCGGTAATCGGATCGCAAGCATCCACCAATCTACCGTTAACCTTGCCCGCTACCGTTGCCTTTGCCAAACCTGCACCGATAGACGCTGCAATTTGCGCCACGGTAACGGGTGATTCATATTGGCGGACCGAACCGTCCGGCAAGGTAATGTTCAACATCAGAAAGCTCCAAAACATTAAAAAATAACGGCATAAAGCCGTTATGGAAATTTGGTAGGCACAATTGGACTCGAACCAACGACCCCCACCATGTCAAGGTGGTGCTCTAACCAACTGAGCTATGTGCCTTCATCTAAGTCGCTTATTGTAACGAAGCGTGTTCCCTTTTGCAAGCATCTGTAAATACTTTTCAGACGGCCTGAATATTTTTGTTTGATTTATACCTCATTTTTTATTTCCTCCGTCATTCAGGCCGTCTGAAGCATTGTTTTGACAAAGATAAAATCCAGCCGTCAACCAACGAAAAATCCTTTATAATCTGCCCTTTCATTTCGCACACACGCGAACGTCCAATCTATTATTACTATGCTCAAATTCACCTTACACAAAAAAGACGGTCATGCCAGACGCGGCACTTTAGAACTGAACCACGGCAAAATCGAAACGCCGGTATTTATGCCGGTCGGCACTTATGGTTCGGTCAAAGCGATGAACCCGCAAAACCTGCATGACATCAAAGCGCAAATCATCTTAGGCAACACTTACCATCTGTGGCTGCGCCCGGGTTTGGAAGTCATCGAACAATTCGGCGGCCTGCACGAATTTATCGGTTGGAATAAGCCGATTTTGACCGACTCGGGCGGTTTCCAAGTATTCTCGTTATCCGATATGCGCAAGCTGACCGAAGAAGGATGTACATTCCAAAGCCCGATCAACGGCGACAAACTATTCCTCTCGCCCGAAGTGTCGATGAAAATCCAAACCGTGTTGAATTCCGACATCGTGATGCAGTTGGACGAGTGCACCCCTGGCGAAGCAACGCACAGTCAAGCGCAAAAATCGCTGCAAATGAGCCTGCGCTGGGCGGAACGCAGCAAAAAGGCTTTTGAAGACCTGAAAAATCCGAATGTGCTGTTTGGCATTGTACAAGGCGCGATGTATGAAGATTTGCGCGAAGAATCGCTGAAAGGTTTGGAAGAGCTCGACTTCCCCGGCTTGGCCATCGGCGGCTTGTCCGTTGGCGAACCTAAGCCCGAAATGTACCGTATGTTGCGCGCTGTCGGCCCTATCTTGCCGGAACACAAACCTCATTATTTGATGGGCGTCGGCACGCCTGAAGACTTGGTGTACGGCGTGGCACACGGCGTGGATATGTTCGACTGCGTCATGCCTACCCGCAATGCGCGTAACGGCTGGCTGTTTACCCGTTTTGGCGATTTGAAAATCAAAAACGCCAAACACAAACTCGACAAGCGTCCGATTGATGAAAGCTGCACCTGCTACTCCTGCCAGAATTTCAGCCGCTCCTACCTACATCATCTGCACCGAGTCGGCGAAATCTTGGGCGCACAGCTCAACACCATCCACAACCTGCACTTCTACCAAGTCATCATGGCAGAAATGCGCGAAGCCATCGAACAAAGCAAATTTGCCGATTGGCAGGCGCAATTCCATGAAAACCGCGCCCACGGTGTGGATTAATCCTTTTAAAGGCCGTCTGAAATTAGGTTTGGATTCAAACTGCTTTTCAGACGGCCTCAATATTCTTAATTAATAAAGCACAATCATGCCCCGTTTCCATATCGAACCGCCCTTAGCCTACACCGCACAAAACCGTACCGCCGTCCTGCTGCTCAACCTCGGTACGCCTGACGCGCCCACTGCTGCCGCAGTCAAGCCTTACTTGAAAGAATTTCTGTCCGATCAACGCGTTGTCGAACTGCCCAAGCTCTTATGGCAACCGATATTGCGTGGCTTGGTATTGACTTTTCGCCCGAAAAAAAGCGCGCATGCCTATGAAAAAGTTTGGTTTAAAGAAGGTTCGCCGCTTGAGGTTTACACACACCGCCAAGCAGAAGCCCTGGCCAAACATTTGCCCGATGTCATCGTCCGTCATGCCATGACTTACGGCAATCCAAGCGTTGCTGATGTTTTGGCGGAACTCAAAGCCCAAGGCGTGGGCAAATTGCTGGTCATTCCGCTCTATCCGCAATATGCCGGTTCTTCTACCGGCGCGGCTTTGGACAAAGTGTTTCAAGAGTTATTGCTGCAACGCAACCAAATGAGCGTCCGCACCGTCTCCCGTTATTACGACGATGCCGCCTATATTCAAGCCATGAAGCAGCATATTGAAGCCTATTGGGCTCAAAACGGACGCAGCGAAAAACTGATGTTGAGTTTCCACGGCATTCCGCAAAAGCATCACGACGACGGCGACCCTTATCCTAACGAGTGCCACCATACCGCCAAGCTGTTGGCGCAAGCATTGGGCTTGTCCGAACAAGAATACATCGTTTCTTTCCAAAGCCAGTTTGGCAAATCCCAATGGGTCAAGCCCAGCACACAAGCCCTGTTTGATCAGCTACCGAAACAAGGCACAACCAAACTCGACGTATTCTGCCCCGGCTTCCTGGCCGACTGCCTCGAAACCATGGAAGAAATCGCCATTATGGGACGCGAACAATTCCACGCCGCAGGCGGCAAAGAATACCGTTACATCCCCTGCCTCAACGATTCCGCTGACTGGATTGCCGCACTTGCACAATTAAGTCGGGCCAATCTGCAAGGCTGGATTTGACCTAAACCAAAGGCCGTCTGAAAAATTCACTTTCAGACGGCCTTTAGCGTTATCATCAAGCTATTAAAACGCAAACCAAGCGTGTAGCCATCAAAAACAACACTACTCAAAAAGGAACACATCATGACTGCACTCCGCCCTATCCTACTCCTTCTGACCGCACTCAGCATCCCAACCGCTTTTGCCGCTGATGCCGCGCTGATGAGCAAAGGACAAAAAATTTACGAAACCAACTGCGCTGCCTGCCATGGTAAAAAAGGTGAAGGCCGGGGTGCCATGTTCCCGCCTTTATTCCAGTCCGACTATATCAACAAAAAACCGCAAGCCCTGTTGCAAAGCATGACCAAAGGCATCAACGGCCCGATTAAAGTAAACGGCAAATCCTACAACGGCTTTATGCCTTCTACCGCCATCAACGATGCCGATGTTGCCGCCGTTGCCACTTACATCATGAACGCCTTCAATAATGGCGACGGTACGATTACTGAAGCAGATGTCAAAAAATCTCACGGGAAAAAATAAAACGTCTCTCCCCTAAAGGCCGTCTGAAAGATTGAACTGCACCCCAAAAGTTGGACATCCCCCCTCCAACTCACAAGGTGCAGTTTTTTTATGAGCAAATATACATTACACTTCAAATACCAAGCCGTACTCCACTACCTGCATATACGCAGCCAACAGCGTACCGCAGATCATTACGGCATCTCCCGAACCCACCTGCGACGATGGATACGCGCCTATCAAGAAGGCGGTATCGGCGCACTCGAACATCCCCAATCCAAAACCATGCCCCAACACCGCAAAAACCCCTTCATCGCCGATAAACCCGACCACGAAAAAACACAGGCAGAGCTTATCGAAGAGTTGTGCTATATGCGCGCAAAGGTTGCCTACCTAAAGGAGTTAAAAGCCCTCGGCCAAAAGCGGACTGAAAAGGACAAAGCCAAACCGTCCAAACACTGAGGGCGCAACACCCGCTCAAATACCTGCTGCACATCGCAAACCTGCCCAAAAG
>NZ_JBQCWU010000004.1:0-182503 GCF_051957095.1 Neisseria sp. P0020.S003 | reverse complement strand
GGATTACTACAACCGGGAGCGTTGCAGTTTGAAATTGAAAAAGCTGAGTCCTGTCGCATATAGAACCCAGCTTACACAGAGCGCCTGAATAGGCTTTTATGAGTGTCCAAGATTTGGGGGCCAGTTCCGGCCTTTTCGATATGAAACACATTTTTGTTTCCATATTTATGGTTACGCAACATCAACAAACATACGCAAAAAACCGTCAAACCAAAAAAGCATATACGTTTTGTGTTAAAGTAAACATTATTGATCGGCTGTTTTTCGTCCAGGCCGTCTGAAAGGTTTTATCTTATGAACTTTTTCCGCAAGACTGTTTTATTTTTAGTCGTCCTCTCCATATTTGCCGCCTGCGGCTCCTTTATTTCCCAATACGTTTTGGGTATGAACCCGTGCGTATTGTGCATCCTGCAACGCTTGTGCGTATTGGGTGTCGGGCTGTTGGCCATTGTTACAGCATTCAGTTCTCAATCTTCCAAATTTGCCCGCTCGCTCTCGGCATTGTTGATTGCCGCTCCGGCCGTTTACGGCGCCGGTGTCGCCGCCTATCAAATTTGGTTGCAAAGCCTGCCGCCCGGCACCGCCCCTTCCTGCGGCGCACCTTGGACCTTCCGCCTGCGCGACTGGCCCTTGTTCGATTGGTTTGAACCCATCGTTCGCGGCTTTGGCAACTGCGCCGAGCCGGACTATCTATTCGGTGTTGCCCTACCGGTGTGGAGTATTTTGTATTTCGGCTTTGTCGTATTGCTGCTGCTTTGGGCTTGGTTGAAAACCAGAAAAATCTGATTGGTTTCGATATAAAAAGGCCGTCTGAAATTTCAGACGGCCTGATGTAGAAATCAGTAGCGTTGTTTACAGTATTTCCAGGAGAATACTGAAACATGAACATGCACAAAAACACCCGTCTCACCCCGCACCACCACCAAGCCATTTGGCTGGCCTACACGCAGGGGAAGGAAAGCGTCACCTCCCCGGCACGCCACTACCAAGTCAGCCGCGTCACCATTTACCGCGCACTTAAAGCCGCAAGGGGCAGACTGCTCAAACCCCAAACCAGTACCAACAACCGTTTCAAACAGGCAAAGTACGGAATGAAACGCCTGGCCAAGGTAGAACGCGGCATTCAGGAAAAACTCAAAAAGCAGGCCAAACGCTACAATAAATCCTACCCCGGAGAGCTGGTACATCTCGATACCAAACGGCTGCCGCTGCTCAAAGGGCAGAAAACCACCGATAAGCGGGATTACCTGTTTGTCGCCATCGACGATTTCTCAAGGGAGCTATACGCCGCCATTTTGCCGGACAAAACCGCAGACAACGCCGCCAAGTTTCTGACCGAACACCTGATTGATCCCTGCCCATACCTGATTGAGTGCATTTACTCTGATAACGGTACGGAATACAAAGGCTCGGCCAACCATGCTTTCGGTGTAGCCTGTTATGAGAACGGGATTGGTCAAAAGTTTACCCGGGTTGCCCGTCCGCAGACCAACGGTAAGGCGGAGAGGGTTATCCGCACCCTGATGGAGATGCGGCATGAGAAACAGTTGTTTGACAGTCCGGAACACCGGCGAAAGGAGTTGTGCCGCTTTGTTAATTTCTATAACACTGTGAAGCCACACCGCAGTTTGAACGGCGATACGCCGTTTGAGGTCTTGCAGGATTATTTTTCTCAACCTGTGGTGTAAACAACGCAACGTTTTCCTACACCTGAGACCTTTGCAAAAAAGCCTTTCCTCTAACAGCCGAAACCTAAATAAAGATTTTCGGCTGTTTTTGTTTCAAATATCCAATAATTCTATTCAAATACTCCCTTAATCCCCCTTGAATACCTGATTAATCAGGCATCCGGACCGAGACCTTTGCAAAATTCCTTTTTCCCCAACAGCCTAAACCCAAACACAGGTTTTCGGCTGAGATCTTTGCAAAATTCCCCGAAATCCCCTAAATGTTTTGGTGGGAATTTAGGGGATTTCGGGGAATTTTGCAAAGGTCTCCTATTGCCTTGATGCACGGTTGCTTAGGTTAAAACTTCATCTCCAAAGTCAGGGTGTAATTTCGTCCCGGTGCGGCGTAGCGGTTATACCTACCGACATTATTGTGCCTATTGACCGCTCCTTCGGCAGTCTGCCTTACAGACTCCCAAGTGGTATACCGGTAGTTGAAGAGGTTATACACGCCTGCGCGCAGGGTCAGGTGTTTCTTGATATTGTAATATCCGAAAACATCCGTAACATGCCAAGGCCGCGTCCGCCGTGATGCTGCTTTTTTAGCATTGGCATTACCGTTCAACAGCGCCTGGCTACCTAGCAGTTCGTCAACAGATTTTGCCTTGGAATAAGTAAACATCGTATTGATGCCCCATATTCCGTCAGGATGGTCGTAACCCAAACCCAATACATATCGTGAAGGTTGGACGGCATCAAAGAGATATGAAGTTACAAACGTCCTGTCGGCGCGTATATCGGCATCTTTGACCTTGATACGGTTATAGGCAAGCGTGGAATACAACCCGTCCGGCAATCTGCCCCATACACCGTGCCAATCGATTTTACCCAAAATATTGATACCGGCTATCCGTGCATTTTGAGCATTTCGGTATCCGGGGTCGCCAGAAGCCGAAGTTTGCCCGTTTTGAGTTCGGGTTTCATAACCGAATGCAATCAGGTCGCGATAGGCATTGTTGAAATAGCTGGCTTCCAAATTGCCGAAGTCCCCTTTAAATACAATACCTGCCTCTCTATTAAAGGATTTTTCCGGTTTCAGATCCAACGTTTTCAAAGACTCCCCGGCTCTCCAGCCGTACATTTCGGCAAACGACGGCAGACGGAAGCCCGTAGAAGCGCGATAAGTCAAATCCATCCAGGTGAAAGGCTTGAGGACTACGCCTGCGTTCCAAGAAAGGTTGCGGTGAGTGCCGGTAGAGACACTCTTATCTTCCGAATGCGTACTGCGGTAATCGTAACGTATGCCTGCTCCGACATCTGCCCACCTGCCCAAACGGACATTGTCTTGAACGGCTGCATAATAACCGTTGCCGCCGATATTCCTCGGTGTGCAGTCTGTATAGGTGTTATTGCCGAAACGGCATATCGGCGATGTATTGACCGTGGTCTTGCCGATAGACACCCAATACGGTTTGCCTTGGCTTCCATTGGGCGACTGCGCCCCTTCCGGAGTTTTCGATCCATATGCCTGAACTGCGTTTTGCAGATAATAATCGCTGTGGGACAATTGCGACTTAAAGCGGTCGTACCCTAGATTGATACTCAAATTGTGACGGATTTTGGCCGTATCAAATGCCTTTTTAAATACTGCTTGGAACAGGTTTCGGCTTTCTTCATAAATCATCCGGTCAGATTTATAGAAGGAATACGGTTTATTGCCGTCGGGACGGCAATTTTTATCCGAACCGTCGTGAGAGCAATGCGTCTGCTGCAAACGGTTGTCCAAATCTATACCTTGCCGGTCATAAGAAAGTCGGGCGTAATCGGCCCAGGTATCCTTGTCAGCATTATGGTAAACATATTCGACCCCGTACCGGTTTTTAGTATGGCGTTCATCATAAAACACGCCGGTACCGTAACCGATACCCTGCAATGTACCGCTCTCTCCCTGAACAAACAGCCTTTCGGCCTTATTATTGCCCGAATATTTGCCAAAGCCGCTCGGCGTACCGTTTCTCCGGACACTTTCATTCAGGTCGGCCTCGGTAAAATAGGCAGGAACAGTCATATCCCGTGTATCAAAGGTCTGCTGCGTATGTTCAAGAACGGCTCCGACATAATGGCGGTTGTCCAAATGCCAACCCGATCGGAACAGCCATGATTGGCTGCCATACTCAAGCGGGTCCGCAAGGAAGCGGCTGGGGCCGGTATAATCCTGCGTGCTGACGGTTTTGCGCTCATCTTTGGCCAAAGCATCTTTTTTCGCATTGTCTTTACAGGCCGCATATCCATTGGAACATTCCTCTTCGACAATGAAATTTGCGTACGGATGGGTATCCTCGACCGGCATCAGCCGGTTGAAACTTTGCACACCTTTACCAGCATCTTTATGCGCGTGGATTTCCTTCCCCCGCCGTTTAGTATAAATAAGGAGGGCTTCCGCGCCGCCGCTGCGTCCTGCAAGCGCAAGGGACTGTGTCAGGGCATGGTCTTTTCCAGAATAGGCAGTTTTACTCTGAATGCCCCACTGTTTTCCCTCTCCGATAATGTCGGCTGCGGTTTTGGTTTGAAATGCGACCGAACCTGCCAATGCGCCGTTTCCGTATTCTGATGAATTCGAACCCTTGCTGATTTCAACGGCCTTAACGTTTTCATACTCAATTTCATTGATTGCGCCGCTGCTGCCCGCCGTCCTCGTCCCACCCAATGCCGCCTGCGCGGTGTAGGACTGTATTTGCGAAACGCCGTCTACCGTTAAGGAAACGCGGTTTTTATCCATGCCGCGTATTGAATAGCCGGAACTTGCGCCCCGACCCTGTTCGACCACGGCAATACCCGGATCGTAACGGGTCAGGTCTCGGATATTCAAAACCTGTTCTTTACTTAGCGTCTCGGAAGATTTGACTAGTTTGCCCAACCCGGTTACTTCGTTATCACGGCGGGTTTTCTGTTTTTTCGCATTGACCTGCACGGTATCGAGCTGCTTTTCCATCACTTGTCCGGACGGTAAAACATCCGCATAAGCAGGCAGCGCAGTCATCAGCGACAGGCATAAAATATTTAATCGGAACAAATGTTGCTGTTTCATATCATTTCTCTACTTACTGCCTTCAGACGGCATTTAAAGCCGATATGCCGTCTGAAGAACTTTCCTCTGTCAACCGGCAGCCCAGTTTACCGGACAAGCTGTTGGCGTTTCGTACCGAATACCACTGCCGCCTTGCCGCTTTCTCCCTCCAATGTATTTCCGGAGAACGATCCGCCCATCTCAATGGCGTTTTTGCCGTAGAAGCCGCCGGACACATCTGCACGGATATTCGTCCGTTTCGGATCGATGGTATTTTTCGGATCTAATGCAAAGCCGTTTTCACCGGTTTTCGCCACACCTGAAAAACCATTGCCCTGAATCGTGGCAGTGATGGTGAATACGGGGGCAATGCGGTCTTTCGCCGTCAGCATACCGTTGAGGGTTTTCTCAGCAAAATTAACTTTAAACTCCGCCCGGTTACCGCCTTCCTTATTGGAAGGTTCGGCACTCCAGCTCGTACCATTAACAATAGTACCCGACCATGTACCGCGATATACCGCCTCTCCCGCCGTTACAGGCATATCGGAAACCGGCGTACGGCTGCCCTGCAGGAACATATCGTGCGAACCGCCGTGTTCCAACACCCCGAAATGCAGGTAATCCAAATTGGAGCAGCATACCGACACCTTCACACCGTCTTTCTCAAATACATGCTGGAATGCCGTCTGAGTGCCTTCGGACGGCACAAGCGCAAGCTCTACGCCGTCAATCAGCAGTTTGGCCACGTTGCCGAAGCTGTCTATCTGTTTTTTCACAAAATCCGCACCGATGCGGTAAGCGTCCATAAAGGTTTCAGCCAATGGTTTTTCTGCACCGTCTTTCTGTTTCGCGCCGAATACGGCAAGCACTTTCTTATCGTTTGCCAAAAACTTGCCGCCCAACTCATCGCCCTGAGGCCCGTAGAAACCACCTTCCAGACTATCAGAATCAGAAACGAAGGGATGACCGTTCCCAGTATCTTTATCTGCAGCCAACGCCTTACCTTTGAAGCGGTTACCGTGCAGGTTAGCCTGAATGTCGTAACGTTTAATTTGTTTGGCTTTATTTTCGGCTTCGTTATGGGTAATCCGGTTATTGCGGTAGAGCGCGCCGGTCATGGTCTTGGCGGCGAAATCCACCTCAAACTCGCTGGTCAGCCCAAAATTGGTCTGACCTTCCGGTGCCTCGCTTTTATTGCGCAACACATCCGCTTCCTCGGCAGACAAAGCCCCGTACCTATCCCCCGCTGGCGGACTACCCAACTGGGGAAACTTTTGTTTTTCCTTGGCATCGGTTACATAATCCCAAGTACCTTTGTAAATCGCTTTGCCCGTCGGCAGAGCTTGGGAAGGATTGCTGCCTTTGTAGAAAAGGTAGCCGTCCGGACCGAAAAGGGCGATATTGTTTTTGGGATCGATTTTATTGGCACCGTTGCGGTAGATATAGCCCGAGCGGACATACTTGAATTTCGTGTATCCTTCCACGCGGCTTTTGCCGTCGCCCGTTGTGATGGATTCGTTCAGCGTACCCTTATCCATCGCAAAAATGTCATCCTTTTGGGGAAACTTATCCGGTTCACCCGCCGCCAATTTCACCCAATCCACATCCAACAGCGGCTGATGCCCCTGCTTCACGTTGAAATGGACATTGCGACGCGGGATTTTGGCTGCAAAACCGTAAGCCGGACGTTCGTTTTCCGCCGCTTGCGCTTCACCGGGTTTTGCCGGTTTTTCAGTCTGTTCGTCTTGGTATTTCGGTGCTTCGGACTGCGGGTTGCGCTGTTTCGTTTCCACGCTGTCCAAATCGAAACTGCCGCCGCCCACGCAGGCAGAAAGCAGCAGCACAGGCAGGATACCGGCTGCTTGGGCAATAAGTGAATTTTTCATATCAACTTTTTTAAAAATGATAATAGTTTATATTTTATTAACTTAAAATGTAATTTGCAAACATTTTCTGACGTACCTTCACAAAAAACACCCGCACATCCTTACTCAGGATATGCGGGTGTTTGAGCAAACCTTGCCTAACCCAAAGACACCATTTCAATCTGCTCCATCGTCCTACCCAGAAAACGTTCGCCTATCGTTCTGAATTTCAAAGGAATATCGCTGACATAAAAACGATAGTCGGGATTATTGTTGTCAGTATTGAGTAATCCCTCCTGCGCAAGGACGCGTGCTGTTTCTTCAGCCGTCGTAATTGCAGAATCAACCAACGCGACATTACCCGCCTCCCTACCGATTAAGGGCTTGAGCAAGGGAAAGTGCGTGCAGCCCAACACCAGCGTATCGATGCCGTCTGCAAACAATGGTTTGAGGTATTCGCATACGGTCAGGCGGGTAACTTCATGTTCCAACCAACCTTCCGCATCGGTACGGGTATGTTGTTTGTAACCGAGTCTGAATAAACCGTTTTTCTTTGTCCAACGGGCATCTTTGTCCTTACTCGGTGCGGTTTGGCCGCTGACTTGTCCTTCCTCGTCGACTTCTATGGCCTGACGCTGTTTGCTGCCGGCAGTCTGAATAATGGTGGCATCAATGACGGCGGCGGATGCCTTCTCTACTTTTAGTTTTTTTTCGGTCAGTTGGCGGTTAAGCAGTTCCAGCAGTTCGGACAGGGTGTCGTCTTGCGCCGCCGGTTGCGGTAGCGGCATAAGGTGCTGTAATCGGGGATGCTCAGTTCGTCAAAACGGCAAAACAGGTTGAAATCGATGCGGGTGATGAGGCTGTGTTCGAGTTCGGGATCGGAGAGGCTGTGCCATTGTCCGAGCAGGACGGCTTTGAACATGGATAGCAGGGGATAGGCGGGACGGCCGCGGTGGTCTCTAAGGTAACGGGTTCTTTGACGATTCAGGTATTGTTCGATCGGCTGCCAATCAATCACCTGATCCAACTTCAATAGTGGGAAGCGGTCGATGTGTTTGGCGATCATGGCTTGTGCGGTTTGCCGGAAGAAGGTACTCATGAGAAATCCCCTAAATGTCTTGGTGGGACTTTAGGGGATTTTGGGGAATTTTGCAAAGGTCTCGGCCTTTTGTTCTTTAAACTCTTAGTCCAGATTTAACACGGCAGAAGTATAAACGTCTTGTACGTCGTCCAAATCTTCCAATGCGTCAATCAGTTTTTGCATCTTAACCGCATCTTCGCCGCTTAACTCGGTTTCGTTTTGGGCGCGCATGGTAACGTCGCCGTCAACAGATTTATAACCTGCCGCCTCCAAAGCCGATTTCACACCAGCCCAATCGTTTGGCGCGGTAATCACTTCGATGGAACCGTCGTCGTTGGTGATGACGTCTTCCGCACCGGCTTCCAAAGCCGCTTCCATCAGCGCATCTTCGTCAACGCCCGGTTCAAACACCAAATAGCCTTGATGAACGAAGTTGAACGCTACGCAACCGTCGGTACCCAAGTTACCGCCGTTTTTAGTGAACGCATGGCGCACATCGGCAACGGTACGGGTTTTGTTGTCGGTCAGGCAGTCCACCATCAAAGCCGCGCCGCCGATGCCGTAGCCTTCGTAACGCAACTCGATGTATTCTACGCCTTCCAGATTGCCCGTACCTTTATCGATGGCACGTTGCACGTTGTCTTTAGGCATATTGTTTTCAGCGGCTTTTTCCAAAGCCAGGCGCAGGCGCGGATTTGCGCCGGGGTCGCCGCCGCCCATACGGGCAGCAACGGTAATTTCTTTAATCAGACGGGTGAAGATTTTGCCGCGTTTGGCATCTTGTCGGGCTTTTTTGTGTTGGATATTTGCCCACTTACTATGGCCTGCCATGTTGATTCCTTTCGTTTTTTCACGCGTTGAGGCGGAATTTGCTTCATTTGTAAGGCGTGCATTTTATCATAAGTTGCCTTTAGCCAAAATATTCAGACGGCCCGAATATTTGCAAAAATAGGCCGTCTGAAAACAAAGAAACCTTTTTTAAATAAAGAAGCACATTTTCGGCAACCCTTTGTCAGTTTTCGTTTTAATTCACGAAGGTTTACGGTATGATGACAAAATCGGTCAGGATTGTTAACAACTTAACCGGTATTAAACGGCAAAACGGCCTGCTCGCCCTTGTTGCCAACCGCGAAAATGAACGGGAGTAGTTGCCCGTATCATTTTCTTTTTATTTGTTTTTCTTAAAGGTTATATTATGGAAGAAATATTGTCTGCTCTGGTGGGTGCAGTCAATCTGGTTCTTTGGGACTACCTGCTGATTTATGCCTTAATCGGCATCGGCCTGTTTTTTACCCTGTACTTGGGCGCACCGCAAATTACCAAATTAGGAACAGGTTTCAAATCCGTTTTCGGCGGCTTGTTCAGCAAAAAAGACAAAGACCACGAAGGCAAATCCCTGTCTCAATTTCAAGCGCTTGCCGTGGCGATTTCCGCGCAAATCGGTACCGGTAACGTTGCCGGCGTAGCCACTGCGATTACCGCCGGCGGCCCGGGTGCCATTTTTTGGATGTGGTTGTCTGCCATTTTGGGCATGTCTACCATTTTTGCAGAAGCCATTTTGGCGCAAAAATACCGCGTGGTCAGCCACGGCAAATACATCGGCGGCCCTGCGTTTTACATTACGCACGGCCTGACTCCGAAAATCGGCCGTGGCGCGGCGCGTTTCCTGTCCGGCTTTTTCTCCATCGCCTTGATTATCGCGCTGGGTTTCATCGGTAACGCGACCCAATCCAACTCTATCGCCTCGGCCATAAATTTGGCTTTCGATATTCCTCCGATGGCTGTCGGCATTGCTTTGGCGGTATTCGCCGGCCTGATTATCATCGGCGGCATCAACCGCATTGCCGGTATCGCGCAATTTGTCGTGCCGTTTATGGCGGTGATTTATATCTTGTGTGCCGTGATTATTTTGTTCAAATTCTCCGACCACATCATTCCGATGTTCCACAATATTTTTGTCGCCGCCTTCAATCCTGAAGCGGTATTGGGCGGTGCGGCCGGTATCGGTATGCGCGAGGCAGTCCGCTTCGGTGTGGCACGCGGCCTGTTTTCCAATGAAGCCGGTATGGGTTCGACCCCACACGCTCATGCGACCGCCAACGTCAAACACCCTGTACAACAAGGTATGGCTGCATTTATCGGTATTTTTATCGATACGCTGATGGTCTGCACGGCAACCGCGCTGATTATCCTGCTGACCGACGCCACCTTGTCCGGCGAAACCGGCGCGGCAGTTACCCAACTGGCGTTTAACAAAGCCTTCCCGGGTTTTGGTTCGCAATTGCTTGCCGTCTGCCTGACCTTCTTCGCCTTTACCACCATCATCGGCTGGTACTACTTCGGCGAATCCAATATCCGCTTCCTGTTCCGCGGCAAACACTTGGGCATTTACCGCGCACTGGTTTTGGTGGCCATCGTATTAGGTACCTTGGGCAAAGTGGATTTGGTTTGGAGTATGTCCGATATGTTCAACGGCTTTATGGTCTTGCCGAACTTAATCGCCCTCTTCCTGCTGCGTAAGGAAATCCGTGCGGTTTACGACGACTATCTGGCGCAAACCAAAGCTGGCAAAGAGCTGACCTACAACTACGAATTCCACGAATTCCACGACAAAAACCCAGGTTAACGACAAACAAAAACCTCTCAGTCAAACTGAGAGGTTTTTTATTTCAGGCCGTCTGAAACTACAACACATAAAAATAAATGCTGATAAATTGCGTCAAACTACCTGCCAAGACAAACAAGTGCCAGATACCGTGGCCGTGGCGTATTTTCGTATCGTTGATAAACCAATAAATCCCCGCGCTATACAATACGCCGCCCAACACCAGCCAAAACAACCCGCCGGCCGAAAGCGACTGTATCAGCGGCCATACCGCCACCACAATCAGCCAGCCCATCAACACATAAATCACCATCGACAGCAGCCGTTTCTCGCTTTTGCGCCCAATCGTCAGCTCCTGAACAATGCCCAGCAAAGCCAGTCCCCACGACACGCCGAAAAGCGACCAGCCCCAACCGCCCTGCAGGGTAATCAGCGTAAACGGCGTATAGCTGCCTGCAATTAAAAGATAAATCATGCAATGATCGACCTTTTGCAAAATCGCCTTGGCCTTCGGCTGCGGAATACTGTGGTATAAGGTTGAGCCCAAATACAGAAGCAGCAGGCAGACTCCGTAAGTCAGTGCACCGGCAATCCGATAGCCGTCCGCCGATTCTACCGCTTTCACCAGCATCAGCACCAAGGCTGCCACTGCCAACAAGAAACCGGCCAAATGGCTGTACGCATTAAATCTCTCGCCGTGATACATAAACCATTCTCATTTATAAAAAACCAAAGTGTACGCCAAGACAGGCACTTCGTCAGAGAAATCGGGTTAAAAATAAGTTAAAGCGTAAAGGCCGTCTGAAAAACACGGCCTTGCAATATAACAAAAACATCTTTGCAACAAACAAACCATTCTTTCCCTTTTTCAGACGGCCCCTATATATTTCAAACCCGAACAACACGGCAAAGCCATCCGCCCCTGCCGTGTTGTTTGCTTTATTATTCTTGCAAATATCATTTAACAACAAAAACTTAATCAATCATCCTTACAAAGCAACAAATAATAAAACATAAACAAACATGGTATAATGAACGCTTACAGGCAGAGATTTAGACAAAAGTCTCAGGCCGTCTGAAGGAGGAGAAATATGAATCAACGCGTTTATATCGTACATGGCTTTGAAGGCAATCCGCACGGCAACTGGTTTGACTGGCTTTGCACCCAAATCAAAAGTACCGGCGCACAAGCAATCTCCCTTGCCATGCCCAATCCCGACAAACCAAGCACGACTGCGTGGCAGTTTACCCTTGACCAGCACATCGGCAAGCCCGATGCCCATACCTTCCTAGTCGGCCACAGCCTCGGTTGCATTACCCTCCTTCACTTCCTCAGCCGACAACAGCCGCAAAAAATCGGCGGTCTGTTGCTTGCCGCCGGTTTTGCCGATATGCTACCGCCCCTGCCCACGCTCGATGCCTACATTAAAGCAGCGTCCCCCGATTTCGACATCCTGCGCAAAATCGATATGCCCAAACACTGCCTGGTTTCCGACAATGACACCCATGTTCCGCCCGAACTGACTTTGGACATGGCGGCCAAACTTAAAAGCCCTGTTACCCATATCCCCGAAGGCGGCCATTTGATGGCTTCGGACGGCTTTACCCAACTGCCGCAGGCTTGGGAAGCGCTGAAACCCATGTTGATAGACTAAACGTAATAATTGGTTTTCAGACGGCCTTATTTGTCTTCCCTCCCCATAACAGGCCGTCTGAACGACAATAAAAAACAACCTGCCCTTTCAAGCAGGTTGTTTCTTTTTATGCCTTATTGACGGCAAATTTAATATTGCATTGTCCATTCAATCTCGCCGCCGGCCCTCATCGGTACAAGCTCGCCATCGCCGTAAGGTACGCTGGCAGGAACGATTTGCGTTTGTTTGACCAATGTGATGGTATCGGTATTTTCAGGCAGACCGTAGAAACGCGGGCCGTTTTTAGAAGCAAAGGCTTCCAGTTTATCCAGCGCGCCTGCTTTCTCAAACACTTCGGCATAAAGCTCGATAGCAGTCATCGCGCTGAACATACCGGCACAACCGCAAGCATTTTCTTTGGCAGTTTTGGCATGTGGTGCAGAGTCCGTGCCGAGGAAGAATTTGTGCGCCTTATCGCCGGTAACGGCGGCAACCAAAGCCTGACGGTGGGTTTCACGTTTGAGTACAGGTAGACAGAAATGATGAGGGCGCACGCCGCCGACCAAAAGGTCGTTGCGGTTGAGCAGCAAGTGTTGCGGCGTCACGGACGCGGCCACATTATCGCCTGCTTCCAATACCAGTCGGGCAGCCTCGGCAGTGGTGATGTGTTCAAACACGACTTTAAGATTCGGCACTTGTGCCAAAACCGGCTTCATCACGCGCTCGATAAAGGCGGCTTCGCGGTCGAAAATATCGATTTCAGGATCGGTTACTTCGCCGTGAACCAAGAACAAAATGCCCTGTTTCGCCATTTCTTCCAACACGGGAATCAGTTTGAACAAGTCGGTTACGCCGGAATCGGAATTGGTAGTCGCGCCTGCTGGATAAAGTTTGAAAGCCACAATACCGGCAGCTTTGGCTTCGCGCACGAGTTCGGGAGTGGCATTGTCGGTCAAATAAAGCGTCATCAACGGCTGGAAGGTGCTGCCTTCTGGCAGGGCGGCCAGAATGCGCTCTTTGTAGGCTTGGGCATCGGCAACGCTAACGACGGGCGGCTTCAGGTTGGGCATGATAACCGAGCGACCCATTTGTCGGGCGGTGTACGGGGCAACGGCTTTGAGCGCATCGCCGTCGCGCAGGTGTAAGTGCATATCGTCGGGGCGGATGATGGTCAGGGTTTGCATAGCTTACTTTCGAGTGGTTTGGTTTGATAATGTTTCAGACGGCCTTTATTCGGCGGTAACGGTTTCTATTAATTTGATGTTTCAATCGTCAACCGGCCTAAGGCAAAACGGGGGCCTTATTGTCGTAAGAATGATGGGTCAAATAAAAAACAGCCTGTACCGGAAAATGCTCGGACGACGTTGTTTTGACGGTCAGCAAGGTTTCTTTCGGGCTGCCGGACGCGCGCCATGCGTAGGAAATCTGACGCATAGGCAACGGGGCTTCCGCCAAATTATCGGCACGCAATTCAGCGTTCAAACCTTGTGGCGGATTTTCTGCCAAAGCCAAAAATTGTTTGAAAATCAGATGGTCGTCGGCTTTAGCCGTGCGTACGCTGCAACTGTCTTCAGTTAGGCTCAAATAATAATCTGCGCCGTTTTCCGTTTTCTTCCAAATGCTTAATGCCTCCAAATCCATCATTCCGGCAGGCAAATCGGCAATATCTTTTTTCGACAATAAAACCAGTTTGTTGGCATTGGCAAACTCGCCGACAAGGGCGGCATCGCCGTCTGCGGCCACGCAGCTTTGGCGGAACAAGTCGGTTACATTTTGGGCATAATCGGCAACGTTCTGCGGCGAAACGCCTTCATTGCCGCATGCACTCAGGCAGACAGCCAATACAGCAGCAGACAACGCGACGGCTTTAGACATTTCAGACGGCCTTTATTTGTGTTTCAACACCAGCTTGAACACGCCGTCAGCCTCGCTCGATTCCAACAAAACATGCCCGGTCTGACGGCAAAACGCTTCAAAATCGCCGGGCGCACCGCCATCGGTGGCCAATACGGTCAGCACTTCACCCTCCTGCATTTGCGCCAAAGCCTTCTTGGCACGCAAAATCGGCAGCGGGCATTTCAAACCGATGACATCCAGAGTTTGTGTATTCATGATGAAAACTCGTCATATTAATCAGAATTAACGTCAATTATACCGCACTTACTTGCACCCCACCCTGCAAGCCCATAAAATAAAGCCGTTTTTCACTTTGGAGCTGTCTATGCGCCGTTTTGCCCTTCTCGCTCTCAGCCTTGCCGCGACTCAAGCATTTGCTTTAGGTTTCAGCCAAAAGGACACGCTGACCAACACGCGTTATCAGGAAAACCCTGAAGAAGTTGCCGCACGCGAATTTAAAGAACACAAAGCCGAGTTGCCGCCCCTGCCCGATACCCAATCGGGCGATTGGTTCGACCTCTATGTCAACGAAACCTACGGCAAGCAGCCCAAAATCCTGCTCAGCAGCCTGCAAATCATGCCTGCGCCTGACAACAGCATCCGCTACGTCTTGAACGTGCGCTCCGACAAAGGCTACGACAACCTCTCCGTCGAAGGTCTCTATTGCGCCCGCACATCCTTTACTTACAGCAACGACAAGCGTTCATCTTACAAAGTATTCGCTTACGGCGACACAGTAAACCACCGCTGGATCGAGCCACGCAAAGGTGATTGGAAGCTGATCGGCAATGCGTTCAGCCGCAACGATGCCCTGCATACCGCCCTGTATCAGGCATTCTGTATCGACGGTATGCCGACAACGGTCGAAGGCTTGGTACAACGTTTGAAAGAACGCGGCGGCCGTCACGGTACAACGCTGACCAACCACGACAAATAAACCGCTTTAATCAACAAAAAGGCCGTCTGAAATTTTTCAGACGGCCTTGTCTTTCAAGACGGCTTAGAATTTGTGATACAGGCCCACAGAAGCGGCTTTTTGTTCAATGCTGCCGTTATTGGCTGCAGTCAGACGGGTTTTGTTACTGACTTTCAAATACGCCAGTTGGGCAACTACGCCGGTGCGTTTGCTGAAGGTGTATTGGCCGCCGACAACGACTTGGTCGAATTTATCCACCAATTTCTCGCCGCTGTTCACGCCCTTGGCAGGCCAGCCGTGTGCGTAAGTAATGCGTGGGGTGACATTGCCCAATTTGTAGCCGACAGTTACCGCTGCATCAACCACTTTCACGGCTTCAGATTTGCCTGAATCGGCAGTGATGTCACTACCCTTGTACTCATTAAAACCATCGGTGAAATAGCCTAAATATTCGTTGGCTGTCTCATGGCCTTTGGCATAATGTACGCCGCCGCCGACAAAGAGATTGTCTTTGTCGTAATAAGTTTCGACTTTGGCGATTTGTGCCGCTTTGACTTTGCCGGAATTATCGGTGTACGCGCCGTTATAGTGGCCGTAAGCCGCATTGGCAGTAAAGCCGTTTTTAGAGAAGCTCACGCCGCCGGTGTATTGGTCTTTGGCCGCTTGGGTGTGCGTGTATTTGTCTGAAGGATTGCGGTTGTCGCGCGGTGCGTAAGACACGTTGAATTTGAATCCGCCAAAATCCGGGCTGTCGTAGCGTACAGCGGCATTACGGTTGCCGGTACGGGTAAAGATGCCCAAGCCTGCGGCATTGGTTTTGTACATCCACGGATCGATGGTGTCTATTTCGTTCAGCATATTGCTGAGTTTACCGGCACGGACTTTACCGAATTTACCTTGCAAACCAATAAAGGAATCGCGATTGGCAAAACCTTGAGAGCCGCCGGTAATGGCTGTTTTTTGTTCAACTTGCCAGATGGCTTTCAAATCGCCGCCGAGGTTTTCGCTGCCTTTGAAACCGATACGGGAAGTATTGTCATTGATGCTGGTTGCAGTAGAGCTGGTTTCAGAACCTGCGTCACCTTTGATTTTTACTTGACCGACGGTCACGCTGCTTTTGATTTGACCATACAGAATGACTTCTGCAGAGGCAGCCAGCGGCAAACCGGCAATAACCAAAGCGATAATCGATTTTTGCATTATTCTCTCCAAAACAAAGTTAAAATCTCGTGAAAACACGTTTAGCAATATTAATGTTTTCCAACGATACAAACAACTACTTTCATCTTGATAGACACTTTTATTCATTAGAGTTTAGACTTTTTACAACATTTTCAAATAAAACAGGCCGTCTGAAAAAAATTTCAGACGGCCTCTCCCATTCAAAGTCATGGCAAGGACAATCATCCCTACCATTGTAATCATTTAATCAAAAATGATTGCTTGATAAATGTTTGCCATATATCAACCCAACATTCCCAAATTACCACTATCATTAACTTTCTTCTTATAAAGAAACTTTTTTATATCAATAATTTATTTGGTATAAATTTTTCCTTTTACCTAATATAAATAAATAGGAGTCCTTATGTTGAACAAACATCTCTTTTTATCTTTGCTAATGGCTGTCTCCACTGCAACAGTATACGCTGAAACCCATCATGCGCATTGGTCTTACACAGGTGAAAACGATGCTGCACACTGGGGCGATTTGAGTGAAGACTTTGCTGTCTGCAAAACAGGCAAACAGCAATCTCCAGTGGACTTCTCCACGACAAAAGCAGTAAAAGGCAAACAACTGGCATACCGTTACAACGTTGCCGACTACAAAGTAGAAAATAACGGCCATACCCTTCAAGCCACGCCGCAAGGCAAGGCCCAAACCATCGTGATTAACGGTAAAACCTATACCTTCAAACAATTCCACTTCCATACGCCGAGCGAACATACTTTCAAAGGCAGACATTTCCCGATGGAAGCGCATTTCGTCCATCAAGCCGAAGACGGTACTTTGGCAGTCATCGGCTCTGTATTTAAACCGGGCAAAAACAATCCTGCCTTATCCGCACTCACTGCCAAAAAACTGAAAGCAGGCGAATCCGTAACGTTAAAAAACTTGAATATCCAAGCCCTGCTGCCTAAAGATAGCAAGTCCTTCCAACTGAAAGGCTCGCTGACAACGCCGCCTTGCAGCGAAAACGTTACTTGGGTTGTCTTAAAAACTCCGGTTCAGGCAGATGCGGCGCAGTTTAAAACCATGCGCGACATTATCGGCGGCGAAAACAACCGTCCCGTACAACCTTTGAACGACCGCGAAGTCAATGAAGACAAATAACTTCTAAGGCCGTCTGAAAACAAAAAAGCACCCGGAAACGGGTGCTTTTTCAATCACATCAATCAGGCTTTTTTGTTACCCAACGCGGCTTTCACAAACGCGCTGAACAAAGGATGGCCTTTGCGCGGATTGGAAGTAAATTCCGGATGGAACTGACACGCGAAGAACCAAGGATGATTTGGCAATTCGATGGTTTCAACCAAACGCTCGCGGCCTGCGGATACGCCGCCAATGACTAAACCGGCTTTTTCCAACTGAGGAACATAGTTGTTGTTAACTTCGTAGCGGTGGCGATGGCGTTCGCGGATATGTTCGCTGCCGTAGATTTTTGCGGCGAGGCTGCCCGGTTTGAGGTCAACTTCTTGCGCACCCAAACGCATGGTGCCGCCCAAATCGGCAGATTCGTCGCGGGTTTCTACGCTGCCGTCGGCAGTTTGCCATTCGTCAATCAGTGCAACGACAGGTGCGGCGCATTTCAAGTCAAACTCGGTAGAGTTCGCACCCTTCAAGCCTGCAACATCGCGGGCATATTCGATCAGGGCGATTTGCATACCCAAGCAGATGCCCAAGTATGGTACGTTATTTTCACGCGCATAGCGTACGGCGGCAATTTTGCCTTCTACGCCGCGTGAACCGAAGCCGCCCGGCACCAAAATCGCGTCCATGCCTTTGAGCATGGAAACGTCGCCATTGCCCTTTTCGATGCTTTCGCTGTCAACAAAGGTAATTTGTACGTCGGTTTCAGTGTGAATACCGGCGTGTTTCAGGGCTTCGATCAATGATTTGTAGGACTCGGTCAAATCAACGTATTTGCCGACCATCGCAATTTTGACGGTATGTTTCGGATTTCGAATCGCGTGAACGATTTTCTTCCATTCGGTCAAATCGGCTTGTTTGACATTCAGTTGGAGCTGCTCGGTAATGATGCTGTCGATGCCTTGGTTGTGCAGCATTTCAGGGCATTCGTAAATGCTGTCCACATCGTAGCTGCCCACGATGGCACGTTCTTCAACGTTACAGAACAAAGCAATCTTACGGCGCTCGTCCGCAGGCATTTCTCTGTCCATACGGCAGATCAGGATGTCCGGTTGCAAACCGATGCTCAACATTTCTTTAACGGTATGTTGGGTCGGTTTGGTTTTGATTTCACCGGCAGCGGCAATGTAAGGAACATAGCTTAGATGGGCAAACAATGTATTGTTGCGGCCGAGCTGGCTGCGCATTTGGCGGATGGCTTCCAAGAAAGGCAACGATTCGATATCGCCGACTGTACCGCCGATTTCGACAATCGCCACATCATAACCAGCCGCGCCTTCATGGATACGGCGTTTAATTTCATCAGTAATGTGCGGAATCACTTGTACGGTACCACCCAAATAGTCGCCGCGGCGCTCTTTGGCAATCACGTTTTCATAGACTTGGCCGGTACTGAAGCTGTTGCGGCGGGTCATGGTGGCGTTGATGAAACGCTCGTAGTGACCGAGGTCGAGGTCGGTTTCCGCGCCGTCATCGGTCACGAATACTTCGCCGTGTTGAAACGGGCTCATGGTACCCGGGTCAACGTTGATATACGGGTCGAGCTTAAGCATGGTCACGTTCAAGCCACGCGACTCGAGAATAGTAGCAATAGAAGCGGCGGCGATACCTTTACCCAAAGAAGATACAACGCCGCCGGTTACGAAAATAAATTTAGTCATGATGTGATACCCATGTTGGAATGTGTGATTTTAACTTGAAGCAGCATATTCTGGCAAACGACAAAAGCTTCAGGCCGTCTGAAATAGCGTTTTCAGACGGCCTTATCATACTGATTCTATATATCAGCGCAGCTCGCGGCGCAGGATTTTGCCAACGTTGGATTTTGGCAACTCGTCGCGGAATTCGATGTCTTTCGGCACTTTATAAGCAGTCAGTTCTTTACGGCAGAAATCAATCAGCTCTTCCTTGGTCAAAGACGAGTCTTTGCGTACGACGAAGACCTTAATCGCTTCGCCGGTTTTCTCACTTTTCACGCCGATACAGGCGACTTCCAAGACTTTGTCGTTGCCGGCCACCACTTCTTCGATTTCGTTCGGATACACATTGAAACCGGATACCACAATCAAATCTTTTTTGCGGTCCACCAGTTTCAACCAGCCTTTTTCATCCATGACGGCAATGTCGCCGGTCTCCAAAAAGCCGCGTGCATCGATTGCTTTGGCGGTTTCTTCAGGACGATTCCAATAGCCTTTCATCACTTGCGGGCCGCGCACCCACAATTCGCCCGGTTGTCCGATAGGCACTTCTTTGCCGTCTGCATCGCGCAATTCTATCTCAGTTGAAGGAACAGGCAGGCCGATACCGCCGCTGTAAGCTTCGATATTCAAAGGATTGCAACATACGCCCGGACTGGCTTCAGTCAAGCCGTAGGCCTCCACAATCGGCGTACCGGTGATTTTTTTCCATTTTTCCGCCACGGCTCTTTGCGTTGCCATACCGCCGCCCAAAGTCAGCTTCAAACGGGAAAAATCGACTTCGGCAAAATCTGGACGGTTGACCATCGCATTAAACAGGGTATTCACACCGATGAATACGCTAATCGGCTCTTTTTTCAATTCACCGATAAATCCTTTCATGTCGCGCGGATTGGTAATCAGGATGATTTTAGAACCGGTATTCGCAAAGATCATCAGGTTCACCGTCAAGGCAAAGATATGATACAGCGGCAACGCGGCAATAACCGTTTCTTTGCCTTCGTGCAGGCTGTTTTTAATCCATTCTTTTGCCTGCAACATATTGGCGCAGATATTGCCGTGACTGAGGACGGCGCCTTTCGCCAAACCGGTCGTGCCGCCTGTATATTGCAGCAAGGCAGTATCGTCGCGCGTCAATTCGACAGGCTTGAACGTATTTGCCGCACCTTGCTTCAAGGCCGTCTGAAAAGTCACGGTATTGGGAATGCGGTATTCCGGCACCATTTTTTTCACTTTGCGGATGACGAAGTTCATCAATGCGCCTTTAATCATGCCGAACATCTCGCCGACCGACGCGACAATCACATGTTTGATTTGCGTACGCGGCAACACCAACTCCAACGTATTGGCAAAGTTCTCCAACACGACAATCGTTGTCGCGCCACTGTCTTTCAACTGATGCTCCAACTCGCGCGGCGTATAAAGCGGATTGGTATTCACTGCCACCAAGCCTGCCTGCAAAATACCGAAAAGCGCAATCGGATATTGCAAAACGTTCGGCATCATAATCGCCACACGCTCACCGCGCGGCAGTTTCAATACGTTTTGCAGGTAAGAAGCAAAATCGGTAGCCAACTTGCCCACTTCGGCATAAGTCAGCGTTTTGCCCATGTTTTGAAAAGCAGGTTTATCCGCGAATTTCTCGACACTTTGACGGAATACGTCGCTGATGGAGCTGTATTGAGAAATATCGATTTCAGAGTTTACGCCTTGTTCATAGCTTTTGAGCCAGAGTTTTTCCATATTGATCAGTCTTTTATTTAGTCGTTTTTTGAAATCGAGGCCGTCTGAAAGGCTTTATTTCAATCCGCCGCTTCGTTTTCAGACGGCCCTTTTATTAAGCAGTAATAATGACAGGCTTGTCGGTGGACATGATGATACCGCCGCCCAAGCACACATCGCCGTCATACAGTACCGCAGATTGTCCGGGGGTTACCGCCCATTGCGGCTCGTCAAAGACAAGCTCGATGGTTTCATCATTCAAGTAACGCAACGTACAAGGCGCGTCGGCCATACGGTAGCGCGTTTTGCAGGTATAGCGTCCTTCTTTCGGACGTTCGGGCAATGTAAAACTCAAATCGTTCATAATCAGGCTTTGCGTATAAAGCAAAGGATGATCATGACCTTGCACGACAATCAGTTCGTTTTTGGTCAAATCCTTGGCCGCGACAAACCATGGTTCGCCTGCGCCGCCGATACCCAAACCTTTGCGTTGACCCAGCGTGTAAAACATCAAGCCGACGTGTTCGCCGACTACTTTGCCTTCAGGGGTAACCATTTTGCCATTAT
Source organism: Neisseria sp. P0020.S003 (assembly GCF_051957095.1). Lineage (NCBI taxonomy): Bacteria > Pseudomonadati > Pseudomonadota > Betaproteobacteria > Neisseriales > Neisseriaceae > Neisseria > Neisseria sp. P0020.S003. The sequence continues at coordinate 161,415 of NZ_JBQCWU010000004.1, read as the reverse complement.
TGGTCGGCAGGTATTTTTGCAGAAATTCGCGGAATGGACGTTCGCCGATAAAGCAAATACCGGTACTGTCTTTTTTGGTTGCAGTCGGTAATTTGAATTCTTCGGCAAGACGGCGGACTTCAGGCTTTTCTAACTCGCCCAATGGGAAAATCGCGCGCTCAAGTTGGAAAGGTTTGAGGCGGTACAAGAAATAGCTTTGGTCTTTGTTTTGATCCAAGCCTTTGAGCAGGTAATGCACGCCATTGCGAACTTCTTTGCGGGCATAGTGTCCGGTGGCAATGGTATCGGCGCCCTGCTCAATGGCATAATCCAAAAAGCATTTGAATTTGATTTCGGCATTGCACAAGACATCCGGATTTGGCGTGCGGCCTGCGCTGTATTCTTTGAGGAAATAGGCAAATACATTGTCTTTATATTGCGCGGCAAAATTGACGATGTCGATATCGATACCGATGATATCGGCAACGGCAATGGCATCAAAGGAGTCTTGTTTGATGCTGCAATATTCGTCGTTGTCGTCATCTTCCCAGTTCTGCATGAACACGCCGCTGATTTGATGGCCTTGCTGTTTGAGCAGGGCCGCGGTAACAGATGAATCGACGCCGCCGGAGAGGCCGACGATGATGTTTGTTGGTGTGTTAGTAGTATTCATGAGGGGAATGTGGGTTTTAAATACATTTTTTAAAACGTGATTTTAGCACATTTTGATTTAACGACAGAAAAGGCCGTCTGAAAGCCTAATGACTTTCAGACGGCCTTTATATGAAAATTCAAGCAATTAGTGTTGATGCGCACCACCGTGACCATGACCGTGATCCATACCGGATTGCGGTGCGGTTTTCACTTCCAGTTGTACGGTTTGAGGTTTGGCATTTTTGAATTTCAGGGTAACAGGTACTTTTTCGCCTTCTTTCAGCGTTTTTTTCAGGCCCATGAACATAACGTGGTAGCTGCCTGGTTTCAGCTCGGTTACGCCTTTTTCTTCCAGCGGGATGCCGCCTTTAACTTCGCGCATGCGCATTACGCCGTTGTCGTTTACATGGGTATGTACTTCGATACGCTCGGCTACTGGGCTACTGCCGCCAACCAAGAAGTCTTTTTTAGCTTCATCGTTGTGGATTTTCATGAATGCGCCACCCATTTTCATACCTTCAACGGTAGAACGTGCCCAACCGTCTTCAATATGGATACCGGCTGCAGATACGGAAGTTGCCAAGCCTGCCAGAATCAGGGTTGCCATTAATTTTTTCATGTTTTGCTCCTTATGTTTGCCAAATGGCTGGGATATACAGCTTTCATCTTACAACCGAAGGCCGTCTGAAAACTTTGATATAGATTAAGTAATACTATCTAATCCTAATGAATTATCATATTACCACATTTCTAAGCAGTTAATGCAACAATCCAAACAATAAATAACATTAACAAAGCCATCAGTTGCGCGGCCGAACCGGCATCTTTGGCACGCTTGGCCAGCTCGTGTTTTTCAGTAGAGGTATGGTCAACAGTTGCCTCGATGGCGGTATTAAACAATTCGGTAATCAGTGAAATAAACGATGCGACAACAAGCACCATTTTGGTGACCGGGCCGAAATCAAGGAACAAAGCCAAGACAATTAAAATCAGGTTCAGCCAAAAAACTTGGCGAAATGCGCTTTCATAACGATACGCGGCAGCCAGTCCGTCTTTGGAATAACCAAACGCATTGATAATGCGCTTGATACCGTTTTTTCCTTTTTTCTCGGAAGCGTAGGAAGATGGTTTCATCATATACTCAACATAAAAAGGCCGTCTGAAAAAAACGGTCGGATCAATTTTCAGACGGCCTTTGGATTTATTGTTTTGCCCAAGATGCCACGGCATCTGCGAACATGGCGGCAACGTCGAAATCTTTTTGCTTCATGATTTCTTGGAAGCCGGTCGGGCTGGTTACGTTGACTTCGGTCAGGTTGCTGCCGATGACATCCAAACCAGCAAGCAAAATACCGCGGTGCTTCAATTCAGGCGCAAGGGTTTCTGCAATCTCACGGTCACGCTCGCTCAACTCCTGTGCCACGCCGCGGCCGCCGGCAGCCAAGTTACCGCGTGTTTCGCCGTTTTGCGGAATACGCGCCAAAGCATACGGAACAACTTCCCCGCCGATAATCAGAATACGCTTGTCGCCATGTACGATTTCAGGAATATAACGTTGCGCCATGATGGTGCGTGAATCAAGCTGCATCAAGGTTTCCAAAATACTGCCGATATTGGGGTCGGATTCGGTCAGGCGGAAAATGCCCATACCGCCCATGCCGTCCAACGGTTTGATGATGATGTCGCCGTGTTCTTTCAAAAAGGCACGGACATCGGCGGAACGTGTGGTAACCAAAGTTGGCGCGGTAAACTGGCTGAAGTTCAAAATCGCCAATTTCTCATTGAAATCGCGCATTGCTTGTCCGCTGTTAAATACTTTTGCGCCCTGCTGCTCTGCCAAAGTTAAAAACTGGGTCGCATACAGATATTGCATATCAAACGGCGGATCAGTGCGCATAATGACCGCATCGAAATCTTTTAAGGCCGTCTGAACTTTTGCCTCTGCTTTAAACCATTCATGATCGTCATCGTTCTTCGCGCCGACAAACTCAAATGCCGCTGCCTGAGCCACCACCAAGCCTTCACGGACGGACAATTCTCCGCTCAAGGTATGAAAAAGCTGCCAACCGCGCTTTGCCATTTCACGCATCATGGCGTAAGTAGTGTCTTTATAGGTTTTAAAACTTGCCATCGGATCGGCGATAAACAGGACTTTCATCAAAATTTCCTTGTAAACAGACGATATAATCATACCTTGTATTCTGCCTGCCTGAAAAGGTGGCAGAATATAGAAAAGGCCGTCTGAATTCTATTTTCAGACGGCCTTGAGGCTTTTAGGCGGCTGCCAAATGCAAGAGTTCGGCGGCATGGCTGCGTGTGGTATCAGTAATGATTTCGCCACCCAACATACGCGCGATTTCCTCAATGCGCTGATGATGGTTCAAGACGCTGATTTCGCTGACGGTTTGTTCGCCTTCGCTATGCTTGCGCACCTGCCAATGGTTTTCACCGCAAGAGGCAACTTGAGGAAGATGGGTTACCGCCAAGACTTGATGTTTTTTACCTAAGGCACGCAAAGCTTTACCGACCATTTCAGCGACGCCGCCACCAATACCGGTATCCACTTCGTCAAAAATTAATGTCGGCACTTGCGTGTATTGGCTGGCAACCACTTGCAAAGCCAAGCTGATACGCGCCAATTCGCCACCGGAAGCCACTTTGTTCAAAGGACGTGACGGATTGCCTTTATTCGCCGCCACTTGGAATTGCACCTGCTCCAGACCATGTGCGGTCGGCGAAGACGGCAACAAGACGATATCAAAACGTGCGCCTTTCATAGCCAAATGCTGCATATGCTCGGTGGTCTCTTTGCCCAAACGGCCAGCAGCCTGATGGCGCATGGCGGAGAGAATATGCGTGGCTTCGTGGTATTCTGCAAGATTGCGTGCGACTGTATTTTCCAAGGCTTCCAAATCGGCAGCCGCTTGCAGGTTTTGCAGGCGTTCGTCGATTTCTGCCAACTTTTGCGGCAACTCTTCCGGTTCAATGCGGTATTTGCGCGCCATGCTCATCAATTCGCCCATACGACTTTCTTGTGCGGCCAATTCATTAGGATCGATATCGCTGCGACCGGCCACATCGCGCATATTGGCACTGATTTCACCCAATTCTGCTTCAATACTTGCCAACATATTCAGGCTCTCGGCAAAGCGCGGCTCAATGTTTTGCAGATTGCCCAGTAGTTTTTGGCATTGGTAGATTTGACGTTGGATGCCGTTGTCCCCGTCTATACTGTCGCCCACCTGCTCGGCGGTTTGCAGTAGCTCGGCCGAATGCGCCAGGCTGTCGTGGCTTTGGCTTAAGGTTTCCCATTCGTTGGGTTTGAGCTCCAATTGGTTTAATTCATTAAACTGCCATTCCAAACGCTCGCGTTCGATGGCCATGGTTTCTGCCTGCTCTTGCGCCTCTTGTAATGCCTTTTTCGCATTGACCCAATTTTGATAAAGCTGCTTGACTGTTTCTGCCTGCTCTTTGCTGCCGGCAAACGCATCCAACAACTCGCGTTGCGCAGATTCTTGATTCAATGAGTGATGGGCATTTTGGCCGTGAATATCGATTAACTGCTCGCCGATGGCTTTCAGTTGCGCCAATGTTGCTGCCTGATTATTGATATAACTGCGGCTTTTGCCCTTGGCATCGATAATACGGCGGATGCTGAGCTCTTCGGCATCTTCTTCCAAAAGGCCTTGTTCCTGCAGCTGCGCTTTCAGTTCGGGCAAACCGCTGATGTCGAATAAAGCCGACAACTGCGCTTCTTTGGCGCCGCTGCGCACTTGGCTGTAATCGGCCTTATCGCCCAACAACAGGCCAATCGCATCCAGAGTAATCGATTTGCCTGCACCGGTCTCGCCCGTCAATACGGTAAAGCCGTTTTGAAAATCAAGATTTAGGTTTTCAACAATGACAAAATCACGCAAAGAAAGTGCCAACAGCATTGCAGTATTCCTTAGTAAATTACCCGCACCTATGCGGAATAGCTTTAGATAAGCTGATTATAACTAAGATTTTTTATAGTTTGAATCAGATTTTTCTTATTATTTATCTAAGATATTTATTTTAAACAAATTATTTTTAAAGCAGTCAATAAAAAGGTCGTCTGAATATTGCTACATGTTCAGACGGCCTAAATTTATTTTACTCTGCCAGTTCTACTTGTTCATGCCCCATCAATTCCTGCCCCACTCCGGCAAGCAGGTTCAGATAACGCTCATACTGCTTGAGCATATCGGCAATCAATTCTTTTTGCGTCATATATTGCACATCGTATCCATCGCGCCCATCCGAGAAATACGTCAACGGTATGAACGCTGCCGCATATTTGAAATGAGGTAAGCTGTCTTCGCGAATCAACTGGTCGGTAATTTCCCGCTTTACGGATTTAATCCCATAGACAAAATCCCTTACCATCCCTTTATGTACCACCAGCTCCACCGACGGCTCATCCTGTTGCAACAGGCAATGGATTTCTACATCCATATTGTATTTTTCGGTCAATTCGTCTTTCAATTCCTGCATTGCCGGAAGCGCCGTATTTTTCATAAATTTGATGATATCGACTTCCTGCATCTGATTTATCATTTGGCCAAGGCGTTCCCTCCAATGATCGCCCGACCAGAAAATACTGCCCGGATTGACGGCGGTTGCAAAACATTTGGCATCGTTGTTCAGGGCTTTCCACAAAGAAACCATCATAAAAATCATCAACACAGCAAACGGCAGAGACGCAATCAGAGTCATGGTTTGCAAGATGAGCAAACTGCCGGCACCCAGCAACACAATGGCCACAGCCGAAATCAACAAGCCCCACATAACATCATGATGTTATACAACAATAAAGGCCGTCTGAAACACGATTGTTTCAGACGGCCTTTACATTCAAATCAGTTAATCAGTCTATTTCCTGATTCAACTGCTTCTTCAGCTTCCTCATCGCCTGTCGGCGGCGTTTCCATCAAATCAGGCAACACCAGCTCGCCCAATTCAGTCAGCGGCGGCAATTCTTCCAAACTTTCCAAACGCAAATCGCTTAAGAATGTTGCCGTCGTCGCCCACAAAGCCGGACGGCCGACAGAATCACGGTGGCCGATGACTTCAATCCAGCCTCTATCCTGCAAGATTTGCATGACATTTTGCGACACCGCCACGCCGCGTATACCTTCGATATCGCCACGCGTTACCGGTTGCTGATAGGCAATAATCGCCAGCGTTTCCATCACGGCGCGGGAATAACGCGGCGCGCGCTGCTCTTGCAGGCTGCCCAGTCGTTCAAATGCGGCTTGGGCGATTTGGAAGCGCCAGCCCTCATGGGTATGCACCAGTTGCAAAGCCCTGCCCTGCCAGCGAGCCTTCAGTTGCGCCAACACATCAATCAGCTTGTCTTGCGACAACGGCGGCACGCACAATTCGCGCATGGTTTTTTCGTTTAAGGGTTCGACTTGCGTCAACAGCGCCGCTTCAATCAGCGCATCGGGAGAAAGTTTTTCAGTCATAATAAAATCAATGTTCAGACGGCATGAACAACCAAAGGCCGTCTGAAAGATAATATGGTCAACGGTTTGTTACGCGCTCAAATGCGCTTTCAGTTTTTCTTCGTCCAAAAACCAATGGCAGATTTCGGTATCGCCATCCAGCAAAACAGGCACCAGCTCATTGTACTTTTCTTCTAAAACCGGATCTTCATCAACATCGACAATATCCAGCTCAAATCCAAACTGCTCCTGATAAGGCTTTAATTGTTCGCGCATTTTGTGGCACAGGCTGCAATACTCCCGAAACATCAAGGTCAGTTTCATGGCGGTTACTCTCGGAGGGACAAAAGCGGCCATTGTATAGCAAAATGCCTCCAAACCATACAGGCATGACAAAGGCCGTCTGAACAGGCGTGAAACGAAATCAAGGATTTCTGTCACGCCTTCAGACGGCCTTTGTGTACATTCTAAAATTAAGACTGAACGTTGATACCGGCAGTCACGGTATTTTGGGCACTGCTTGCAGTCAAAAATGACGCTGCCAATTCGCCGCAACAACCGCAACAAGTCGCCACACCTAATTGAGCCTGCAAATCGCTCATGGTGGTTGCACCGGCGGCGATAGTCTCTTTGATGTCGTGGTCAGTAATGGCATTGCAGATGCATACGAACATGATGTGCTCCAATTATTTTGTTACTCTCTGTAATTGAGAGTAGGATTTATTCTTAAACGTAAATATAAATAAAAACGGTTTGCATTGCAATATTGGCACTGTCCTTTTGTTTTGAAATTTTTCTATGTAAATTTGTATTTTGATTGTTATTTTATAAATAATAAACTTTATAACCGTTCAGACGGCCTCAATAACAAAAAGCGGCATCTTCGAGATGCCGCCTTTATTTATGAACGGGAATGGTGTTCATCGACCATGTTTTTCAAACGGATATTGGCAACATGGGTATAAATCTGCGTGGTGTTGATATCGGAATGTCCCAACATCATCTGGACTGAGCGCAAATCGACGCCGTGATTGACCAAATGCGTGGCAAAAGCATGGCGCAAACCGTGCGGACTGAGTGAAGCAATACCAGCCGCTTCGGCATATTCTTTAACTATCATCCATGCAAGCTGACGGCTGATGCCGCTGCGTTTCTGGCTGACAAACACTTCGTCGCAGATTTTGTTTTTTAGCAACAACGGGCGCGATTCGTTGCAATAGCGTTCTACCCAATATGCCGCTTCCTGCCCCAACGGAACCAGACGCAATTTGTCACCCTTGCCTATGGTACGGATACTGCCGCGATGTAAATCGATATCGCTGAGCGTCAATTTGACGGCTTCGGTCACGCGCAAACCTGTTGCATACATGACTTCGAGCAAGGCTTTGTCGCGCAGTCCGTGCGGCGTTTCCACATCCGGTGCAGCCAGCAGCACGTCGATTTGGGATTCGGTAATCAGCGTGGGCAGTTTGCGTTCCGATTTTGGCGCTTTGAGAAAACGGGTGGGATTGTCTGCTCTTTGGCCTGTTTCTTCCAGCCAGCCGTACATACGCTTGCAAGCCGACAATGCCCGCGCTTGGGACGTGTTTTTTTCCCCTTCCGCATACACAGCATCAGACAGGGCAAACTCATCGGCACTCAACCAATCCTGCCCGCCCTCGGCCAAACGCGCTGCGACTTTGACCAAATCACGGCGGTAACTTTGCAGCGTATTGTGACTGAGCCTGTCTTGCAGCCAAAGGGATTCAAGCAGTTTGTCTATTAAATCGTCCATATTCATCAAACTGTATTGAAAGGCCGTCTGAACGGCATGACTTTACATCCGTTCAGACGGCCTTAGATTTTCAAAGCCTATTAAGAGGCTTGAGAAATTGTATCCAACACTTCCTGTGCGTGTCCGGCCACTTTGACTTTGCGCCATTCATGGGCGATTTCGCCGTTTTCGTCCAACACAAATGTGCTGCGCTCGATGCCGAGGGATTCTTTGCCGTAAAGCTTTTTCAGCTTGATCACGTCAAACAGTTTGCAGACGGTTTCTTCTTTGTCGCTCAACAATTCAAACTGAAATCCTTGTTTGGCGCAGAAATTCTGATGCGATTTGACACCGTCGCGCGAAATACCGACAACGGTATAGCCCAATGCTTTAAATTGTTCCAATCGGGCATTGAAATCCAAGCCTTCGGTGGTACAGCCGGGCGTGCTGTCTTTAGGATAAAAATAGACAACCAACGGCAAATGTTCGGCGGAGTTAAAATCGCTGCCGGAAGAAGATGGGAGTGTGAATTGATATTTTGACATATTATTCCTTTCAGACGGCCTAAACCTAGCCTACGTTTATTTTTCGCTTAAATTCAAATAACTGCGCGTACCTTGAAAATCCTCCAATGCGCGCAACAAAAGCTGGAAGTGGTCGTCATTGCCGGCCAAATCCAACTCATCGGCATTGACGGTCAGCAAAGGCGCGCTTTGATACAAATGGAAGAAATGGCTGTATTCGTCATGCACCCGTCCCAAATAGCCTTCGGGAAACAAGCTGATAATGCCTTCGTGACGTTTTTGCAGGCGTTTGCGATTGTTTTCGACGGCGGTTTGCAGATAAATCACCACATCGGGCTCTGCGTATTGCGGCAGAATGCGTTGCTTCATATCAGCAAAAAGCTGCTGCTCGTCATCATTCAAAACGATAGGTGTAAAAATACGGTCTTTTTCCGGCAAAAAATCAGCCACGACCATTCCGCCTTGCGCGCATTGGTCTTCAATAATATTCACGCTTTCTGCGCGACGCGTCAGGAAGAAAAGCTCTGCAGCCAAGCCATTATTGGAAACATTGTTGTAAAACTTCATGAGAAACGGATTGTGATCCGGATTCTCCGACAACAGCAACGCGCTGAAATGCTCTGCCAAGCGGCGGCTCAAAGCGGTCTTGCCGCTACCGATAGCACCTTCAACAACAATATAACGAGGATTCATAGTAACTCTTTGTAATGTGTTTCCCAACAATATTTTATAGCAAAAAAGGCGTGTCCAACACGCCCTTTCTTGTTTTCGTCCGTTTTTCAGACGGCCTTTATTCTTTCAGCAGGCGAATACCCTGCCCGCCCAAAGCCTGAGCCAAATCAGCCGCACGGCCATGCTCACCCAACTCAAAATCCGGCAGAATTTCAGCCAGCGGCAACATCACGAAACTGCGCTCATGCGCGCGCGGATGCGGCAAAGTCAGATGCGGGTCATCGCTACGGATACCGTCAAAATCGATGATGTCTAAATCCAAAGTACGCGGCGCATTACGGAAGGTACGTTCGCGCCCAAATTCGGCCTCGATGCGGTTTAACTCCGCCAACAGCGCCACGCCGTCCAATGAAGTTTTCACGGTACAAACGGCGTTCACAAAATCGGGCTGATCGTCATAGCCGACTGGTGCAGTCAGATACAGGGAAGAAGCCTTTTCGAGCCGGATATGCGGATGCGCGTCCAATTCGGCCAATGCAGCGCAAACCTGTTCGGCAGGATTGGCGAGATTACTGCCCAAAGCGATAACGGCAAAATGCGGATACATTTCAGACAGCCTCGTTTAAAACGGCAGCGTTTTGGTTTTAGCAAGGAAAACAATCGTGGCAACACACGACATGGACAAAACGTAGACAATATAGAATTTCGGCGAACGCGGACGCGAACGCATCATAATCATGCCCAATACAATATAAACCAGCAAAAGCAAGATTTTCATGCCGAGCCACGGCGCATTAAACGGCGAAAAATGGGTAATCTTCATCAGCCACAAGCCGGTAAACAGCAACATGGTGTCGTTCAAATGCGGCATGGCTTTCCAAATGCCTGCCAACGGCTTCTCAGGATGACGCCAGAGCAGGAAAAAACGAATGTTGAACAACAGGATGGTGATGGCAACGAAAATCTGATGGCTGTATTTTACAAACAGATATTGCATGGCAGTTTCTTATGTTGAGAGTTGAAAAACAAAGCAGCTATTTTACCGCAAACATCTATTTCTGACGCAACTTTTCAATTGCCAGCAGATAGGGCGGCGCATTACGGCGGTTGACAAAGCCATAGCGTAACACGGCAAAAGCTTCCTGCGGCAAAGTTTCCGCCCATTGCACAATCGCTTCAGCCTCTATTCGGCCGGCTTCATGTCCCGGATACAATACCGCCACGGCAAGCCCGCCCTCTTTCAACAAACCCAAAGTATCCGTCAGCGCACAGATACTGCTTGCCGCTTCAGTTGTACAGCTTTTATCGCCACCCGGCAGCCAACCGAAATTAAATACTGCGGCATCTAAAGGCTCGTCGATATAAGATAAAAGGTTTTCATGGCCGTCATGTATCAGGGCTACCCGACCATCTACGCCGTTTTCTTTCAGACGGCCTTGGGTCTGCATTAATGCTTTAGATTGCACATCAAACGCCCATACCCTACCCGTCTCGCCAACCAACTGTGCCAACAGCAAAGTATCATGCCCGTTTCCGGCCGTCGCATCCAAAGCGCGGCCACCTAATTTTAAGGCTTGTCGTAACAGGGAGTGTGCAAAGGGAAGAATGTTTTCAAGCAGCATGATAAAGGTCGTCTGAAAATAAAAATACCCTACCGCGAAAGCGGTAAGGTATTGAAAAACAGGAATGCGTTACATCATTTATTCGGCAGGTTGTTGCATAGTCTCAACTTGAACCGGAGCAGCTGCGGCAGCAGCTTGAGGTTGTTTGTTTTCGTGTTGCAGGCTGACTGCGCGTGCAGGAACGATTGTTGAGATAGCGTGTTTGTAAACCATTTGAGTCACGGAAGTATTACGCAGCAGAACAACGTACTGGTCGAATGATTCCACTTGACCTTGCAGCTTGATGCCGTTTACCAAGTAGATTGAAACCGGAACGTGCTCTTTACGCAACGCATTCAAAAAAGGATCTTGTAACATTTGTCCTTTAGCTGTCATATTCTTGAGCTCCATTATTATGATTGTAAAGACGCCAAAATCGGCGTTTGATGGGATTGTAGCCCCGAATAGGATAAATTACCAACTATTTTTTTCTATCACACCGTTTAGGAATCCAGTAATAAGGGAACTTCCCGTCAAACCGACTGTTTCATTTCCATATTCACAACAATCCCAAATCCAAATTTAATGTTTTTTTTAAATTCGGCAAGCCCTATCGAAAATATGCCATAAAGCTCTAACAAGCTGTTTTTCATTATAAAAAGGCCGTCTGAAATTGTTCAGACGGCCTTTGTGCTTATTTGCTAAATTGTTTTTTCACGCTGACTTTGGTTTTCTTCTTGAAGCGGTTTTTCTCTTCCTTGCGGCCTTCGCGTTTCTCAATACGGTTGCTCAAGCTGACACGGCGCAGCGGTTTTTTCTTCGGTTTGTCTTCCGCATTTTCATACGGGTTTTCCGAAACATTGTATTGAATTCTGAGCGGCGTACCTTGCAGATTGAAGGCTTTGCGGAATGTTTGGGTCAGATAGCGTGTGTAGCTGTCTGAAATCGCGTGCAGCGAATTACCGTGAACCACAATCACCGGCGGATTCATGCCGCCTTGGTGGGCATAACGCATTTTCGGACGCACCAAACCAGCACGCGGCGGCTGTTGACGCTCAATCGCGCTTTGCAATACGCGTGTAATTTTCGGCGTCGGCATCTTAATCATCGCCGCATTATAGGCAGCCTGAATGCTTTCAAACAAACCGTCTATACCGCGCTCTTTCAACGCAGAAATAAAGTGAAACTTAGTAAAATCAAGGAAATACAGTTTGCGGTTGATATCGCGTTTCACTTGCTCGCGGCGCTCTTCGCTGATACCGTCCCATTTATTGACCGCCACCACCAAAGCACGGCCTGCTTCCAAAGCAAAACCTGCAATCGTCGCATCTTGGTCGGCGATATCTTGTTGAGCGTCCAACACCAAAACAGCAACGTTTGCTGCTTCAACCGCCTGCATGGCTTTGATAACGGAGAACTTTTCCACTGCTTCATCCACTTTGCCGCGACGGCGCACACCTGCGGTATCGATGATGGTAAACGGTTTGCCTTCACGTTCAAAATCGATGTGGATACTGTCGCGCGTCGTGCCTGCCATATCAAAGGCAATCACGCGCTCTTCGCCGAGGATGGCGTTTACCAAGGTCGATTTGCCGACATTTGGACGGCCGATTACAGCAAAAACAGGATGTTTCGCTTCTTCCTCTTCCTTTTCAGGCTCTGGGAAGTTTTCCAAAATATCTTCAATCAGATAATACACGCCATCGCCGTGCGCACCTGAAATCACATAAGGATCGCCCAAAGCAAGTTCGTAGAACTCGGCGGCAAGCACGGCCCTATTGCCGCCCTCGCCTTTATTTACGGCCAAATAAACGGGACGCGGGCTTTGGCGCAAACGGTCGGCAATGATTTTATCTTGCGGTGTCAAACCGGTGCGTCCGTCCACCAAAAACACAACCGCATCGGCTTCATCGACAGCCTGCAAGGTTTGTTTTGCCATTTCGTGCAAAATGCCGCTGTCCACAACCGGCTCAAAACCGCCGGTATCGATGACCAAATAAGGTTTACTGCCGACTTTGCCATGACCATAATGTCGGTCACGCGTCAGGCCGGGCAGGTCATGCACGAGCGCATCTTTGGTACGCGTCAAACGGTTGAATAAAGTAGATTTGCCGACATTGGGGCGGCCGACAAGCGCGATGGTTGGTTTCATGATTGAGTCTTTCTGTGTCAAGTGCCGCCTAAAAACGGGAGCGGAACACAAGCAGGTGTTTTAAAAACACGGTTGATAAGGATAAGTGTAGGCCGTCTGAAAAGTCATTGCAACTTCAGACGGCCTTGATTTCAAACAAACTTATTTCAAGCTGTCGATTTTCATTTGCAGCAATTCGCGGCCTACTGCGGTTTGCGGCATTTTGCTCAAAGCAGCTTCGTAACTTTGTACGGCTTCTTTGGTTTTATTTTGGGCAACGTAAACATCGCCTTTGGTTTCCAGCATCAAAGGCTCGAAATCAGCCTCAACCTGAGTATTCAGGGCATTGATGGCGGCATCGTATTTTTTTTGCTGCAACAGGACAACGCCCAAACGCTGCGCCGCCAAAGCTTGAACCAGCGGTGCGTTTTGGTTTTTCAGCACCCAATTCAAATGACCTTCCGCCACATCATAACGGCCGGCATCAAACTCGGTTGCCGCTACCATCAAAGTGGCTTGGGCTGTCGAAATAGAATCAGGATAGTTTTTTTGCAATTCGGCCAAATCAGCGTTGATGGCTTTAGGGTCGGTTTTTTGCTGCGCCTTTTCCACCATTTGCGCCAATACGGCGGCGGCTTCCTGATCTTTTGAAGCTTTTTGGCCTTGGTAAATGGTGTAACCCAAATATCCCAAAGCCGCCACGATCAGCAAGGCAAAGATCCAACGGCCGATGCGTTTCCAAAAATATTTAAAGTTGTCTAACTCTTGTTGTTCTTCCAAATGGGCTGCCATTTATGCGTTCTTCCATTGTTGTAAAGTGTCTGTCAAATCAGCGGCGGCAACGGTTTGTTGTTCGTGTTTGCCCTGCATATCTTTCAGGGTAATCGTACCGTTTGCCAGCTCATCCTGAGCCACAATCAGGGCAAAGCGTGCGCCACTGTTGTCTGCTTTTTTCATTTGCGCTTTCAGGCTCTGATAGCCGGAATGCTGCATCACATTGAAACCTTGGGCGCGCAAGGCTTGCGCGTATTTCATCACCTGCAAGTCCGCACCTTCGCCTTGGTGCATTGCATAGACATCAGGCGCGGCGTTCACTTCCAGCGAGCCGTATTCGCTCACCAAAAGCAGCAGGCGCTCAATACCCATCGCAAAGCCGATAGACGGCGCAGGTTTGCCACCAAGTTCTTCAATCAAACCATCGTAACGGCCGCCACCGCACACAGTTGCCTGTGCGCCGAGTTTGTCGGTCGTCCACTCAAAAACCGTCTGATTGTAGTAATCCAAACCGCGGACCAAGCGCGGATTTTCAATATATTGAATACCCAAACCGTCCAACATCGCCTTGAAGCGTGCATAGTGGTTTTGCGAAGCTTCGCCCAAGTAATCCACCAGACGCGGCGCCGCGTTGCAGATTTCCTGCAAATCAGGGTTTTTCGTATCCAAAACGCGCAAAGGATTGGTTTTCAGACGGCGTTTGCTGTCTTCATCCAATTTATCTTCATAACGGGTCAGATATTCAACCAATGCCGCACGGTGTGCCGCGCGTTCCTCACGATTGCCCAAGCTGTTGATTTCCAAAGTCAGGTATTCGCGAATACCCAATTTTTCCCATAAGTCAGCAGACATCGCGATAATTTCCGCATCGATATCCGGCCCTTCAAAACCCAAAGCCTCGATACCGACCTGATGGAACTGACGATAACGGCCTTTTTGCGGACGCTCGCGGCGGAACATCGGCCCCATATACCACAGCTTTTGCGGGCTGTTGTACAGAAGGTTGTGTTCGACCACCGCACGCAGACAAGAAGCCGTACCTTCAGGACGCAGGCTCAAACTCAAAGAATCGTTTGAATCGGAGAAGGTGTACATTTCCTTGCCGACCACATCGGTTTCCTCACCGATGGAGCGGACAAACAAACCGGTTTGCTCGACAATCGGCGTACGGATTTGCTGATAGCCGTAAGCGCGTGTCCAACGGCCGACCGTATCTTCAAACGCCTGCCAAAACGCAGCCGTCAGTTTGAAATCTTTTTGTTCGACAGGTAAAAGGTCGTTCATACCTTTTACAGATTGAATTTTTTGTGCCATTTCAATATGGGATAAGCGAAAATCAAATAGTTGGGCATTATAGCTGATTTTTAAGGGTTTGTGAGGTTGGGAACAAATCAAAAGGCCGTCTGAAACAGTTTTCAGACGGCCTTTGACTCACTCTACACGCCTTAGCCTGATTTGTTTGACTGCAAATTCCGTCTGCCGCTTGGGATGATGTGTAAAAAACAATTTATTTAAAATCGTCTCCGCTTTTTTCGGTACGACAGCCAAAATCTTACCTGCCAAATTTCCCTCACGGGTTTTCCAAGCATCCAAAAACTGCGCCCTGCTCATGGAAACATGACCCAGCGACGGGTCGGCAAGCAAAACCGTATTGCCGTCTATGCCGCGCAATACCGAGAAATGATCGTCCTTGCGGTATTTCAGATACACGATGACGGGGATTTTCAACTGCGCGAGCTGCTCGAAAGACAGGGCATAGCCTTTCGCCTCAAAACCCAAATCAGGCATAATGCGCTGCATATCCTCAAACGACGCGCGCATCTGTTCCTTATCCAGCTTTTTCAACACTTCTTCCTCCGTCAGCTTTTGCCCGTAAAAATTGTTCAAAAGCGTCGCCACCGAAGCCGCCCCGCAGGAAAAATCCAAATCCTGTTTTACAATATTGAAATCGCGCCTCTCTTTCCAACTTTGCACTTTGATTTTTCCGTAAACAACAGGATTATCGTTAAACATAGGTGCAGCATTCAGAAGACCGGATAAAGAAACGGCAATCGGCACTGACAGACAAATACGTTTTAACATCATCATACCTTCTAAAGATATATGTAAGAGGTATTAGGGGCAAACCATGTTGCACCATGACCTACTGCCCTTACCGCTTCTTAGACAGTCTTTTTACGAATACCATCATCAGGATTGTCCAAAAAAAAATATTTGATAAATATATTGCAAGATATTTTATTCCAACCTCATCCGAAACAGAAACCAATATATTTTTAATTAATACATAGCCGATTATTACATTTATTATTCCTATAACATATAAGGATCTTCCCAAAATTTTTTTTGATTTTATTTTAGGCATATCTTTTATCCATACTAAAATACAGCCCAATGTCGAAAAGAAAATAACGGGAAACACCACCTTACCTCCTCTTGCTTCCAACCAAACCGATAGCAGGCTTGGTTGGAAGTTGGTTTATCTATTATTTAACGGCGAATATTGGTGTTCTTACCCATAGAACCTGCATAACCAGTTATGCCACCAGCAACCGTTCCCACTGCTACACCTCGCATACCATTAATCAGTGCTCTTCCTCCGTTAATAGGGCTTGCTGCACCAATCACCGCACCAGTTCCAATTGCTGCCCAATGTGCATTTCGATTATACGAGCCGCCAGCAACAGCACTCGCCATGTAGCTGAAATGCCCTCCAACTCCTCCCATAATGCCTCCAACAGCATTAGCAATCCACGCCCCTTCAGTTTCTTTCATCTCCTTCTGAGAAAGCTCCGCCAACTGCATAGGCGTATTTGCCTGCATGTGGAACACTTGGTTTTCAAATGCCTGATTATCCATGCTGTTTGCCATTGCGGGAGCGGCAATCATCGTCAGAATCATCATGGCTGCGGTAATTTGTTTTTTCATAATAAGTCCCTTTGCTTACAAGGTTGGAAAATCAAAGCCTGCTTAAAACGTATGCTGTACGCCCAATTTCAGTTCGGAGCTGCTCTGCCCTGAAATATTGAAGCGTGCGGATGCGTTTAAAGACGTGGCTTTGGAGAAGCCGAAGCCTGCGCCGAGATGGGCGTAGGTAGATGTATTTCTTGCGGATTCTTTTTTGCCATCCAGACGGTCGGGCTGCTTGCCCAGCCATTGGATGCCGCCCGTGAGGCTGATCCTGTCGTTGGCGGCGAAGGAGATATTGGGATTCAGCATCCAGTAGTTGCCTGCTTTGTATTTGACGTCGTCTGAAAGGGTTTTGCTGCTGTTTATTCGGTAGGCGGCAGTCAGGGCGAGGACGACGGGGTCGATGGCTTTGTAAGTCGTCGCACCAATCAGCCATGATTTGCCCGACGAGGCTTTGCCGCGTGATTTTTCGTAAACCGTACCTTCGAGAAAGCCGATAAGGGCGGGATTTTTGTCGTCTTTGAGGAAGGTATGGCTGATGCCAAGAGATACGTCGGATAGGTGCTTGTCGCGGGTTTTGCTGCTTTCGCCGTCGAATCTGCGGTCTTCGCGCCCCAAGTAGCTGCCGCTGCCGTAAATTTCGGTGTTTCCGGTCAAACCATAGCGCAGGCCGAGCGTACCGACGAGCATATCGCTGTTGCTGCCGTTTTCCTGAATTTCGGTCGGGACGGGGATAAAGGAAGCGGAGCCTGTTTGAATGTAAATTGGCGCAGCAAGTTCTGAACGGCTGCTTTCACTGTTGATATAGGTAACGGAAGCGTCGAGTTTCAATTTGCCCTTGTCCGTCATGATGTCTTCGATATTCAAAGGCAGATCTGCATGTGCGCAAAATGAAATAAAGCTAACAAATGCAATAAGGATATTTTTCATATTATTGTTCTACCAAGTCAAATTAAATTTAACGGATATTAATGAAATTTAGTGTAGTTTGTCTAAATTATATTTTTAATGATGACATGAAAACTTATTGCTTTCTTCTATTAAGGTATTTCTGCAAGAGTTCGTCTGAAGACGAAAGCTTTGGGTTTCGATCCACGTTTTCAGACGACCTTAACTGCTAAACCGTCCATTAATCTGAAACAGGTCACCAGTCATCAAAGATGAATTCCTTTCTGCTCTGAAATGATGGCGGCAACAGAAAATCGTGTCCGCCCCTAATGAAAAACATCGTCTGAAAAAATCCTAAAAACCGAGTACAATCCGCCGCATGAAAAAACGTACCAATCCCCTCCCTCTTTTAGACGGTGTCAAACCCAGCTACTTGGTTTTGCCACATGAAAAGCAGTTTTACGGCTTACCGCTGCTGCATTTTTTATGCGCTCATTTTCCCTTTGTCGGCGAAGAAAACTGGCGGCGGCGACTGAACAGCGGTTTTGTGGTGGGTGCGGATGGCGTGCCGTTTGATGAGAATACCTTGTTCGAGCCCGGCAAGACGATGTTTTATTACCGTGAAACCAGCCGTGAGAGCGAGCCGCGTATTCCGTTTGAAGAAAAGATTTTGCATTTTGATGAGCATTTGATTGTGGTGGACAAACCGCATTTTCTGCCCGTCATCCCCAGCGGCAGGTTTTTGCGGGAGACCCTGCTCACGCGCCTGCGTTTGCGACCTGAATTGCAGCATTTGAATGTTGAAGACATTACGCCGATTCATCGCTTGGACAAAGATACGGCAGGCGTTATGCTGCTTTCGCTTAACCCTGCCACGCGTCGCGATTATCAGACCATGTTCCAAGAAAAAACCGTCCGAAAAACCTATGAAGCGGTTGCGCCGACCAGGACGGATTTGGACTATCCGCTGGATATTTCATCCCGAATGGAACGCGGCGAAAAATTCTTTCTCACACGGGAAACGGAAGGCGAACCCAACGCCCACACAACCATCGAACTTATCGAAAACCGCGGCGCATTCAGCCTCTACCGCCTTACGCCGCATACCGGAAAAAAACACCAGCTCCGCGTGCATATGATGAGTTTGAACATGCCGCTGATGAACGATGCGCTTTACCCTACCCCATTGGCAGCCGGTGATGAAGACTACGATAAACCTTTAAAACTTCTGGCCAAAAGAATAGAGTTTACCGATCCTATCAGCGGAGAAATCCGCGTATTTGAAAGTAGCTTTACGCTTTAAGTTATTCAATCCAATGAAAAAGGCCGTCTGAAATTGTTCAGACGGCCTTTTTATCACGGAATCATTTGATTAGTGATGAATGCAGCTGCACTCTTTGTTCATATCAATCACCATGCGGCCGGTAATTTTACCTTCGCGCATTTCTTGGAAGATGGCAGGCGCTTCATCCAAAGCACGCAACTGGACTTTAGGCACAACCAAGCCTTCTGCGCCGAATTGGAATGCTTCTTCCAAATCTTTGCGGGTACCGACCAAAGAGCCGACCACTTCGATGCCGTCCAAGACCAGACGCGGGATGGACAGGTCCATAGATTCGGGCGGCAGACCAATGGCAACGACGCGGCCGCCTGCACGGACGCAGTCCACAGCGGAGTTGAACGCGGCGGCGGATACGGCGGTAACAACGGCTGCATGTGCGCCGCCGGTTTTTTCCTGAATCACTTTGGCTGCGTCTTCTTTGGCAGCGTTGATGACTAAATCTGCGCCGCTTTCTTTAGCGAATGCCAGTTTTTCATCATTGATGTCGATGGCGACAACGTGTGCGCCGAATACTTTTTTCGCGTATTGGACACCCAAGTTGCCCAAACCGCCCGCGCCGTAAACGGCAATCCATTGTCCCGGACGCACGCCGGAAACTTTCACGCCTTTGTAAGTGGTTACGCCGGCGCAGGTGATGCTGGAAGCTTGCGCGGGATCGAGGCCGTCGGGTACTTTGACGGCGTAGTCTGCATCGACGATACAGTGGGTCGCCATGCCGCCGTCGGCGGTGTAGCCTGCGTTCAATACGGAACGGCACAAGGTTTCGCGGCCGGTATTACAGTATTCGCACGAACCGCAGCTTTGGAACAACCATGCGATGCTGACGCGGTCGCCGACTTTCAGGGCGTTCGCGCCCGGAGCGACTTCTTTGACGATGCCGATGCCTTCGTGTCCCAACACGCGGCCCGGTTTTTCGCCGTAGTCGCCCGCCGCAACGTGCAAGTCGGTATGGCACACGCCGCAATATTCGACTTCAACCAACGCCTCGCCGTATTCCAACGGGCGCAGTTCGCGTTCTACAACTTCTACATCGCCTGCTACATTTTGATTCACAACAACTGCTTGCATCTTCATGGTGTTCTCCTTGGCATTCGTAAGAAATCCGTAAAAGGTCGGGTAGGAGGTAAACCCCCTGTAAATGAGAATACTCCCCTTCATTTCGCCGTGTCAACACCCTATCTTTTTGAAAAATAAAGAATAAAATGTTATACCATAACATTTTACCTACCTGAAAATATACCTACCAAGCCGCTGAAAAATTCTTACACATATCATGTAAAAAAGGTTGTCTGAAAAATTTAAATATATTAACAAACATGCTTCATTCCCATACGGGGTCAAATCTTATCGGCTTAAATTCCATATTTTAGAAAATTACATATTTGGAATTTTGAGAACGTTATCATTTTTAGTGCTTGAACTGAAAGAGAAAAAATATTATCCTGTTTTCAGATGACGTTTGAGGAACGTCCAAAACCTAAGAAAGATAACTAAGGAGACAGCATCATGGCAAAAGATTTAAATGTGTTTGATAAAGAGTACGGCCTGTTGATTAACGGCGTGTGGACGAAACCCGGCGCGCTTTTGGATTCGTACAATCCCGCCAACGGCGAAGTATTGGCGAAATTCACCGACGCGACCGACGCCGATGTGGATGCTGCCGTCGCCGCCGCGCAAGAAGCGTTCAAAACATGGCGCAAAACCACCACCACCGAACGCGCCGCCATACTCAACAAAATCGCCGATGTGATTGACGAAAACTTGGAATTGTTCGCCTTGCAGGAAACGCTGGACAACGGCAAACCCATCCGCGAAACCCGCGCCGCCGACATCCCGCTGGCTTCCGACCATTTCCGCTACTTTGCCAGTGTGATCCGCGGCGAAGAAGGCACTGCCACCCAGCTTGACTCCGAAGACCTGTCTATCGTCCTGCGCGAACCCATCGGTGTCGTCGGGCAGATTATTCCGTGGAACTTCCCCTTCCTGATGGCGGCTTGGAAAATCGCGCCCGCACTCGCCGCAGGCTGTACCATCGTTATCCACCCGTCTTCCAGCACTTCGCTGAGTCTGTTGTCGTTCGCCCAAAAAATCAACCACTTGCTGCCTAAAGGTGTGTTAAACATCATCACCGGACGCGGTTCTAAATCCGGCGAATACATGCTGCACCACAAAGGCTTCAACAAGCTCGCCTTTACCGGTTCGACCGAAATCGGCCGCCACATCGGCATCGCCGCTGCTGAAATGCTGATTCCCGCCACCTTGGAGCTGGGCGGCAAATCTGCCAACATCTTCTTTGACGACATGCCGTTTGACAAAGCCCTCGAAGGCGCGCAAAAAGGTATTTTGTTCAACCAAGGCCAAGTATGCTGCGCCGGTTCGCGTATCTTCGTTCAGGAAGGCATTTACGACAAATTCGTCAACGCCTTGGCGGAAGAATTCAAAAAAATCAAAGTCGGTCTGCCTTGGGAAGACGACACCCAAATGGGTTCGCAAGTCAACGCCGGTCAGCTTGAAACCATTTTGAAATACGTCAAAATCGGCGAACAGGAAGGCTGCCGCATTATCACCGGCGGTAAGAAAATCGAAGGCGAGTTGGGCAAAGGCGAATTTGTCGAGCCGACCCTGATTGAAGCCGGCAGCAACAGCGCCCGCGTCGCCCAAGAAGAAATCTTCGGCCCGGTTGCCACCGTGATTAAATTCAAAACCGAAGAAGAGGTCATCAAAATGGCGAACGACAGCGAATACGGCCTGGGCGGCGCAGTGTGGAGTACCGACATCAACCGCTGCCTGCGCGTTTCCAATGCGCTGGAAACCGGTCGCGTCTGGGTGAACTGCTACAACCGCCTGCCCGCAGGCGCACCGTTTGGCGGCTACAAAACTTCAGGTATCGGCCGCGAAACCCACAAAATGATGCTCGCCGCGTACACGCAGGTGAAAAACATCTACATTTCCACCCGTGAAGAACGCGAAGGCTTCTATTAATTGAATGTTCGCATGATAGCGGTTTGAACATGATAGGGCAGTTTGAAAACTTTTCAAACTGCCCTATTAATTACACAATAACTTTTTTAGGAGATAAATTATGTCGAAACACAAAACACGTTACATTCTGCCACTGCTAGCCGTAATGGCATCCGCTGCCTATGTTGGTGCAGCAGGGTCGTCTGATAAAGCTGCAAATGCACTTAAACCTCAGAAGGAAAAGAATCTTTGCCCTGAACCTGTTGACCAAATGGATGAAGATTGTTTAGAAATTACTCTGCTGAAACTTGAAAACAAACTGGATATGAAGTACAAAGATTTATTTCGACGTGCCGCTACCAAAGATTCAAAGCTACATGGGCTGTCCAAACAATATTTTATAAATGTCCGTTCAAAATGGAAGGCTTATAAGGAGGAACTTTGTTCCGACCCGACAATCACAACCGATTTGAAAACTCCTTCAGATAAAATCCTCTATCTGTGTGACGTTCAACAAACACAATATCACTTGAAAGCATTGGAACGTTTTTAATTTTTATAGGAGACTGATATGTCGAAACACAAAATCCGTTACATTCTGCCGTTGCTGGCAATAATGACATCTACCGCCTGTATCGGTGCGGTAGGGTCGTCTGGAAAAGCTGCAAATGCCGTTAAACCAAAACAGGAAAAGAATCTTTGTCCCGAACCTGTTGACCAAATGGATGAAGATTGTTTGAGGCTTACCCTATTAGATTTTGAAATTGCATTAAATAAGAAGTACGAAGATTTATTTCGACGTGCCGCTGCCAAAGACCAAAAACTTCATGGCATGACAAAACAGTATTTTGCAAGCATCCGCTCAAAATGGGAGGCTTATCAGGACGAACTATGTTACGACCCGACGGTAACGACCGATTTGAAAACACCGGCGGATCGGATTCACACTCTTTGCGCTATCGAACAGACGCAGCTTCACTTGAAAGCATTGGAACGTTTTTAATTTTTTAGGAGACTGATATGTCGAAACACAAAATCCGTTACATTCTACCGTTGCTGGCAATAATGACATCCGCCGCCTGTGTCGGTGCGGCGGAGCCGTCTGAAAAAGCTGTTCCAAAGGTAACAAGGCAAAAACAGGACAGTAAGGACATTTGTCCTCAGAGCATGATGAAAGACATAGACGGACAAGGCTATGAATGTGTGGATATTTTCAGTATGAGGTTGGAAAAGCAACTGAATAAGAAATACGAAAATCTGCTGCACCGTATCGATTCAAAAGACCCAAAATTGAATGGAGTATCCAAAGAATATTTTTTGACTATCCGTAAGAATTGGGAAAGTTATACGGAAATGCTGTGTTCAGACCCATCCGTTACGACGAAAGTTCGTCCTCTTGCAGGACGCTACATCCGTATTTGCAGATTCGAGCAGAATTTAAACCATTTGAAAGCGTTGGAACGCTTTGAAAATTCTTTATAAAGCTGATAGATAGTTAGGAGGCTGATATGAGTCGTTTTACAGGCGGAGACCATCTGAAACCAGAAGACGGTTTGAAATACTATATACATCAAGCCATGATGGTAAACGAGTTGTCGGGTGGGCGCGGCGCGTACAAAATATCAAATGCGGAGAAGGCTGCCAGCGGTCCGAGTTTCGGTCCTATCCAGTACGACATAGGCGGCAATAATGAAGGGAGGAATTTGTTGGAACGGATTGCGCGAGAGGCAACAGACTCAAAAGGCAACCGTTTTATTTCCGATAATGAAATAAAGCAGATGCAAATCCATCTATACAAGCCATTCAATAAAATGTCTGCCGAAGACAAACAGGTGTATCAAAATCTGAAACCGAAATTGAATCAGGCTTTGGCTTCCGAAATCGGTATCTCATTAATCAATCGGGATTATGATAAGGCACTTGATGACAAAGTTAACAAGGTAAATAACGTTATCTCTAAAATTACAAATCCTGACAATAAAAAATTCCTGCAATCCAATATGCAGGCACAAGTCTTTATTGCCGATATACGCAACCAATATGGCGATAAAGTAAACGATGCTTTGAAGGAGTTCCTCAGCCAGAGTAAAGAAGATAACGGAGTAAGGCTGCCGGGAGGACGACAGGTCAAAGTCGAAGGCAAACTGGATATGGAAGATTTAAAAAACTTCCGTATTAATACGGCTTACGGCGTCAAACATCCCTCCGATGCCCGTCGCAGAGATAACAATATTGAGGAAATTACCGCCCCTACTCGTACAAAACCGTTATCCCAAACAGATAAATTCCATGCCTTAGTTCAAGGCTTGCTCAACGATAAGGACGGCTCTTTCGCCAAACAGGTTTTGGCAGAGAACCGCGAAGTTGTTGATGCTTTCAATGCAAAAGTACAGGAAAGAATGGAACAGGAACGGCAACAAACGGTAGCGAGGGAAATTTCTGTGCAGCAGAATCCTGCGGAAAGGGAATTTGGTGGGCGGTCTTTCGGCTAATCGCTCCACATGAGGCCGTCTGAAACCTGTTTCAGACGGCCTTGCTTTATTCTGTTTCACAATAAATGCTTCATATCTTTCTCAAAAAAAGCCCCATTACTTTCTCTCCGGCCACAGCCAGCAAGGCTCCGACCACAACCACCATGGCACCCACATAGCTGACGATATTCATATCCGAAGCGGCAAAATAATCGGGGGCGAGATGATGGCCGATGGTGGAAAATATCATGGTGAATACAGGAATCAGCGTGGTGACGATACTGACTTTTGAAGCGTCCCAATGATTGAGCGCTTCGCCGAATGAACCGTAGCCGATCAGCGTGTTCAGGCAGCAATAAATAAAGCAGCCCCATAAAAACGGATTGCCGATATGGGCAATTTGCGACGGTTCGGCAAACGGCAGGAAAACAAAGCTGCTGCAAAAATAAATCATGAGCAGGATTTGTTGCGAATTGAAATGTTTGGACAAAAGTTTTTGCGCCACGCCGTAGCACACCCAAATCATGCTGCCCGAAGCCGCCATCATCACGCCGACCGCGTAGCTGCCCAAGCTGAAAAGTTCGCCGAATTTGTCGTTGAAAAACATGGCCAAACCCGTCAGCAAAAGCATCAAGCCGATTTTCTGCCAGTGCGTAAAGGCTTCTTTAAACACACCTACTCCGACCAAAATCATGGTAAAGGGCGAGAGCTGCCACAACACCTGCGTGGTTGTCGGCGAAATATAGTGCAAACCCATGGCAACAAGCACGAAGTTGGCGGAAATGCCGATAATGCCCAGCACCAATAAAAATAAGGTTTGCTTGGAAAATTCAGACGGCCTCGGCAGCTTGCCGGTCAGTCCCAGCAATACAAACAACACCAGAGAAGCCACTAAAAAGCGTACCCACACCAGCGTGGGCGCATCGACGGCTTTTAAGGCCTGTTGCGCGATAACCGGCAGCGAGCCCCAAGTCATGGTGGCAAGCAGCGCCAATGAAAAGCCGAGCCAAGGTTTTTGTTTCTTCATTTTTCAGACGGCCTTTGTTTACGCGGCTTCCCAGTAGTCGATATAAAGCTGCAATTCAAGATTATTCCGCCATTCGTTGGCAACGGGGCGGTACACCGTGCGGATGTATTCGGGAATGTCTTCGCTGCAACGCCAAAACATGGCTTCAAATTCATAGCCGTCTTTTTGCAGCCAGACTTTTTTGTGTTTGCCTTCCGCACCCAAAGGCTGCTGGCGGACAACGTGAAATTCATCGGTAAAACTCGGCGGCGCGAAGCCCTGCCCCCAAACGTGTCGTGCAAGGTTCTGCGCCTGTTCCAGCGTAATGTCGCGTACAGGCAGGCTGCCGTCGGTGATGAAGGTTTGCGACAAATCGTCTTCGCACACCATTTCGCGCACGGCTTCTTCAAAGGCCGTCTGAAACGCGGGAATATTGTGTTCAAGTATGCTCAAACCCGCCGCCATTGCGTGTCCGCCGAATTTCAAAATCAAATCGGGATGACGTTTGGACACCAAATCCAAAGCATCGCGCAGGTGCAGATTGGGAATGGAGCGTCCCGAACCGCGCACTTCGCCGTTGTCGGCAGGCGCAAACACGATGGTCGGACGATAAAAACGGTCTTTGAGGCGGCTGGCAACGATGCCGACCACGCCTTGATGGAAGTCGTCGCGATACGCTACCAAAGTTGTTTGACCTGGAGGCAGGGTTTCGGGAAAGGCGTTCAGCGCGTCTTGTAGCATGGATTGCTCGATTTCGCGGCGCTCGATATTGAGGTCGTTTAACTGCGCCGCCAGTTCCTGCGCTTCGGCATCATCTTGCGCCAACAGACAGGCAATACCGACCGACATATCGTCCAGCCGTCCGGCCGCATTGATGCGCGGTCCCAACGCAAAGCCCATATCGAAAGGCTGAGCCTTGCGCCAATCCCGTCGCGCTACTTCAAACAAGGCGCGGATGCCGGGGCGCATTTTGCCCGAACGCATCCGTTTCAACCCTTGAGACACGAGGATACGGTTGTTGTGGTCTAGAGTAACGACATCGGCAACGGTACCGAGTGCGACCAAATCCAAAAGATCGCCCAGATTCGGCTCTTTCAGGCCGTCTGAAAAATAATTGCGGCGGCGCAGTTCGGCGCGCAAAGCCATCAATACATAAAAAATCACGCCCACGCCCGCCAAGCTTTTACTTTGGAAACCGCAGCCTTTTTGATTCGGATTGACGATGATGCAGTCGGGTACGGTCTCGGCAGGCAGATGGTGGTCGGTCACAATCACATCCAAACCCAATTCCTGCGCACGCGCCACGCCTGCAATGCTGGCGATACCGTTATCCACCGTCACCAATAAATCCACACCTTGCTCTGCCGCGATTTCAGCCAGCTCGGGCGTTAAGCCGTAGCCGTGTTCAAAGCGGTTGGGCACAAGGAAATCCACTTTCGCCCCCATCGCCGCCAAACCGCTCATACCGACGGAACACGCCGTCGCACCGTCGGCATCATAGTCGGCGACAATCAGGATTTTTTCCTGACGCTCAATCGCATCTGCCAAACGGCCGGCGGCGGCTTCGCAGTTTGTCAGCGTTTGATACGGCAAAAGCGCAGCAAGCTTGTCGTCCAACTCGGCCGGACTTTGCACATCACGCGCAGCACACAGCCGTGCAATCAAAGGATCGGTACCGGCAGTGAGCAAGTCGTTAAAAACAGTCGGATTAATGGAACGTGTTTGGATTTTGACGGACATGGTGTGTGGGATTAAATAAAGAGAAAATTAATATTTTTGAAGCGTTTATTTTAAGGAGGAGGCCGTCTGAAACCTGCAATCGGTTTTCAGACGGCCTTAAGGTTTATTTCTCCCAGTCCTGCCCTTCTTCTGAAGCGTCGGATTGACCGGCCTCCATCACTGCTTTAATTTCTTGGAACAGCGCGCGGAAGTTTTTCGGCGGTTTGTTTTGTTCCTGCTCTTTTTTGGTGTTGCGGATCAAGGTGCGCAATTTACCGGCGTCGGCTTGCGGAAAATCGGCCATAAATTGGGTAATCGCGCCATCGTCTGCCAACAGTCGTGTACGCGCCTGCTCGACACGTTGCAAAAAGGCATTGTGCGCCGTATTGTCGCCGCGCAGTTTGGCCAAAAAGGCTTCGATGGGCGCAGGGTCGGTATCGCGCATCAGGCGGCCGATAAATTGTGCTTGGCGTTTGAGCGCGCTGTTGGACGTGATTTTTTTATAGGCGGCAATCGCCTCGAACAGCTCTTCGTCCAAGCCGATTTTTTTCAGTGTATCGCTGGAAAGCTTGGTCAATTCCATACCCAAAGCCTGCAAATCGTTCATCTGCTTTTTCATTTGGGTTTTGCTGACCCATTCGTCTTCTTGTTCAAACATTGTGTTTCCCTGATTTTCTGAATCTGCCTATTTTATCAGTTTTCAGATGGCCTTTCCGTGCGATTTTTGCAGAGGCCGTCTGAAACAGTTAAAATGCCGCAAAACCCTGTCAGGAAACCTTTTTATGCTGTTTAACCACACACCGGACGAGCTGTTGCGCTTGTGCGGACACACGCTGGATTTGGCCAAACAATCCGGCGCCACCGCGGCCGAAGCCGATTTCAGCGAGTCGCTCGGCCAAAGCGTCAGCGTACGCTTGGGCGAAATCGAACAAATCGAGTTCCAACAAGATAAATCTTTAGACATTACGGTCTATGTCGGCCAACGCAAAGGCCGCGCCAGCACTGCCGACTTCTCCGAACGCGCCCTGCAAGATACGGTCAAGGCCGCCATCGATATTGCACGCTATACCGCCGAAGACGATTGCGCCGGCCTTGCCGATGCTGCCTTGATGGCAACCCACATCGGCGACCTCGACCGCTACCACGAATGGGATTTGAATACCGAATCCGCCATCGATTTGGCCAAACAATGCGAACAGGCCGCTCTGTCAACGGACGAACGCATTGAAAATTCCGAAGGCGCATCGGTTCATACCGGCCATTACCAATACGTCTACGGCAACACCCACGGCTTTGCCGCACACCAGCAAAGCACGCACCACAGCATTTCTTGCAGCGTGGTCGCCAGCGACGAACACGGCATGCAGCGCGACTATTGGTACGATTCTTCCTGCCGTCACGAAGACATGGACACGCCCGAACTTATCGGTAAAACCGCAGCCGAACGGACTTTACGCCGTCTGAACAGCCGCAGCGTTCCGACCGGCAGCTATCCCGTACTGTTCGACACCACTGTCGCCGTTGGTTTAATCGGCCACCTCATCGGTGCACTCAGCGGCGGTGCGCTCTACCGTCAAAGCAGCTTCCTGATTGACAGCATCGGCAAACAGGTGCTACCCGAATTTCTCAGTCTGCGCGAAGAACCGCATATCCTGCGCTCGTTCCGCAGCACTTATTTCGATGCCGAAGGCGTCGCCACGCAGCCGCGTTTTGTGGTGAAAGACGGCATCGTCGAAGGCTATTTCCTCAGCAGTTACAGCGCGAAAAAACTCGGCATGCAGACAACGGGCAACGCCGGCGGCGCGCACAATCTGTATCTGAACCACACCCACGCCACGCAGGCCGACCTGTTGAAAGAAATGGGAACAGGTTTGCTGGTTACCGAATTGATGGGGCAAGGCGTCAACGGCATTACCGGCGACTACTCGCGCGGCGCGGCCGGTTTTTGGGTGGAAAACGGCGTCATTGCCTATCCGGTTCAGGAAATCACCATTGCCGGACGTTTGCAGGATATGTACCGCGACATTATCGGCGTGGCAGACGACGCATTACGCCGTTCGTCCAACCAAATCGGCTCCATCTTGGTTTCCAACATGACGGTTGCCGGCAACTGATTGAACTAAATATACAAAAGGCCGTCTGAAAGATATCTTTTCTATTCAGACGGCCTCGCCGTTATCTACTTCCATAAAAAACACATCATGCATATTGTCGTCATCCCCTCTTGGTATCCTTCTTCCGAAACCGACGTGGACGGAATCTTTTTCCGCCTCCAAGCCCAAGCCCTGCAACGCGAAGGCATGAAAATCGGCATGGTCGTACCCATGTTCCGCTACTTGAGAAGCCAGCCGAAAACCATCTTCTCGCGCTTCTACGGCCTGCGCCGCCATCAGCAAGGCGGACTTAACACTTACGCCTACGACAGCATGTATTTCTTCCCGCGCTGTCCGGTTGTCGATATCGACCGCATCCGCTGGGTCAACGCAGGCATGAAAGCTTTTGAAGCCTATATCGCCGACAACGGCAAACCCGACGTAATTCACGCCCACTGCGTCAACTACGCCGGCATTTTGGCCTGCGCCATCTTCAAAAAATACGGCATTCCCTATGTGATTACCGAACACAGCAGCGCCATTTCACGCGGCCTTGTCCGCAAAAACCAATGGCCGTCCATGCACGAAGCCGTGCGCCACAGCGCAGCCCGGTTCGCCGTCAGCCGTGATTTCTGCCGCATTCTCGAAAAAACCTACGCCGGTACAGACTGGCAATACCTGCCCAATATGCTGGGCGGCAATTTTGAAGAGGATTTCGAGTTCCCCGAAAAAAACAATCAAGACTTCACCTTCTGCAGCGTCTCCCACTTGCGCCACCTCAAAGGCCACGACCTGCTCCTGCCTGCTTTTGCAGAAGCACTCAAAACCTATCCGCAGCTCAAACTCAAAATCGGCGGCGGCGGCGCAGAAGAAGGCCGTCTGAAACAATTGGCAAGCGACTTGGGCATCAACCACGCCGTTACCTTTACCGGCGCATTGACCACCGACCAAACCCTAGACCTCATGCGCCACAGCAACGCCTTCGTCCTCGCCAGCCGTACCGAGACCTTCGGCGTCGTCTATATCGAAGCACTGTCACAAGGTTTACCCGTTATCGCCACACGCTGCGGCGGCCCCGAATCCATCGTCACTTCCGACAACGGCCTGCTGGTGCCAATCGAAAACATACCGGAGCTGACCAAAGCATTGCTCACCCTCTACGAAAACCATGCACAATACGAACCCGTCCGTTTGCGCCAAGATTGCCTGCAACAATTCGGCAGCCGTGCCATTGCGCAACACCTGATCGACACCTTCCAAAAAGTGCTTAATAAGTAGGCATAAACCATACAGGCCGTCTGAAATCCTTCAGACGGCCTGCCTGCTTCCAACAAGACAAATCTAGTGTAAAATTAAGACAATAACTAAACTTTTTGATTTAAAATCAGTCCAAGGAAAAACTGTTACCTATAATAATATCCCCACATACATTATGCGCTATTACGGAACGATTACTCGCTGGAACAGCAAACGCGGCTTCGGCGCCGCTACCATAGAAGACACAGGTCAAGAAATCTTTCTTGCCCTTGCCGCCTTCACCACCCTTACCCGCCTTCCGGCCGAAGGGCAACACATCTCCTTCAACATCACAGAAGGCCGACGCGGCCGCAAAGAAGCCGAAAACGTCTGCTTCGCCCTCGATTGCGCCGACTGCTTTGATGTCCTCGTCCCTCCCCCCGAAAACCCCCTCGCCGGCAAACAAGCCATCGTCGGCCTGATCGCCGTTATCTTCGTCTGCAGCATTTTTGCCACCTTGTGGTACGGCCTCCACTTTTCCGATAACACACCGGAAGAGCCGGCCATCAAAAAACAAGAAACCATGGTTCACGAAGTAGCCGCGAAAATCGAAGCGGAACGCAAAGCATGGCGTGATGCCGTCAACCGCAGCAACCAACGCTCGGGGCAGCCTCAACGCGCCAACGATAATACTTCAAAACAATAACACTTTATCCAATACAAAAAGGCCGTCTGAAAAAATGGGAAGATGAAATTATAGATTTCTTCCTCATTCTTTCAGACGGCCTTTGTTCTTACCTCAATTCGGCTCTGCCATTTCCAACGCTTGTTTGATGTCCACGGCAACGACGCGCGAGACGCCTTTTTCCTGCATGGTTACACCGACCAGCTGCTCCGCCATTTCCATGGTTAGGCGGTTGTGGGAGATGTAGAGGAACTGGGTTTGCGCCGACATTTCTTTGACCAGGTTGCAGAAACGCGAGGTATTGGCGTCGTCCAGCGGGGCGTCGACTTCGTCCAGAAGGCAGAAGGGGGCGGGGTTGAGGCTGAACAGGGCGAACACGAGGCTCATGGCGGTGAGGGCTTTTTCGCCGCCGGAGAGGAGGTGGATGGTGCTGTTTTTCTTGCCGGGCGGACGCGCCATGATGGATACGCCGGCGGTCAGGAGGTCGTCGCCTATCATTTTGAGGGTGGCTTCGCCGCCGCCGAACAGGGTCGGGAAGAAGGTTTGGACTTTGCCGTTGACGGCGTCGAAGGTCTCTTTGAAACGCGCTTTGGTTTTGTCGTCGATTTGGGCGATGGCTTCTTCCAAAAGGGTGATGGCGGCCTGCACGTCTTCGCTTTGGCTGCGGTAGTAGCCGTCGCGTTCGCGCGCTTCTTCGAGCTCTTGCAGGGCGGCGAGGTTGACGGCGCCGAGGGCTTCGATTTGCTGGGTGAGGCTGCCGATGCTGCTGTTCAATACTTTCGGCGATTCTTTTGCCAACGCTTCGAGCGCGTCCAAATCGGCGGCGCGTTCGGTCAGGTTTTGATGGTAGCGTTTGGCGTTAATCAGGGCTTCCTGCTGCTGCAACAGGGCGGTTTGGGTGGCGGCCTGAAGCTGCGGCAGCTTGGTTTGCAGGGTTTGTACGCGGGCGTATTGCTCCCTGCCCTGTTCCTGAATCTGCGCGAGTTTTTCCTGCACGGCGATGTATTCTTCGTCCAGCGTGTGTACGGCTTCGGTCAGCTCGTCGAGCTTGATGTGCTGCTCGTCGTTTTGGAACTCGGTTTCATAGGCGAGGGCAAGCTCTTGCTGGCGTTCCTGCCAGTCGAGGGTTTGCTGTTCGAGTCGGGCGATTTGCTGTTGGTAGTTTTGTTTTTGCTGGTTGAGCTTGTGGACGGCGACTTCGGCAAGCCCGTATTGGCGGTTGGCTTCCAACAGGGCAAGCTGCGCCTGTTTCAGACGGCCTTGCTGCTCTTGGCGGCTGTGCGCGGTGGTTTGCTGCTGGTGTTCGAGTTCGGCGGCGGCTTCCTGCAAAGTAACGATGTCGTCTGAAAGACCGTCGGACGCGTGTTGCAACACGGTCTGTTCTTCCGCCAACTGCGCCAGTTCGCGCCCGATGTGTTCGCGGCGGATTTGCCCTTGGTTGGTACGCGCCAGAAGTTCGGCGGCGCGTTGCTGCGCTTGACTGTATTGGCGCGTGTGTTGTTGTTGCTGCTGCATCAGGTTTTTGTGCTGCGTTTCAGACGAGCGCACGGCAGCCTCTGCCTGTTTGAACGCGGCTTCGGCGGCGGAAAGTTCGGGGGCGAGGTTTTCCAGTTCGGACGCGATGCCGTCGAGACGGGCTTTTTGGGCAATCAGGCTTTCCTGCGCGGGTTTGGCATAGAGCAGGACGCTGACTTTGTCGACCTGATGGCCTTCGGGAGTGAGCCAGATTTGATGCGCGCCCAAATCGCTTTGATGCGCGAGGGCGTAGCTCAAATCGGGCGCGCACAATACGCCGTCAAGCCAGTGGTGCAATGCCGTCTGAAACGGCGGCTGCGCTTGGATTTGGTTCAGCAATGCCTGTACGGGCAGGGATTTTTTAATGCCGCCGGAGAGATCGTCTGAAAGCCATGCCGCCTGCCCTTGCGGCAAAGGCGCGGGCGGAACGAAGCCGTTCGGTACGGCGCGGGCGTGCAGGCGTTCGGCAAGGATGACGGACAAGGCGTGCTGCCACTCGGCGGGCGCGGTGATGTGTTGCCACAGTTGCGGCGCGGCGGCGTGGTCGGTTGCCTGCCAGAAGTCGGCGGCTTCCTGCTGTTGCGACAGGATTTGCGACAACGCCTGCTGCTGCGCCTGCAAGGTAATGTGTTGCTGCTTCAGGCTTTGGAAGCGGTTTGAGGCCGTCTGAAACGCTTCGCGGGCGGCGTGTAAGGCTTCTTCGGCGGCAATGATTTGTTCTTCGTAATGCTCTTGTTGGCTTTGCAACAAGGCGGCGGCTTCCTGCGCGGCGGCGGTTTCGGCTTCGTCGGGCAGGTTCAGGGCTTGGTTTTCCTGTTTCAGACGACCTTTGCGCTCTTCGTGCTTGGCAACGGTTTGTTCGGCATGGGCAAGCTGCTGCTGCTTCAACGCCAGTTCGCGGCGAATGCGGTTTGCCTCGTCCTGCTGGGTTTGGAAGGCGGCGTTGAGCGTGGCTTGGGCTTCTTCCAATTCGGGCAGACGCTCTTCGTGTTCGGCAACCTGCATCGCCCATTCTGCCAACTCGGTTTGCTTTTCTTCGGCCTGCAACTCGTTTTCTTCAAGCTGCACGCGGATTTGCTGCTGCTCCTGATGGATGCGCTGCATCTGCGCCTGCGCCGCCTGCTTGTCGCGTTCGATGCGTTGGCGCAGGTTTTGCTGATGGCGGATTTGTTCTTCCAAACGGGCAATCTGCTCGCGCAACACGCCGCGTTTGTTGCTCAATTCGTGTACCGCCTGCTGCTGCGACTGTTCGGCGGTCTGCAAGGCGTGTACTTCGTCGTTTAACGCCTGAACCTGCGCGGCGGTTTCATCCTGCTGCGCCTGCAAAGATTGATGCTGCGCGGTCGCCTTGTCGGCGGTGGCAAGCGATTGCCGCCATTGGGCGTAATCGAGCAAATCCTGTTGTTGGTTCAACTGCGCGGTCAGGGATTTGTAGCGTTCGGCGGTTTCCGCCTGTTTCTCCAGTTTTTCCACCTGACGCGCCAATTCGTTCTGCAAATCGCCCAAACGCTGCAAATGCTCGCGTGTGTCTTTCAGACGACCTTCCGTCTCCTTGCGGCGTTCCTTATATTTGGACACGCCCGCCGCCTCCTCGATATAGGCGCGCAACTCCTCCGGCCGCGCTTCGATGATGCGCGAAATCATCCCCTGCTCAATAACGGCATAACCGCGCGCACCCACGCCCGTACCCAGAAACAAATCGGTAATGTCGCGGCGGCGCACGGTCTGATTGTTGATGAAATATGTTGATTCACCCTGACGCGTCAGCTGCCGCTTGATGCTCACCTCGGCATACTGCCCCCACGCCCCCTGCAAACTGTGGTCGCTGTTGTCAAACACCAGCTCCACCGAAGCTCTCGGCGCAGGACGGCGCGTCGCCGCACCGTTAAAAATCACGTCCTGCATACTCTCGCCGCGAAGCTGCTTCGCCGAAGCCTCACCCAGCACCCAGCGCACCGCGTCAATCACATTCGACTTGCCGCAGCCGTTCGGCCCGATAACCGCAACAAGCTGCCCCGGCACATGAATCGTGGTCGGGTCGGTAAAAGATTTGAAGCCGGAGAGTTTGATGTGGGTAAGGCGCATGGCAATGTTTCGAATCGGAAAAGAAGGCGTATTTTAACGGAAATACGCTTATCCGTTGAGAGAAAATCTGACAACTCAAATCAAATAAAAAGGCCGTCTGAAGTTTCAGACGGCCTTTTTATTTTTAATTTGAATTACACCGATACGGCTGCTTTGATGTGCGGATGCGGATCATAGCCTTCCAACTCGAAGTCTTCAAATTTGAAGGC
This sequence comes from Neisseria sp. P0020.S003, assembly GCF_051957095.1. Taxonomy (NCBI): domain Bacteria; kingdom Pseudomonadati; phylum Pseudomonadota; class Betaproteobacteria; order Neisseriales; family Neisseriaceae; genus Neisseria; species Neisseria sp. P0020.S003. Next base: position 126,739 of record NZ_JBQCWU010000004.1, on the reverse strand, counting down.
AAACAAATCTTTGACTTCAGGGTTGATTTTCATGGTCGGCAGGTTTCGGAAATCGCGGCTTAATTGCAGCTGGGCCTGCTCGATATGGTTGCTGTACAAATGCGCATCACCAAACGTATGAATAAACTCACCGGCTTCCAAGCCGCACACTTGCGCCATCATCATGGTCAACAATGCATAGCTGGCGATATTGAACGGCACGCCAAGGAAAATATCGGCGCTGCGTTGGTAAAGCTGGCAGGACAGCTTGCCGTTGGCAACGTAAAACTGAAACAGCGCGTGGCAAGGCGGCAAGGCCATTTCGTCGACCAAAGCCGGATTCCATGCCGATACAATCAGGCGGCGCGAGTCGGGGTTTTTCTTGATTTGTTCAACCACATTGGCAATTTGGTCGATATGGCGGCCGTCGGGTGCGGGCCAGCTGCGCCATTGATAGCCGTAAACCGGGCCCAAATCGCCGTTTTCATCCGCCCATTCGTCCCAAATGGAAACGTTGTTGTCTTTCAGGTATTTGATATTGGTATCGCCTTTGAGAAACCAAAGCAGCTCATGAATAATCGAGCGCAGATGCAGTTTTTTGGTGGTCAACAGCGGAAAGCCTTCACTCAAATCAAAACGCATTTGGTAACCGAACACGGAACGCGTGCCGGTGCCGGTACGGTCGGATTTATCGATACCATTGTCGAGAACATGGCGCATAAGGTCGTGATAGGCTTTCATGTGTTTCCTTAATGTATGTGTTGTGGGAATTTCGTGTGTATTGTACCGAATTTTCAGACGGCCTGCCTCCCTGTCTTCAATGGGGCAACCTTCCCCATATTCTCGTAGTACACTCATTAACAATGTTGACAATTTAGCGCTAATTTACACAAATTTTGAGCTGAATTAAATTTTTACAAAAAATTTTTCAACATTTTCTAGTTTAATTACTTAGTATTTTATTTTTATAAAAACATATTTTATGAAATATTTTTATATATTTTTAATTAAATTTAAAATATAATTCCATTTTTACAAATTGGTAAAAAAATAATGTCAACAATCTAGGCAAAATTTTTCTTGGCAAGTAAAATTTTTACAGCTATATTTCAAAACATAAATATTGAAATATCTCACTCAATAGGAGTAGGAAAATGACCGACCTGAACACTCTATTTACCAATCTCAAACAACGCAATCCCAACCAAGAACCCTTCCATCAAGCTGTTGAAGAAGTGTTCATGAGTTTGGATCCGTTTTTGGCGAAAAACCCGAAATACACCCAACAAAGCCTGCTTGAGCGTATTGTTGAGCCGGAGCGCGTGATTATGTTCCGCGTCACTTGGATGGACGACAAAGGCCAAGTCCAAGTCAACCGCGGCTACCGCATCCAAATGAATTCTGCCATCGGCCCTTACAAAGGCGGCTTGCGCTTCCACCCTACCGTCGATTTAGGCGTGTTGAAATTCCTCGCTTTTGAACAAGTCTTCAAAAATGCGCTGACCACCCTGCCTATGGGCGGCGGAAAAGGTGGTTCCGACTTTGATCCTAAAGGCAAATCCGATGCTGAAGTAATGCGCTTCTGCCAAGCCTTTATGACCGAACTCTACCGCCACATCGGCGCCGACACCGACGTTCCTGCCGGCGACATCGGCGTAGGCGGCCGCGAAATCGGCTATCTGTTCGGCCAATACAAAAAAATCCGCAACGAATTTGCTTCCGTCCTGACCGGCAAAGGCCTCGAATGGGGCGGCAGCCTGATTCGCCCTGAAGCCACCGGCTACGGCTGCGTGTATTTTGCCCAAGCCATGTTGGAAACCCGCAACGACAGCATCGAAGGCAAACGCGTGTTGATTTCCGGCTCCGGCAACGTGGCGCAATACGCTGCCGAAAAAGCCATCCAACTGGGTGCAAAAGTATTGACCGTTTCCGACTCCAACGGCTTTGTCCTCTTCCCTGACAGCGGTATGACTGAAGCGCAATTGGCCGCTTTGATCGAGCTGAAAGAAGTACGCCGCGAACGCATGGCCACTTACGCCAAAGAACAAGGCCTGCAATACTTTGAAAACCAAAAACCGTGGAACATCGCGGCCGAAGTCGCCCTGCCTTGCGCCACCCAAAACGAATTGGATGCAGACGCTGCCAAAATCCTGCTGGCCAACGGTTGCTATGTGGTTGCCGAAGGTGCGAACATGCCGTCAACTTTGGGCGCAGTCGAACAATTTATCAAAGCCGGCATCCTCTACGCTCCGGGTAAAGCCTCCAACGCCGGCGGCGTAGCGACTTCAGGTTTGGAAATGAGTCAAAACGCCATCCGCCTGTCTTGGACACGCGAAGAAGTGGACAGCCGCCTGTTCGACATCATGCACAGCATCCATGAGTCTTGCCTGAAATACGGCAAAGTCGGCGACAAAGTGAACTATGTCAATGGTGCGAACATTGCCGGTTTCGTTAAAGTTGCCGATGCCATGTTGGCGCAAGGTTTCTAAAAGCTGTATCAACGCAAATCATAAGGCCGTCTGAAATATTTCAGACGGCCTTTTTCTTTTCAAATAAATTTTATACGCCCAAATAACCTTCCCTGCTGGAAAGCCATCTTGCCAAATGCGCTTCGACGATTTCAGGGTTTTGCTCAATCAGCAAAGGGGCGATTTCGCGCGCTTGTTCTAAAAGGTGTAAGTCTTCTTCAAGGTTGGCAAAGCGCAGCATGGGAACGCCGCTTTGGCGCGCGCCGAGAAATTCGCCGGGTCCGCGGATGTTGAGGTCTTGGCGGGCGATTTCGAAGCCATCGGTGTGTTCGTAGATGACTTTCAGCCGCGCTTTGGCGAGTTCGCTCAAGGGTTCGGCAAACAGGAGGACACACACGCTTTCTGCCGCGCCACGCCCTACCCGTCCGCGTAATTGGTGTAGCTGCGCCAAGCCCATGCGTTCAGCGTGTTCGATCACCATCAGGGCGGCATTGGGCACATCTACGCCGACTTCGATGACGGTGGTGGCGACCAAGACGTTCAGACGGCCTGCGGCAAACTCCGCCATGACTTCGGCTTTTTCAGCGGCTTTCATGCGCCCGTGTACCAAGCCAATGCTGAGTTCGGGTAAGGCCGTCTGAAGTTGCTCGAGGGTTTCGGTAGCGGTTTGCAGTTGCAGGGTTTCGCTTTCTTCAATCAGCGGGCAGACCCAGTATGCCTGCTGCCCTTTGCGGCAGATGTTGAGAACGAAGCCTTCGACTTCGGCGCGGCGGACGTTGTTGACGAGGCGGGTTTTAATCGGGGTGCGCCCGGGCGGTAATTCGTCGATGACGGACACGTCCAAGTCGGCGAAGAAACTCATGGCAAGCGTGCGCGGGATGGGCGTGGCGGACATCATCAGCTGGTGGACGTCGCGCCCTTTGTTTTTGAGGGCGAGGCGTTGGGCGACGCCGAAGCGGTGTTGCTCGTCCACAATCACCAAGCCCAGATTTTGGAACTCGACGTCGTCTGAAAACAGGGCGTGCGTGCCGACAGCGATTTTAACGGTGCCGTCGGCAAGTTTGGCTTTGGCTTCGTCTTTGGCTTTTTTGCGCTGGCTGCCGGAAAGCCAGACGACTTCGAGTCCTAAAGGTTCAAGCCATTGTTTGAACTTGATGAAATGCTGTTCGGCAAGGATTTCAGTCGGCGCCATCACAGCCGCCTGCGCGCCGGATTCGATGGCGGTCAGCGCGGACAAGGCGGCGACGATGGTTTTGCCACTGCCGACATCGCCTTGCAGCAGGCGGTGCATCGGGTGGGTTTGCGCCATGTCGCGGCGGATTTCGGATACGACTCTTTCTTGGGCATCGGTCAGGGCAAACGGCAAAGCGTGGCGCAGGGCTTGGGTCAACGTGCCGTCGCCGCCCAATGCCGCCGCCGTGCCGCTGACGCGCTTCTGTCGCGCCAGCCGCATGGACAACTGTTGTGCCAAAAGTTCGTCGAATTTGAGCCGCTGCCATGCGGGAAGCGCGCCGTCGGAAAGCTGGTGGATGGTAAAACTCGGCGGCGGCGAATGCAAAAGGCGCAGACTTTCGGCGAGGTGCGGCAGTTTCAGACGACCCAATAAGGCATCGGGCAGCGTGTCGTGCAGCGGCGTAACGTCCAAGGCCGTCTGAATAATACGGCGCAAAGTGGGTTGATTTAAACCGTTTACGGTCGGATAAATCGGCGTAAGGCTTTCTGCCAAACCGCTGCTCTCGGCATCGCGGATTTTAGGATGAATCATCTCGTCGCCGTAAAACCCGTGTTTGATTTCGCCCACGGCGCGGATGCGCTTGCCGACCGCCATCTGTTTCTGGTTGCTGGCATAAAAGTGGATAAAGCGCAGAAAAAGGACGTTGCCGGAACCGTCGGCGATTTGAACGATCAGCTGCTTGCGCGGCTTAAAAGTCACTTCCTGATGAATGACTTCACCCTCGACCTGACACGGCACGCCGATCGGCGCATCCTTAATCGGCATGATGTGCGTCTCGTCCTCATAACGCAACGGCAGGTGCAACACCAAATCCCATGCGGTATGGAGGTTGAGTTTTTCGAGTTTCTTGGCGGAAACATCGGTGATTTTGAGCTGTTTTTGGGTTTCGGGCGTCATCTTAAAAGGCAGCTGATTTAAAGTTTGCTGTATTTTATCCGAAAACAAAAAGGCCGTCTGAACGTAATGTTTCAGACGGCCTTCAAAGCTGAATACTTGAAACAAATTAATATTTGAAAATACGCCGGCTATCGAATCAACTTCAGCCATTGTTAGAAAACAGCTTTCAAAAAAGAAGGATGTTCAATCCATACTTTTATCAGGAATTTAGCCAATAATGTTTACATACCCAATCATTATCCATTCTCCTAAAAATGCCAATCCAATTTCAATTTGACTGTCCGCGGTTCGCCATAGAAATTGTTTTGACCTCGCGTACGGTTGTAGTTATTTTCAAAATACGTCCTGTCAGCCAGGTTAGTTCCGATCAAGCTGATTCTGCCGTGTTTGTGAAAGTCATATTGAACAAAGCCATCGATAAGTCCGTAGCCTCCTTGGCGAATATTGTAAAGGCTACTTGTGCGACTTTGCGCAGATATTCCGCCGCCCAAGGTCAACTTAGTCTGAGGCAAGCGGTAGCTTGTACCGAGGCGGAACATATGTACCGGCGTGAAGTTACTGAAGTTATACGGGTCGGCAGTCGTGTTTTTCTCCAACCGCTCCGCATTGACTTCTGCAGCATTTTTATACTTACTTTTGTTATATGTGTAGCCAACAAAAATACGCCAGTTTTCCGACAATTCGCCAGCCAATTCAAGTTCTGCACCGCTGCTCTTAACCTTACCCACAGGTTTAGCGATGGTTTGGAATGAACCTCCGTTACGACTAGTATCGGGAACAAATCCGAAATCGACAACGGTTCGGTTTTTCTGCTGTAAAACAAATAAGGCAAGCGAAGCATTCAGACGGCCTTGCAAGAACGACCCTTTCCAACCTATTTCATAGTTAGTACCGATGAGTGGTGGAAGAACGGATTTGCTGGTTACATCAACGTTATCCTGTTGTTTAAAAATCTTAGTATAGCTGGCATACAAGCTTTGTTGCGGTGTCAGGTCGTAGGTAATGCCGGCATATGGCGTGAACCTATGACTTTGCATTTTTGAGGTGTAGTGTTCTTTGTCGATTTTGTTACTACTCTCAGTTTGAAATGCCGTAGCAGGCTGGCCGTAGCGTACAGGCATTTCTTTGGCTTGTGTGGTTTCATAGCGCGTATAGTGCATACCACCCAAGAGATGCAAACGGTTGGTTGCATTAAAGCGGGTACTGAAAGTCAAAGAATGTGTTTTATTCGTGTTAAGGTATTTCGAATAATTGTATAACGCCGGAACATGATCATCTGCAACCTGAACAGTTTTCCACAGCGGCGTTTTCAGATATTGGTTTGCCCATTTCAAATTTCCCTCTTCATCCCGCTCCTGTATTTTGTTTCCATTTGCATCCAATTCGTAAACAGGATCTTGCACCATTACGCGCTCACCATTGTCATTGACTGTCCAGACAGGCTTGCCCTCCGCATCCAAACGAGGAGTATATTTGGTAATATGCGCGCCACTGCATTCCGGCACATAGATTTTGTTATTACCTTTTTCGTTATAAATATGCCAATCTGGTTCGACAATGCCTTTTTCTAAAGGATTACGCTCCGGACCATCGGGATGAATGCCGCAACTGCCTGCACCTGCATAACCTTGAGGACGGACAAAATAACGGTTTTGATATATTTCCGTATAGGCAGAACGGATTTTTTCATTGTTATACGCATAACCGACAAAGAAATCATGTTCACGTCCAAGCAGGCGGTAGTTACCTGTCAGATCCAACTTAAAGCCCCATTGCACATCATGTTTGGTATAGTGCAACGGCATGAAGTTGTAACGGCGGTTGTATGTGTAGCGAAGATTGTATGCTGAGTCGTATAGACGGTTGGGAAACAGGCCTTCTGCATTGTTAATAATGCCTTGCTTTGCAAGCTCCTTATCAACAAACTCTTTTTTATCTACTTCTACACCAGGATCCTGCCAATCGTTGCACAGAAAATCCAAACCAATGTCCTGCATACATTGATCAAAACCTGCCCGACGTGCTGCCGCCCTTTGGGAGCGATATTGTTCAAAAGCAGATGCATCGAAACGGTGGGCAACGTAATCTGCTTTTTTCTCTTCATATGTTTTAGTGACGCCATCACGATATTCTTTTAATTTTGCCAACGCCTTGTCTTTAGGCTCAAAAGGGATAACCTCTCCCTTCTCGGTCAAGAAACCCGTTGCCGCAGATGCTGAAATACCTGCCGCATGTTCGTTTTTTAAGAAAAATTGTCCGACTTTGGCATCTGAATCATTACGCGTATAAGAAATTTCGGCATTGAGTTGCCATCCATTGTCAAAGACATGTTTGAAACCGGAAAAAATATTGTATTTATCAGCCTTCAGGCGTGACCATGAGGTTTCACCCAAATAAGTATTACGTGGCAATTTCAAAGGATTGTTACAGGCCGGACTGGAGCTGAAGGCCGCAGTTTTTTGATCCTCACAAGGTAAAATCACGCCGGCAAAATCGGGAATGTCTTTATTTTTCTGATAAGTACCACCCAAAGTCAGCATACTGTTATCACTCAAATCCGTATCAATCACACCATAAACCATGTCTTTCTTGTTCCATACACCCTCTTTAAAAGAGCGGTGGTCCTCATGAACACCAACCAGCCTACCGCGTACCGTATGTTCATTATTCAAGCTTCCAGATACATCCAAAGCCAAACGCTTGCTGCCCCTATGGTCAGTGCTGATTTCACCTGTATGCTTAAACAGAGCTGTTGGTCGCTTACGGATTAAATTAATGGTTCCACCCGGTTCAGAATTGGACTGAGTAAGACCGGTTGCACCTCTGACAACCTCAATGTGGTCATAAACAGCAAGATCTGTACTTGGTGAGACATCGATTTTTGCCGTATAGCCTGAACGTCCAGACACATTAGTGGTAATACCGTCTTCACCAATCTGATCAACATAGAAACCACGAGACAAAAAACGAGTTTGTAGGCCCGAATCGCGAACCACGTTGATTCCCGTAGTGTTTTTCATTGCATCTTCTAAAGAATATATTGCTTTATCATCTAGCTGCCGACGCGTCATTACGCTCACCGACTGCGGTGTATCCTTGCCTGAAATACGCAACCCAGTCGCCGTTGTCATCGTTCCGATTGTATAAGACTGACTGCGCTCGGTATTCCTTTGTGCCTGCCGTTTGCCACTGACCTTGACCGTATCCATATCTACATGTTCAACTTCTTGATGTCCCGTATCTGCAAAAACAGCTTGGCAAGGCAGCACCAATAACAAACAAATTGTTTTCATTTGAAAATCAGGTTTCACAACTATTTCCTTAATTAATAGAATCTACTTACTGGATAAAATTCTAATTTGTTGATTTTAAATGGTATATAAACCTATAAAAATTAAAAATATTATCGTAATGATAAACGATATCATTATATACTTATTACATTAATATATGAATTTCTTATTATAGATTTTTCTTATGTCCTAATTTTCAAATAAAAAAGGCCGTCTGAACGTAATGTTTCAGACGGCCTTAATTTAGGTATAACGCGATTAAGCGTTAGCTCCCTGTTGTTCTTCGTAGATTGCTTCGAAGTTGATCGGAGCAAGCAGTACAGGTGGGAAGCCGGCGCGGGTTACGCTGTTGGAAATGGCTTCGCGTGCGTAAGGGAACAGGATGTTTGGACAAGCAACGCCCAGCAGCAGTTGTACGTCTTCTTCAGGAATGTTTTCCAGACGGAAGATGCCGCTTTGGGTTACTTCGTTCAAGAACATGGTGCGCTCTTCGTTCAGTTTGGCAGTCACGGTCACGGTAACGTCAACGCTGTAGAAGCCGTCTTCCAGTTTGGTGCTGCCGGTAGAAACGCGCATATCCACTTCAGGCTCGCCTTGTTCCAAGAAGATTTGTGGTGCGTGAGGCACTTCCAAAGACAAGTCTTTTACATACAGACGCTCAACGCTGAATACGGGTTGCAATTCTTCGCTCATTTTATTTTCCTAAGTTAAGGGTTAAGGATTCAGTAATTCGTCCAACTTGCCTTCCTGCTGCAAGCGGTACAAATCGGTAAAGCCACCGACATGGGTGTCGCCGATAAAAATCTGCGGCACGCTGCGCTGGCCGGAAAGCTGCTGCATTTCGGCAAAAACTTCCGGATTGCCGTCGATGCGGATTTCGTTGATTTCTTTCACACCCACCGCCTGCAACAGCCTTTTCGCCATGGTGCAGTACGGGCAATATGGACCGGTATAAACAGTAACGGTTTGCATGATTTCTTCCAAAATACCAATGTTCATGACTATATGGGCATAGATGCTATTTTACAAGTATTCCCGCCGTACGGTTGTAAAAAACATTCAGACGGCCTCTTGACCATAAACATTTGTGCAGATGCGGAAAAACCATAATTAAAGTATGATAAGCGCTTTCGCAGAATAACTTTTGCCATTTGTTTTTTTTGGAGAAGAACACATCGCAAAAGTTTTTCTATTCAAAATCAGGTATCCCCATGCTTTCAGGAATTCCCATCCCCAAGGACGCCGTGCGTCCGTCCGAAACCGTCCTCGTCAACATCACGCCACAAGAAACGCGTGTGGCCGTTTTGGAAGAGAACAATATCTGCGAGCTGCACATCGAGCGCAACAGCGGCCATAGCTTGGTCGGCAATATTTATTTGGGCGTCGTCAAACGCGTCCTTCCCGGCATGCAAAGCGCGTTTATCGATATCGGCTTGGAACGCGCCGCGTTTTTACATATCGTCGATGTCCTCGAACAACGCCGCAATCCGGACGAAACCCAACGCATCGAACACATGCTCTTTGAAGGTCAGTCCGTCTTGGTTCAGGTCATCAAAGACCCCATCAACACCAAAGGCGCGCGCCTGTCCACCCAAATCTCGCTGGCCGGCCGTTTCCTCGTCCATCTTCCGCAAGAAGACCACATCGGCATTTCACAACGCATTGAAGACGATGCCGAACGCAGCAATTTAAGGGAGCGCCTCAACAACCTGCTGCCCGAAAACGCCTGCCACGGCTACATCATCCGCACCAACGCTGAAAACGCTTCCGATGACCAACTGCAATCAGACATCAACTATCTGACCAAAGTGTGGGAACACATTCAAAAACAGGCAAAAATTCAGCCGCCCGAAACCCTCCTCTATCAAGATTTGCCTTTGAGCCTGCGCGTATTGCGCGATATGTTCAGCCTCGATACGCACAAAATCCTGGTCGACTCGACTGAAAACCACCGCCGCATGACTCAGTTTGCCGAACAATACGTTCAAGGTGCATTGGGCAGGATCGAATTGTTTAAAGGCGAACGCCCCCTATTTGAAACCCACAACATCGAGCAGGAAATCGCCCGCGCCCTGCAACCGCGCGTCAATCTCAACTTCGGCAGCTACCTCATCATCGAGTCCACCGAAGCCATGACCACCATCGATGTCAACACCGGCGGCTTTGTCGGCGCGCGCAATTTTGATGAAACCATCTTCCGCACCAACCTCGAAGCCTGCCACACCATCGCCCGCGAACTTCGCCTGCGCAATCTCGGCGGCATCATCATCATCGACTTCATCGATATGGCGCAGGAAGTCCACCGCGAAGCCGTCCTGCAAGAGCTTGCCAAAGCCCTCGCCTTCGACCGTACCCGCGTCACCCTCAACGGCTTTACCAGTCTGGGCCTTGTCGAACTGACCCGCAAACGCTCGCGTGAAAACTTAAGCCAAATCCTCTGCGAACCCTGCCCTTCCTGCCAAGGCCGGGGCCGTCTGAAAACGCCGCAAACCGTGTGCTACGAAATCCAACGCGAAATCGTCCGCGAAGCGCGCCGCTATGATGTCCAAGCCTTCCGTATTTTGGCCGCTCCGAATGTCATCGACTTGTTCCTAGACGAAGAATCGCAATCGCTGGCGATGTTGATAGACTTTATCGGCAAGCCGATTTCGCTGGCAGTCGAAACCGCCTACACGCAGGAGCAATACGATATTGTGTTGCTGTAAAGATAAAAGGCCGTCTGAAAACTTTTCAGACGGCCTTCTTGTTTGAGCAAATAAAGATTACGGTTTCACTACTTTACCGTTGATTTTGACAGAGGTCAGTTTCAGGTTGTAGGTTTTGCCGTCATCGGTATAGCTGATTTGCGCAGGGATATTGTCGATATCGGAAGCAAAAGAGTAAGTTACGGTATCGTCGCCACGGCGGACGCGATATTTGCTCACTGGCGTTGTACCGCCGTTCAGTTTATAGCTTTCGCTGCCGATTTTGTTCATGCTGCCGACGGTGTACAGTTTTTTACCGTTGGTAATTTTCAAACCTGACGGCAGGCGCACGTCATTGGCGGCCAATTGCCATGCCAAAGTGAACAAGTCCATGGCCGGGCTGGATTTTTCGGTTTTCAAATCACCGGCTTTGCCATAAGTGATATTGCCGCCGGAGAATTTGGCCTCGGCATACACTTTGCCGCCGCGTACATCTTTGTAGTAAGACGGATGCAAGGTTGTGCCGTTGATGCTGCCGCCGGATTCAAAACGGATATTGTAAAGCGGTACTTTGATGGTAGAGACGATTTTGTATTGGTTGCCGCTGCGTGTGAAGGTCATGGTCGCAGGAATACCGTAGCTGCCTGAGTATTGCAAAACGGCAGATTGCGGCAATTCAGCGGCTTGTGCGCCGATAGAGGCAGTGAGCAGGGAAAGTGTCAGCAGGGTTGTTTTAATCGGATTCATGATGTTTTCCTTGTGTGTATGGTGTTTGAATTAAGCCAACAGGCTTTGACCGGCGGCATTGCGTTGTGCATTCAAAACGCGGTTGCCTTCGATTTTCAGACGGCCTGCAACAAAGTCGGCAACGGCTTGCGGAAAAAGCTGGTGTTCAACCGTCAACACGCGTGCGGCAACATTGTCAGCAGTATCGCCGTCCAAAATAGGAACAATGCCTTGTGAAATAATCGGGCCGCAATCCAGCTCGGGCGTCACGAAATGGATGGTGCAGCCTGCCACTCGGCAACCTGCTTCCAATGCTCGTTCGTGGGTGTGCAGACCGGTGAAAGAAGGCAGGATGGACGGATGGATGTTGATCAGGCGGTTTTCATAATGTGCGCAGAATTCCGGAGTCAAAATACGCATAAAGCCCGCCAATACAACCAAATCGGGCTGATAGGCATCGATTTTTTCCATCATGGCTTGATCAAATGCCAGACGCGAGTCGAAGTTTTTATGGTTCAAACTGTCAGTGGCAATACCGCGTTCTGCCGCCCATGCCAATCCGGCTGCGGTCTCGCTGTTGCTCAATACGGCTGCAATGTTGGCATCGGGAATATTGGCATTCACAATCGCCTGCATATTGCTGCCGCGTCCGGAAATAAGGATGACGATATTTTTCATCACAATTCCTTGTTGGTTTGGAACAAAGGCCGTCTGAAACGGAATTTTTCAGACGGCCTTTTATCCGTTGTTTAAGGGCGTAAGCCTTGATTCGGATTATTGAACTTTTTGTACGTCAACTTGTACAGGTTGTTGTGCGGCAGCATCAGGCGCGCCGACTTTAACCAGTTTCACGTCGAATACCAAAGTAGCGTTCGGGCCGATTTTATCGCCGGCACCCACTTCGCGGTAAGCCAATTTGGCAGGGATGTAGAATGTTGCTTCGCCGCCTTCTTTCAAGAGTTGGATACCTTCAGTCCAACCTGGGATTACTTGGCTTACAGGGAAGCTTACTGGGCCGCCGTTGGCTTTGCTGCTGTCAAATACGGTACCATCAATCAGACGGCCTTCGTATTCAACGGTAACGATGTCGTCTTTAGTCGGTTTTTTGCCTTCGCCTTCTTTGGTGATTTTGTATTGCAGACCGGAAGCGCTGGTTTTCACGCCTTCTTTAGTTGCGTTTTCTTTCAAGAACGCTTCGCCTTTTTCCAAGTTTACTTTGGCATCTTCAGCACGTTTGGCAGTGGCTTTTTCTTGTTGCTCTTGCAGGAATTTCATCATCACTTCCTGAGCTTGGGCTTCAGTCATTTTGACTTCTTTACCTTCAAACATGGCTTCCATGGCTTCGGTGAAGACTTTCAAATCGATTTCCGTACCTTGGTCTTTCATTTGTTTCAATGAACGGCCGATGTCCACACCCATTGCGTAGCTGGCTTGTTGGGCAGTAGAACCGATGGCAGAAGCATCTGCAGCCGCATTTGAAGCTGCGGAAGCAGCAGGGGCGTCTTTAGCGGCAGTGTCTTTTTGGTTGCAAGCAGTCAGTGCCAACAAAGCAGACAAAGCCAATGCGCTGAATTTGAAAGTTTTGTTCATGATTATGTCTTTTCCGGAAAGGTCAAAAAAGGGGATTATAGCTGAGTTTGAATGAAATGGAATCAAGGTGGATTAAAATTTGTAAAGGCTCTTATCAAAAACATTAAGGCCGTCTGAAAACAGGTTTCAGACGGCCTACTCTTAGCTATCGGTCAAACGATTAATACCAGCCGCGCAGTTTCATTGCTTTTTCAACACGACGGATACTCATCATGTAAGAAGCGGTACGCAGGTCGACATCGTATTCTTGAGCCAAGTTCCAAATATCGCGGAACGCACGGCGCAGGACAACGGTTTCTTTCTCTTGAACTTCGTCAAATTCCCAGTAGTAGCCTTGCAGGTTTTGTACCCATTCGAAATAGGATACAACCACGCCGCCGCAGTTTGCCAAAATATCAGGAACAACCAGTACGCCGTTTTGACGCAGGATAACGTCGGCTTCAGGAGTAGTCGGGCCGTTTGCGCCTTCAACCACGATTTTCGCGCGGACTTTACCGGCGTTTTCAGAAGTCAGTTGGTTTTCCAGCGCGCAAGGGGCGAGTACGTCCACATCCAAAGCCAAAAGTTCGGCATTGCTGATTTCTTTGCCGTAGCCTGCTTCATTGGTGATGAAACCTTTGGTTTGGAATTCTTTGATGATTGCTTCCATATCCAAGCCGTTTTCGTTGTAGATGGCAACGTCAACAGTAGATACGGCAACGATTTTCGCACCGGCTTTGTGTGCATAGTAACCGGTGTGGTAGCCCACGTTACCGAAACCTTGAATGGCGTAAGTTGCACCCTTCACGTCTTTGCCCAGTTTTTCCAAAGCTTGGACAGCGGCGAAGTTTACGCCGTAACCGGTGGCTTCGGTACGCGCTAAGGAACCGCCAAACTCAACCGGTTTGCCGGTGAATACGCCCGGTGCAGAATGTTTCACTACGTTTTCATAGGCATCAACCATCCAAGACATGATTTTGCCGTTGGTGTTCACATCAGGGGCAGGAATATCGATTTTCTCGCCGATCAGCGGAGAAATGGCTTCGGAATAAGCGCGGGCGATGCGTTCCAATTCCGCTTCGGAATAGTTACGCGGATCCAAAGTAATACCGCCTTTACCACCGCCGTAAGGAATACCGGCCACGCAGCATTTGATGGTCATCCAGATAGACAGGGCTTTAACCTCGTCCATATTCACATTAGGATGGAAACGTACGCCGCCTTTGTAAGGGCCGACGGCATTATTGTGTTGTGAACGGTAGCCGGTGAAGTTTTCTACTGTACCGTTGTCGAGTTTGACAGGGAAGTTGACTTCCAAAACACGTTGCGGCTTTTTCAAGATTTCAAATACTGCTGGGTCGGCATTCAAACGGTCGCAGGCAGTTTTCACTTGTTTTTGCGCAATTTCAAACGGATTCAGCGTTTCTTTTACAGCAGATGCGGACATGTATTTTTCCTTTTCATACATATGATTAGACGAGAGCCATACCCGTTACTATATATAAAAACGGACAAAAATGTAATAGCATGTAGTCGATAAAAAGCAAATCTATTCATTTATATATGAATTTAGTTTGAGGCCGTCTGAAAATATCGGCACACTAGCCGGAAATTTTTCAGACGGCCTAGTATAAATGCTCATCAAATCATTCAAAAACACACACAAACCCTTTGTTTTTTAATGCCTACCAAACCACCCTTTTTGTTGACAAAATCCCTTTCACATTCCCAATAGGCTGACAGTCTTACACCATCAAAAATTGTTAACAATTTAACCAAATATCCCTTAAAGAATCAGCAAAACATCGGCAAATCAGGCAAATAATGTTAGAATAACCGCTTGAATAATATGACAGAAAGTTACTCAATGACCACAGCTGCTTTAGAACACGTTCAAGCCGTTGCCTTTGATTTGGACGGTACCTTATGTGATTCCGTTCCCGATTTGGCCGCAGCAGCCCAAGCCATGTGTGCGCACTTGGGTTTACCTGTTTTACCTACCCAAACGGTTGAAAGCTATGTCGGCGACGGCATCAGCAAGTTGGTTCATCGCGTCATTACCAATGATCGTGAAAAAGAAGCCGATCCTGAAATCTGGGAAAAAGGCTTTGTGTTCTTTATGAAATATTATCGCGAGCATTTGAGCGACTTTACTCGCCCCTACCCTGAAACCGAAGCCGGCCTCGGCCTGCTCAAGTCCTTGGGTATTCCATTGGTTGTCATTACCAACAAAAATGAAATTCTGGCTGCTGAGTTGCTGAAACAACTTAATCTCGACGACTACTTCAGCCTGGTTCTCGGCGGCGACAGCCTGACTGAGAAAAAACCCAGCCCATTGCCGCTTCAACATGCGGCCGAAGTTTTGGGCATCGACGTTGCCAATATGCTGATGGTAGGCGACTCTAGGAATGATATTCTTGCCGCCAAAGCGGCCGGTTGCTTTAGTATCGGCGTAACATTCGGCTACGGCGACATGACCTTGCTCTCCCAAGACAAAGCGACCAAACCTGATTTGTTGATTCGCGCCCTGCCTGAAATCTACGAAAATCTGCAACCACAAAAAAACAAAGACGAAGAATAATTCGGCTTTATTTTCAGACGGCCTTTTCGGTGCTTTCACCCAATCAGGCCGTCTTAAATGTAATTCAATGTAGTTAAATCCCTCCCCTTCCATATCCCATGAAACCTCCCAAAACCTTACGCGCCCGCGCCTTGGATATTCTTTCCCGTCAGGAAGTCAGCCGTGTCGGCTTGAAACGCAAACTGGCTCCCCATGCTGAAAGCGAAGAAGAATTGGAAAAGGTTTTGGACGAATTCGTCGAACGAAATTGGCAATCCGACCAGCGTTATGCAGAAGCCTATATTCACAGCAAAAGCAACCGTTACGGCACGCTCCGCCTCAAACAAGCCTTGGCGCAACAAGGTATCGATGCAGACGACTGTCGGGAATTCTTACCCGACAGGGAGGACGAGCTGCAAACCGCCATTTCCGTCTTGCGTAAAAAATTCAAGCAAGAAGCTCAAGATTTGAAAGAAAAACAAAAACAAGCGCGTTTCCTTGCCTATCGCGGCTTTGGTGCCGACACCATTCAGACGGCCTTAAAAACCGCGTGGAATGAAGACGAAGACTTCTATCAATAATCATTCCCACTTGAATCTTTGCTTCTATCGGCGTACCCTTACGCTTTTATTCAATAATTCAATCAGAGCTTCATCATGTCCGACAAACCGCACGATACACCTAATCCCCTAATCGAAGACGAACGCAAAAATCCTGTTTACCGCTTGGGTCAGGCAGTAGCCAGATTCATGTTGCTGGTTTGGGCCGGCGTTTTGGCCTTGGTTTTCTTCTTGGTTTTCCGTTTTTGGTTGAATTAAACCCAATCCAATTACAAAAAAGCCATAAACCCTCTTAAAAAGAAGCCAACAGCTTTTATTTGTAAACATCAAAAAGGCCGTCTGAAAATGCTTTCAGACGGCCTTTGCTTATTAACAAGATTATCCTCGAATCACTTTACGGATATTCGGATTGGCATGCATTGCATGAATAATCTGATTAACCTGATCCAAGTCTTTGACTTTAATTGTAAATTTAAATTCTACAAAACCTTCTGTTCCTGCTTGCGCTTTGGTTGGCGTATCGACAGATTCAATGTCCGCACCGGAATTGGAAATCGCTTGCGCCATTGAGGCCAACAAACCATGCGCATCTTCGGATTTGACGTTGAGGATGGTGCGGTACGTTTGATTACGCAAACTGTCCCAGCCCGCATCGAGTTGCTCTTCCGGATCGGCTTTGACCAAAGTTTGACAGGTATCACGGTGGATAATCATACCCTTGTCTTTGACCAATAAGGCGCGGATCGCATCGCCGGGAATCGGATGGCAACATTCGGCAAAATGAATCCGGCCGGTTTCCTGATCGTTGACTTTGATCGGGCTGAGTTTGACCGCGCTGCCAAAATGTTGGCCTGCCAACTCGGCAATGTGCATGGCAACGTGTACCGGCAAAGTATGCCCCATACCGACATTGTAGAGGACCTCTTCAAACGAGGTTTGTTTGGTATTCAAATCGGTAAGGTATTTTTCTTTGAGGTCGTCTGAAAGCAGGATGTCTTTAGGCAACAGGCTGGATAAAGCTTTTTGCAGCAGGTTTTCACCCAAAACAACAGCATCGTGACGATTCAGATTTTTAATGTATTGGCGGATGGCACTGCGCGCACGACTGGAAACGGTAAAGTTCAGCCATGCTACATTAGGCTTGGCATGCTCGGAAGTAATGATTTCTACCGTATCGCCGGTTTTCAGCTTGGTGCGCAACGGCATCATGACGTTATTGATACGCGCGGCAACGGTTTTATGACCGATATTGGTGTGTACGGCATAGGCAAAGTCAATCGGCGTCGAACCCTTAGGCAGGGTGAGGATTTTGCCTTTGGGCGTCAGGATATAGACTTCGTTGGGGAACAGATCGACTTTGACGTGCTCAAGAAATTCGATGGCGTTCGCGCTGCTGGCTTGCAAATCAAGGATGTTTTTGAGCCATTGGTTGGTATGGAGGACGGCTTGATCCGGAGTATTTTCACCGGATTTGTAAATCCAATGGCCGGCAATACCTCCCTCAGCCACAGCATCCATTTCACGCGTACGGATTTGCACTTCGATCGGCAAACCGTAAGGGCCGACCAAGGTCGTGTGCAGGCTTTGATAACCATTGCTTTTCGGAATGGCAATATAGTCTTTAAAACGGCCAGGCTTGGGATGGTATAAATTATGCAATGCGCCCAACGCGGCATAACAGGCAGGAATGCTGTTTACAATGACCCGAAAGCCGTAAATATCCATCACTTCTGCAAAACGCAGCTTTTTGGCCAGCATTTTTTGATGGATGTTGTATAAGTTTTTCTCGCGGCCTTTGATTTTGGCTTCAATATTGACACCGACCAAACGCTGACCAAATGCACGCAACACTTTGCCGACAACATCGCGGCGATTTTTGCGGCTGTTGTTCATGGCTTTTTTCAGGGTTTCGTAGCGTCTTGGGTGGAGGTTTTGGAACGATAGGTCTTGAAGTTCTTGATATGCATTGTTCAGGCCAATGCGGTTGGCGATTTGAGCATAGATTTCGAGGGTTTCTTTGGCGATGCGGCGGCGTTTTTCCGGACGCATAGAGCCAAGGGTGCGCATATTGTGCAATCGGTCGGCAAGTTTGACGACGATGACACGCACATCTTTAGTCATGGCGAGGATAAGCTTGCGGAAACTTTCCGCCTGATGCTCGGCATGATCTTCAAATTTGAGTTTTTCCAGTTTGGAGAGGCCGTCTACCATTTCGGCAATGGTATCGCCGAATTCTGCCGCCATTTCGACTTTGGTCACGCCCGTATCTTCCAATACATCGTGCATAACGCCCGCGCAGAGGCCTTGAACATCCATGTGCCAAATCGCAAGCTGCGTGGCAACGGCAAGGGGATGAGTGATGTAGGGTTCGCCGCTTTTACGGGTTTGTCCGTCATGGGCGTGGAAAGCGTAGGCAACGGCTCTTTCAAGCTCGGCCTGCTCGTTGGTATTGAGATAGGATGCGGTGCGAAACAGAAGCTCGCGCGCTTCTGCTGTCAACGGATCATAGGGGGCGGTAGGCAGTGGGGCTGGCATTTTCAGACGGCCTTTTATGGCTATTTTTAAGCCGTCAGACTGTATCGGTTGTGATATCGCACCAATACAGTCCGCGCGGCGGTTTTATCGGTTTGCCGGTTGGTTTATTTGTTGCGGGTCAGCAGCTCGGTTCCGATTTGTCCGGCTGCGATTTCGCGCAGGGCGGTTACGGTTGGTTTATTGTTGCGGATGTCGTCAACCAAAGGCGTATTGCCGTTTTCTAATTGGCGTGCGCGACGGGCGGCAACGAGGGTAAGGTCGAAGTGGTTAGGGATTTTACCTGTGCAATCTTCAGTAGTAATACGGGCCATGTTTGCTTGCTTTCTTTCTATGTTTCAAATAAACGGTTATTTTCGCTGTTTTTTACGAATTTTCCAACAGGTTTGAGATAAATCCCTGTTGAGAGGATTTTTTCAGACGGCCTGCTTTAATAATGTGGAACAAATCGGCTTCGGCACGATCCAAATCGTCATTCACAACGACGTAATCGAACAAAACGGATTGCTCAATCTCATGACGGGCTTTTGAAAGGCGTGTTTGAATAACTTCTTCGCTGTCTGTACCACGGCCAATCAAACGTTGCGCCAATACTTCAAAGGAAGGCGGCAGGATAAAAATACTGCTGGCTTCAGGCAACGATTTACGCACTTGTGCAGCACCTTGCACATCGATTTCCAAAATTACGTCATAGCCCTCTTCACTCAAGGAATTCACGCCGGCGATGCTGGTGCCGTAATAGTTACCGAACACATTGGCGTGTTCCAAAAAGGCTCTTTGCTCAATCAGTGATTCAAATTCTTCTTTGGGAACAAAGTGGTAATGCACACCATGTGCCTCACCCTCACGCGGCTGGCGCGTAGTATGAGAAATGGAAACACGGATGTCGTCATGATTTTTCAACAGGCGCGACACCAAGGTCGTTTTACCTGTGCCGGAAGCGGCAGAAATGATGTAAATATTGCCTTTTTTATGATTTTGCATAGTGGTTCAGCCGATGGTATGTACCTGTAAATTATAACACAACACAATGTTTCTCGGAATTTCAGACGGCATGTTGCAAAATTTGGCTATTGTATCGATTAATTTGGCAAGTCCGCATATGACCGCTACAATATCGTGTTAAAAACTTTTTGATTTCGGAATGTCGAAATGTTGATTCATCCTGAAGTAATGGGCGTAGAAGCTTTGGCGGACAAAATCCGTAAAATTGAAAACTGGCCGCAAAAAGGGATTTTGTTTCATGACATTACTCCCGTTTTGCAAAGCGCAGAATATTTCCGCCTGCTGGTCGATTTACTGGTTTACCGCTATATGGGGCAAAAAGTTGATGTCGTTGCGGGCTTGGATGCGCGCGGCTTCATCATTGGCGCGGCTTTGGCCTATCAGCTGAATGTCGGCTTTGTCCCCATCCGCAAAAAAGGCAAACTGCCGTTTGATACGGTTTCTCAAAGTTACGCTTTGGAATATGGCGAAGCGACGGTAGAAATCCATACCGATGCCATCAAGCCGGGCGCACGCGTTTTGTTGGTAGATGATTTGGTGGCAACCGGCGGCACAATGCTGGCAGGTGTCGAGCTGATCCGCAAACTGGGTGGCGAAGTAATCGAAGCAGCTGCCATTTTGGAATTTACCGACTTGGACGGCGGCAAAAAAATCCGTGAAAGCGGCGCACCGTTATTTACCCTATGCCAAAACAAAGGCTGTATGTAATAAAAAACCGCAAGCTGCTCAGCCTGCGGTTTTTTATGATCAAAATTATTCAAGGACGTATCCGTCCGTATCCCAAAAAGTTTTTTTCACCAACTGGTCGTCTTTATAAACCAACTCGGATTTCTTCGCACCATCATCATACCAATCCAAAATGATGCCGCTGCGTTTACCGTTGCGAATACTCAATTCAGACACGATGCGGCCATTTTCATCCCAACTGATAATCTCCGTCGGTTTGTCATTGCTCATCATCATTTCGGTTTTCGGGCTGCCGTCTGAATACCACTGTTTCCAATGGCCATTGGCTTTATCGTGCTTAAACTGAATTTCGCTTTCTTTCACACCATTTCGGTAATAGCGGGAACCCACGCCCTCACTCAGGCCATTTTGATAAGGCATCACCGCAGATTTTTTGCCGTTTGGATACCAGTTCACCCATTCGCCATGCGGTTTTCCGTTGCGATAGCTGCCAACCATCTTTTTCTGACCGTTGAAATGCCACAGGATCAGCGTACCATTATCCAACGCCGGCACAAAAACCTTAATCTGACTAGCAGGTACTTCATAAGGATCAGAATATTTTTTCATCGATGGATAGTAAAAATCCTGCACCTGCGCCTTGCCTGCCTCAATCTTGTATTGGCGGACATAAGCAACCGAAGGCATGGTCGCCGTCAGTTTACCGTTTTGATTGAAATAAACGGTATGTTGCTGGGCAAAGGCGGCAACGGGCATACTGAACAAGGCAGCAGCCAACAGGCCTGATTTTAAATAATTATTCATAATATGGAGTTTGGCAGTATATGTTCTACAAAAAGTCAGTAATAAAAATTCACTGACATTAGAAACTATGACGAATATTATAAGCCATAGTTTCAAAGCCTGCTTGGATTTCATATTCGGCATACCATAGACATTTGTATTTTCTTTAAATATTAAAGATTATACAAAACAAAGGCCGTCTGAAATTTTTTCAGACGGCCTTTGTTTTATTTATATCAAAATAAACTATTCTTCACCCAGTAATTGCTCGCGGGTCAACAGGAATACAAACCCATCGCCACCGCTGGTTTCCAACCAAGTAAACGGTAATTCGGGATAAGCCGCTTCCAATACCTCACGGTTGTGACCGATTTCAACCAGCAATACACCTTTCGGATTCAAATATTTCGCCGCTTGCAGAATGATTTGACGTGTAGCATCCAAACCATCTTCGCCACTGCCCAAAGCCAATTCCGGCTCATGCAGGTATTCATCAGGCAATGCTTCCACAGATTCCGCATCGACATAAGGTGGATTGGAAACAATCAAGTCGTATGTTTCATCCAAGCCTTCAAACAAATCGGTATGCACCAAGCTGATGCGGTCTTCCAAACCATAATCTTCAATATTAATGGCAGCCACTTCCAGCGCATCCAAGCTTAAATCAACGGCATCGATTTGTGCGTCGGGATAGTGGTGCGCCATTTGAATGGCCAAACAGCCGCTACCGGTACACAAATCCAAAGCTCGATGCACCAACTCATCGTGTTCAATCCAAGGACGGATACCGTCGCCAAGCAATTCGTAAATGAAAGAACGAGGCACAATAACGCGCTCATCGACATAAAAATCAAACTCGCCCTGCCATGCCTGATGCGTCAGATACGCGGCAGGAATATGCTCAACTGCGCGACGTCCGATAATGGACAATACTTCTTCCCTCTCACTTTGCAACAATTTGGCATCCAAATAAGGCTCCAACGTATCTAAAGGCAGGTTCAAAGTGTGCAAAATCAGATAGACTGCCTCGTCATGGGCATTATCACTTCCGTGTCCGAAAAACAGTCCGGCATCATTAAAACGGCTGACGGCAAAACGCAATAAATCGCGAACAGTGGCCAGCTCTTGAGCAGCTTGGTTGAACATAATGTTTTGTCTTGTCAATTTAAGAATGTTGAAATTATAACAGAAAGGCCGTCTGAAAACTTTTCAGACGGCCTTCGATTTAATTCAGCTTAAGATTATTTATCGCGGCTGAATACGATTTTGGTAGCTTGGACAGCAACGCAGACAGCACCACCGATGAAGATCAAGTCAGCAGCGGTACGAACCCAACGCAGGGTATCCAGGATTTCCATTTGCAGGAACTCTTCGCTACGTGCATACCACAGACCATGAGTGATAGAAGCGTAAGCTTGAATCACGCCGACCGGCAACAGGCTGATGGCAATCATACCCACCAGACCGCCGTTCAGCAGCCAGAAGCCCCAAGTCATCAGTTTGTCGTCAAATTGAACATTAGGTTTCAGGTAGCGTGCAACCAGCAATACGAAGCCCAGAGCCAAGAAACCATACACACCGAACAGAGCCGCGTGAGCGTGAACTGCAGTAGTGTTCAGACCTTGGATGTAGAACAGGGAAATCGGCGGGTTAATCAGGAAGCCGAATACGCCGGCACCGATCATGTTCCAGAAGGCAACTGCTACGAAGCACATCAGAGGCCAACGCAGACGTTTCGCCCAGTCAGACAGGTGTTGGTAAGACCAGTGTTCGTAAGCTTCACGACCGAGCAGAACCAAAGGCACAACTTCCAAAGCGGAGAAACATGCACCGATTGCCATAGAAGCAGAGGTAGAGCCGGAGAAGTACAAGTGGTGCAATGTACCTGGAATACCACCCAACATGAAGATTGCAGCAGCTGCCAGAGTAGAAGCAGTAGCAGTACTACGGCGGACAAAGCCCATGTTGTAGAAGATGAATGCGAAGGCGGCAGTAGCGAACACTTCGAAGAAGCCTTCTACCCACAGGTGAACCACCCACCAACGCCAGTATTCCATCACTGCGATTGGAGATTTCTCACCGTAGAACAAGCCAGGAGCGTAGAACACACCCACACCGACCATAGAAGCTACGAAGATAGCCAACAGGTTTTTGTCTGTACCTTTTTCTTTAAAGGCAGAGATAGTACAACGCAACATCAGGAACAGCCACAACAGCAAGCCGACCATCAGCAGAAGTTGCCAGAAGCGACCCAAATCCAAGTATTCGTAACCTTGGTGGCCGAACCAGAAGTTCAGTTCAGGTGGAATGATGTGAGTTAAAGCAAAGAAATTACCTGCGTAAGAACCGCCGACTACGATGAACAGGGCGATGTACAGGAAGTTCACACCGGCACGTTGGAATTTAGGATCTTTACCGCCGTTCACAATCGGAGCCAAGAACAGACCTGCTGTCAGGAAGCCGGTTGCAATCCAGAAAATAGCGGATTGGATGTGCCAAGTACGAGTCAATGCATATGGGAACCAATCGGCCATTTCAAAGCCCAGTGCGGTATCGATACCGTAGAAGCCTTGACCTTCGACAGTATAGTGAGCGGTCAAACCACCCAACAGTACTTGTACGACAAACAGCGCAACAGTCAGGAATACATATTTGCCCAACGCTTTTTGAGAAGGAGTCAGTTGTACTTTAGAGATAGGATCTTCAGTAGGTACTTCAACCTCTTCATGTTTGGTCAGGAAAGAGTAACCCCACATCAGTAAGCCGATACCCATCAGCAACAATACCACGCTGGTGAAAGACCACATGTAGTTTTCAGTAGTCGGTACGTTGTTGATCAAAGGCTCGTGAGGCCAGTTGTTGGTGTAGGTAAAGTTCTCGTCAGGACGGTTGGTCGAAGCAGACCAAGAAGTCCAGAAGAAGAAGTTGAACAGTTTCTCACGCGCTTCTTGGCTTGGCAATGTGTTGTTTTTCATTGCAAAGTGTTCGCGAGTGGTTTGGAACTTAGGATCGTCGCTGTACACACCGTGGTAGTAAGGCAGGATGCTTTCGATCGCTTTCACGCGGGTTTCGCTGACAACGACAGAACCATCTTCCTTAACACGGCTTTGGTTGCGGTATTCGTCAGCCAAACGTGTTTTCAGAACAGCTTGTTCTTCAGGAGAAACTTCGTCAAATTTTTTGCCGTAAGTTTCTTGCGCAGTCAGATCCAACCATGCAACCAGCTCGCGGTGCAGCCAGTCGGCAGTCCAGTCCGGAGCTTGGTATGCACCGTGACCCAATACAGAGCCGACTTCCATACCGCCGGTAGTTTGCCATGCAGATTGACCTGCCAAAATATCGTCTTTGGTCATCAGGACTTTGCCGGATGCAGAAACGACTTGTTCAGGGTATGGCGGAGCCTTTTTATAGACTTCGCTACCCATATAACCAAGAATGGTAAAGCATACTGCCAGTACGGCAAACAGCAAGTACCAAAGTTTCTTGTACTGTCCCATTTTAAGTACTCCTTAATTTTGGTAAAAAGTGGTTGGGTATTAATTCATCAAATATGAATGTTAAAGATTGTATCACGGTTTAATAAGTAAAGAAATATTTTGTCAATAATATTCCTTTAAAACCATTAACTTATATGATATTGATTCCCATTTACCTATACAAGCACTCCTTCATCGTATTTTGTGTTAAGTTTTCGCTAATATTTTTACACAAAAATAAACTTTTCGATGTATTTTTTTATACTTCTAAAGGAGTATTTAGGGATTAAAAGATTCATATTCCCTGAACAATTTGATTTACATCAAAATAGGACCAAACAAGCACCTACATAATCATACAAAATTTCAAACCATCCTATCAGGATTCTTACTTTTCTTACTATAAGGAAACTTTAAATATGAAACGCCAAACCTTAGCCGCACTTATCGCTTCTGTATTTGCACTGGCCGCATGCGGCGAGCAAGCTGCTAAACCTGCTGAAACTCCAGCTGCTACCGCTTCTGCTGAAGCTCCTGCCGCTTCCGACTCACAAGCTGCTGCAGAAACTCCTTCTTCAGAACTGCCTGTAATCGATGCTATCGTAACTCACGCTCCGGAAGTTCCACCTCCAACTGATCGCGATCATCCGGCTAAAGTACGCGTTAAAATGGAAACCGTTGAAAAAACCATGACCATGGAAGACGGTGTTGAGTACCACTACTGGACATTCAACGGCGACGTTCCAGGTCAAATGATCCGTGTACGTGAAGGCGATACTGTTGAAGTTGAATTCTCTAACAACCCTTCTTCTACCGTTCCTCATAACGTTGACTTCCACGCTGCAACTGGTCAAGGCGGTGGTGCAGAAGCTAGCTTTACTGCTCCTGGCCACACTTCTACCTTCAGCTTCAAAGCGCTGCAAGCTGGTTTGTACATCTACCACTGTGCCGTTGCTCCTGTAGGTATGCACATCGCCAACGGTATGTACGGTTTGATCTTGGTTGAACCTAAAGAAGGTCTGCCTAAAGTGGACAAAGAGTTCTACATCGTACAAGGCGACTTCTATACTAAAGGTAAAAAAGGTGCTCAAGGCCTGCAACCTTTCGATATGGATAAAGCGATTGCTGAACAACCTGAATACGTTGTATTCAACGGTCACGTAGGCTCTATCGCAGGAGACAACGCTCTGAAAGCTAAAGCTGGTGAAACTGTTCGTATGTACGTTGGTAATGGTGGTCCTAACTTGGTATCTTCTTTCCACGTTATCGGCGAAATCTTCGACAAAGTATATGTTGAAGGTGGTAAACTGATTAACGAAAACGTACAAAGTACTCTGATTCCTGCCGGTGGCGCAGCGATGATCGAATTCAAAGTCGACATTCCAGGCAGCTACACTGTGGTTGACCACTCTATCTTCCGTGCGTTCAACAAAGGTGCTTTGGGTCAATTGAAAGTTGAGGGTGATGAAAACCCTGAAATCATGACCAAAAAACTGAGCGACACCGTTTACCAACCTGCCGGTGCTGCCGCTTCTGCTCCAGCAGCTGCGTCTGGTGCTTCTGAAGCCGCTAAATAATCTCTCGGTTTAATACGCCAAGCCACTGCTGCCCTACTCTTTAGAGCCGCAGTGGCTTCCATCACGATTAATCTTCCTGTTCAATCAGACAGATTGATTTTTCAGACGGCCTTGTTATGATTAGGCTATCTGAAAAATAAATTTTCTGTTTCAATCGATAATAAGGGCGTACCATGAAACTCATACGACTCCTCCTCTTAGGCAGTGCCTTAATCTGCGGCAATACATTTGCTGCCGAAATGGTAAAAATCGAAGGAGGCAGCTACCGTCCTCTCTATCTCAAAAAAGAAACTTCCCTTATTAAAGTCAAACCCTTCCAGCTTGACAAATATCCGGTGACTAATGCTGAGTTTGCCGAATTTGTAAACACACATCCGCAATGGCAAAAAGGCAAAATCAGTTCCAAACATGCTGAAAAAGCTTACCTGAAACATTGGGTAAAAAACGGCAGCAACAGTTTTGCGCCTAAAGCCAGCGAATTCAAACACCCGGTAACCAATGTTTCATGGTTCGCCGCTAATGCCTACTGCGTTTCTAAAGGCAAACGTCTGCCGACTATTGACGAGTGGGAATTTGCAGGCTTGGCTTCTGCCACTCAAAAAGACGGCTCTACCGAGCCTGGCTATAACCGCACCATCTTAGATTGGTATGCAGACGGCGGCCGCAACGGCCTGCACGACATCGGTAAAAACAAACCCAACTACTGGGGCGTATATGATATGCACGGCCTGATTTGGGAATGGACTGAAGACTTCAACAGCAGCCAACTCTCTGCCGGCTCGTCCAATACGCAAATGTTCTGTAGCGGCGCATCCGTGGGTTCAAGCGACCCATCCAACTATGCGGCATTCTTACGCTACGGCATCCGCACCAGTCTGCAGTCCAAATATGTTTTAAATAACTTGGGCTTCCGCTGCGCGAGCAAATAAAGTTTAGTTTTTATCACCAAAGCAGCTTTGGCGGTACTGAAAGGTATCGCCGCTTTTTTTGGCCGTCTGAAAAGATATGGCGCACAAAGAAAAATTGTGGCATAATCCGCCCGTCTTTATAAAAAGGCACTTAGGAGTTTGCTTAGGTCGTTCGGCTTGGCAAACTTGTCCGAACCTGAAAAGGTTCTTTTATTTTCGGAGTTATCCATCATGGCATTGACCGTAGAACAAAAAGCACAAATTGTTAAAGATTTCCAACGCAAAGAAGGCGATACCGGCTCTTCTGAAGTACAAGTCGCTCTGTTGACTTTCCGCATCAACGACCTGACTCCTCACTTCAAAGCCAACCCTAAAGACCACCACAGCCGTCGCGGCCTGTTGAAAATGGTTAGCCAACGTCGTCGCCTGTTGTCTTACCTGCGTCGTACTCAGCCTGATACTTACCGTACACTGATTACCCGCCTGGGTCTGCGTAAATAATTTATGCTTAAATCAACACCGCCTTCGGGCGGTGTTTTTTATTAACATACCGATGCCGTCTGAAACACAGGCCCACGCTCTGTGTTATACTTCCACACGCTTAAGCAGCAAGGCTTAAACTTCCAATCACTCCTTAAAGCTCCCATCAAAGCGAGAATCTGAATTGTCTGTTCATTCCATGTTGCACTCAGGAAAATTTTGGCTGAAAACCCTGGTTTTCAGCATCGCCGTGCTTTTATGCCTCGCGGCGGTCTTGAATGCCTTAATGTTCCGCATATTCAATACAGAAAACATCGACGCATTCATACAGAAAAACTTTTCTGCCCATGGCTGCCAAGTCAAATACAATGCCAATATCAGCAGAAAATGGCTGCCGCGCCCTACGCTTATTTTAAAAGATCTAAGCCTTTCATCTTCCGAACCAGACACGCCGACGCTGAGCATTGCCGAATCCAAAATGGGCTTTGGCTGGAGCAGCCTATGGTCAGACGCCCCCATTATTGAAAAATGGATTCTTTCTAATCCGTCGCTGACGCTGAGTCCCAAAAACCACCTGCCTGCCTGCCTGCAACAAAACCACACATCAAAAGAAAGCTTCCAACTCAACCGCGTCATCATCAATAGCGGCAACATCCGCTATCACAATAAAGAGCAAGATATTGCCTTAAACGATCTGCAATTTTCCCTGCGCAGAGCCGATTCAGACGGCCGTCCATTTGATATTAGCGGCACACTGCAAAACATCGGCAACCCCATCAGTTGGCAGGGTGCCGGCCATCTTGTACAAGATGATGCCGGCTGGAGCGTTCCCGCTCTCAAATTAAACCTGCAAACCGTATTACTCAAAAACAAGCTGGATGCCCAAATCGCAGGCAGCCTTAATTGGCAAAACCAAACCGCCCTTTTCCGCGATTTCAATCTGCAAGCCGAAAGCAATTATCAAAACTTGCATATCAACGCACGTTCGCCCCTCTTACAATTCAAAAATGGCTATTTGCACCTCAACACACTCAACGGCGCATTGACTGCCGGCAGTGAAAACAACCAATGGGACGGTTCATTCAAACTGGACAAAGCCAACCTCTATCCAACCGTTTTGACCGCCGCCAATTTTGAACTCAAAGGCAGCCATAAAAACGACCGTCTCCAAACCAACTTTACCTTTTCCAGCCCATTGGTTTGGCCAAAAGGCAAAGGCATCGATGCACCCAAACTGCACCTCAGCACCCTGCAAGACACCATCAACCGCCTTCCTCGTCCCCGATTCATCAGCACCCTTGAAGGACAGGCCAATTTCAGCCTCAATACATGGGAAGGCCGTCTGAAAGGCGCATTTGACAGACAAGCCCTTGCCTTGGCCTTTAAATACCAACGCGATGCCCAACCGCGCCCGCACCTTGACGCCGGTATCGCCTTACAAAAACTCAATCTGACCCCTTACTTGGAAGATCTGAAAACCCAGTCATCACTAAACCTTCCTTCCCTGCTAGCTAAATCCTGGTTGCCCGACATTGAGGCCAACCTCCAAATCGGCAGCATTCAAACTGCCGGCCTGCAATTAGAAAACATCGAATCCCTGCTCACCGCCGATAAAGAACATATCGCCCTGCACCGTTTCAAAGCCGGGCTTTATGGCGGCAAAACCGAGGGCGGCCTGAGTATTGCGGCGACCCAACCTGCTTCCTACCACCTTCAGCAAAACGCAAAAGGCATACAAATTCAGCCGTTACTACAAGACCTGTTCGGTTTCCACAGCTTCAGCGGCAGCGGCGACGCCGTTATCGATATTAAAACCACCGGCAACGACCGCGCCCAAATGATACAAGCCCTAAACGGCAGCCTGCTCCTCGATATTACCAACGGTGCATGGCACGGTATTGATATGGACAGCATTCTGAAAAACGGCATCTCTTCGGAAAAAATCGACAACAGCAACCTCAAAACCCCTTTCCATCATTTCACCCTCAATAGTGAAATCGAGAAAGGCATCAGCCATCATATCAATACCGAACTGTTTTCCGACAGCTTGCACGTTGTCAGCAGCGGCTATACCGATTTGAATACCCAAAAACTATCGGAAAACCTGCTTATCAGCAACGTACTGCAACCTAAAAACAAACCGATTCCCCTAAAAATCGGCGGAACCGTACAAAACCCTTCCATTACCCTTGATTACAGCCGCTTGACCAATGGCATGAACACACCTGCAGAAAAACAAAAAGCCCTGCAAGAAACCATACAAGAACAATGGAAGTGGCTCAAACCGCGCTAAGTTTTCAAATCAAAGGCCGTCTGAAACCCAAAACGTTTCAGACGGCCTTTTAACAGATACCTTGTCAGAATAAGATGTTTACTGAGGAATGACCATATACACAATCAGTGCAA
Source organism: Neisseria sp. P0020.S003 (assembly GCF_051957095.1). Taxonomy (NCBI): domain Bacteria; kingdom Pseudomonadati; phylum Pseudomonadota; class Betaproteobacteria; order Neisseriales; family Neisseriaceae; genus Neisseria; species Neisseria sp. P0020.S003. Next base: position 96,915 of record NZ_JBQCWU010000004.1, on the reverse strand, counting down.
CAATGATGGCAAACCATATCACCAACATTATCAAGCCTTTTTTGGAGAGTTTTCTTTTTCTCCAATCAAGCCTCAATATTTCTACCGTACCCTCAAACATAGACCCAATTATTTCCATCAATATTTGAAGTAGAAATTCCAATAAATCCGACATCTACAAACCCAAACTCTCCCAAATCTCATCGATTTTGGCCGTAACGGCAGGGTCTTTTTTGATCACACGACCCCATTCGCGGTCGGTTTCGCCCGGCCATTTGTTGGTCGCATCCAAACCCATTTTGCCGCCGAGTCCGCTGACAGGGCTGGCGAAGTCGAGGTAGTCGATGGGTGTGTTTTCTACCAAAACAGTGTCGCGTACAGGGTCCATACGCGTGGTGACCGCCCAGATGACTTCTTTCCAGTCGCGCACGTCCACATCGTCATCAACCACGATGATGAATTTGGTGTACATAAACTGGCGCAGGAACGACCAGCAGCCCATCATCACGCGTTTGGCGTGTCCGGCGTACTGTTTTTTCATGCTCACCACCGCCATGCGGTAGGAGCAGCCTTCGGGCGGCAGGTAGAAATCGGTGATTTCGGGGAACTGCTTTTGCAAAAGCGGTACAAATACTTCGTTCAACGCCACGCCCAAAACGGCAGGCTCATCAGGTGGTTTGCCTGTGTAGGTGGAATGGTAAATCGGGTTTTCGCGCATGGTGATGCGTTCGACCGTAAACACAGGGAAATGATCCTGCTCGTTGTAATAGCCGGTATGGTCGCCGTATGGGCCTTCCAACGCGGTTTCGCTCGGATGAATCACGCCTTCCAATACGATTTCTGCACGGGCAGGCACTTGCAAATCATTGCCGATACATTTCACCAGTTCCGTCCGCGAACCGCGCAGCAATCCGGCAAATTGGTATTCGCTCAAGGTATCGGGAACAGGCGTTACCGCTCCCAAAATGGTGGCAGGGTCACAACCGAGCACGACGGCGACAGGATACGGCGTATCTGGATTGAGTTTGCGGAATTCCTGATAATCCAACGCGCCGCCGCGATGCGATAGCCAGCGCATAATCAGCTTGTTTTTGCCGATTAATTGTTGGCGGTAAATGCCGAGATTTTGGCGTTTTTTGTGCGGCCCGCGCGTGACGGTCAAGCCCCACGTTACCAACGGCGCAACGTCTTCCGGCCAGCAATGCTGAATCGGAAGTTTATACAAATCAACGTCTTCACCTTCCCACACAATTTCCTGACACGGCGCGTTTTTCACCACGTTCGGCGCCATGCTCCAAATGTCTTTCAACAGCGGCAGTTTGGAAAACGCGTCTTTGATGCCTTTGGGCGGTTCGGGTTCTTTCAAATACGCCAGCGTCTGCCCGATTTCGCGCAGCTTGGACACGCTGTCCGCGCCCATGCCCATCGCCACGCGTTCGGGTGTGCCGAACAGGTTTGCCAATACGGGATAATCGTAACGCGTACCGTCAGGCTTAATCGGGTTTTCAAACAACAACGCCGGCCCTTCGGCACGCAGCACGCGGTCGGCGATTTCGGTCATTTCCAAATGCGGCGACACCGGATGCTGAATGCGCTTGAGTTTGCCATCAGCTTCCAATCCGGCGATAAATTCTCGCAAATCTCTGTATTTCATGATTTCATTTTCCTGAACAGGCCGTCTGAAAACAGACTGCCATTTCGGGTTTGAAAGATAAACCAGCGGCTATTGTACCTGCCAAATCTGTTCAAATCTCAACTTTCCACGTCCGAATTTCGAGATTTTTTGCAAACTACCGTCAAATTTAAACAATATCTGCTTGTGATTGCTTTCAGACGGCCTTATCTTTGGTAAAATTCCAACTTAATCCAGTTATCAATCAATATCTATCGTGGGACAGCGGCCATGTTTGCTTTTTTGGAATCTTTTTTCGTTGAATACGGCTATGCGGCCGTGTTTTTCGTTTTGGTTATTTGCGGCTTTGGCGTGCCGATTCCTGAAGATTTGACACTGGTTACAGGCGGCGTGATTTCCGGATTGGGTTATACCAATTCGCATTGGATGGTTGTCGTCGGTATGCTCGGCGTATTGGCGGGTGACGGATTTATGTTTGTTGCCGGACGCGTGTGGGGGCAGAAAATCCTCAAGTTCAAACCCATTGCGCGCGTGATGACACCCAAACGCTATGCCCAAGTACAGGAAAAATTCGACAAATACGGCAACTGGGTTTTATTCGTCGCCAGATTCCTGCCCGGCCTGCGTACTGCCGTTTTTGTGAGCGCAGGTATCAGCCGTAAAGTTTCCTATACTCGTTTCATCCTGATGGACGGGCTTGCCGCGCTGATTTCCGTTCCGGTTTGGATTTATCTGGGCGAATATGGCGCACGCAATACCGACTGGCTGATGAAAAAAATGCACAGCCTGCAATCCGGTATCTTTATCGTACTGGGCATCGGCGCAGTCATTGTCGGCTGGATTTGGTGGAGAAAACACCGCCGCCATACCTTCTTCCGCGAGAAATTACACGAAAAACGCGCTGCAAAAGCCAAAAAACAAGCCAATCAATAAACCATTCCAGGCCGTCTGAAACACTTACCCGCTTTTAGACGGCCTCTATCATTCATCAGAAACACCATGAAACAAAAAATCTTCGTCCTCTACACCGGCGGCACCATCGGCATGACCCAAAGCAGCGCCGGCCTGCGTCCCGACACCGCTCTCGTTGATAAAGCCCTTGCCCCCTTTTCAGACGATCTTGATTTCGAATGGCACGTTTGCCAGCCGCTTATCGATTCGTCCGCAGTAACGCTGCAAAACCAAAGCGACTGGCTGGAGCTTATTATTGCCAAACTGCCTGACTATGACGGTATTTTGGTGCTGCATGGTACGGATACCATGGCATACACCGCCAACCTCTTCGCCCTTTCGCTGCAAGGTTTGGACAAACCTATTATCCTGACCGGCTCACAATGGCCTTACGATGCCGCCAACAGCGATGCGCCGCGCAACCTTGCCACCGCCGTTTCCGCCTTCTCGCTCAAACTCAAACAAGTGGCGATTGCCTTTGACGGCAAACTCTTCCCCGCCGTCGGCAGCAGCAAGGTCAGCACCGAAACCGCCGCAGGTTTTAACAACCTGCATTTTGGCGCGCTCGCCGAATGGGAGGAAAACAAAGGTTGGCACAATATCCGTACCGCCCTGACCCAACATTCAGACGGCCTCACACCGCGTCTTCCAAACCCTGAAGCCAAAATTTCCGTCCGCACGCTGATTCCCGGTTATGCCGCGCAAGAACTTTCAGACGGCCTGCCCCACCTTTCCGCACAAGCCCTGATTCTGCAAAGCTACGGCCACGGCAATGCGCCGAGCAACGATGCCTTTGTCCGAGCCGTCCAAGCCTTTACACAACAAGGCAAATTGCTGCTCAACATCAGCCAAGTGCCGCAAGGTTGCGCCGCTGCCGTCTATGCCCAAGGCGATGCTTTGCGTCAGGCAGGTATCATCAACGGCGGCAAATGCAATCTCGAAACCGCCACTGCGCTGATGACCCTCGCCGTATCTCATGACTGGAATGCAGATAAGGTGCAACAAGAATTGCGTCAATTAAATCTGCTGTAAACCGCCATTAAATATGACTTTCACCGACACCCACTGCCATCTTGCCGATCCCAAACTTGCCGACACGCTGCCTGCCGTGCTTGCCGAAGCGCAAGCCGTCGGCGTGGCTCGTTTTATCGTACCTGCTACGTCTCCCAAGGATTGGCAGGCAGTGGCGCAGTTGGAAAGGCCGTCTGAAAACATCCATATCGCTTTGGGCATTCATCCGTGGTTTTCAGACGGCCTCAACGAGGCGGCATTCCACGAGTTAGAGTCCGAATTAATCCGGCATCCGCAAGCATGGGTTGGCGAAATCGGCTTGGATTTTTATGGCAAAGAGCAAACCCAAGCACAACGCGGCACGCAAACTGACGTCTTTATCCGCCAACTCATCCTCGCCCAAAACCTCAACCGCCGCGTCATCATCCATAATCTGAAAGCCACTGCCGCCATTGCCGCCGCTGTCAAAACCGCCGGTTTCACGCAAGGCGGTATCGTTCACGCCTTCTCCGGCAGCGTAGAAGAAGCACGGATTTTGGTGAAACTCGGCTTCAAAATCGGCATAGGCTCGCTGCTACTCAATCCCAATGCAAAAAAAGTCCGTGCCGCCTTACAAGCTTTAAACGACACAGATTTCGTTCTCGAAACCGACAGCCCTTTCATGCTCGGCCATGAAACCAATACACCAGCCAACATTCGACGTATCGCCGAAATTGCCGCCGAATTGCGCGGCATACCGCTGACACAACTGGCTGAAATCACCGAGCAAAACGTGGATTCCCTGCTCCATACTTCCCCTTAATATGCCGACCTCAAGGCATCAAAAAGCCTTGCCCTGCCATTTCGTTTCCAAACCGACACACTCTGCCTTTCCTACCCCATATTCATGAATAAAAAGCGATACAAGGCCGTCTGAAAAAATGTTTTTGGCACAAAATATCGTTCATTGCACCATTTCAGCTTTTTCAAACCGTATTTCTCCTTTGATTGATAAAAAGTATTACGCATATTATTGGGCAAACTTTTTATTTACGTTAAAATATGCTTTTTTTTGATAATAAGGCCGTCTGAAACAGGCGGAAAATACTTATGGCAGAACAACATACACACTCCTCTACTTGGCAGAGCAAAATTAATGCCCTCGGCCCGGGCATCATGATGGCTTCGGCAGCGGTCGGCGGATCGCACCTGATTGCCTCCACGCAGGCAGGTGCGCTTTACGGCTGGCAGCTTGCGTTGATTATTATTTTGACCAACCTCTTCAAATATCCGTTTTTCCGTTTCAGCGCGCATTACACGCTGGATACAGGCAAAAGCCTGATTGAAGGCTATGCGGAGAAAAGCCGCGTTTATTTGTGGGTATTCCTGATTTTGTGCGTTATCTCTGCAACGATTAACGCGGGTGCGGTCGCCATCGTGACCGCCGCCATCGTCAAAATGGCGATTCCTTCGCTGACGCTGAATGTCGGCGCAATCTCCGCGCTGATTATGGCTTCCTGCCTGATTATCTTGGCAAGCGGACGCTACAAAGCCTTGGACAACGTTTCCAAAATCATCATCGTCAGCCTGACAATCGCCACAGTCGCCGCCGCCGCCATCGCCATGTCGCGCGGCATGCAGATGAAACCCGACTTTATCGAGCCCACCCCATGGACACTGGCAGGCTTGGGCTTCCTCATCGCGCTGATGGGTTGGATGCCTGCACCAATTGAAATTTCAGCGATCAACTCGTTGTGGGTAACGGAAAAACAACGCATCAATCCTTCCAGCTACCGCGACGGTATTTTCGACTTCAACGTCGGCTACATCACCAGCGCAGTGTTGGCGGTCGTCTTCCTCGCCTTGGGCGCGTATGTGCAGTACGGCAACGGTGAGGCAGTGCAAATGGCGGGTGGCAAATATGTCGGCCAGCTGATTAATATGTATGCCGTGACCATCGGCGACTGGTCGCGTCCTATGGTGGCATTTATCGCCTTCGCCTGCATGTACGGCACGACGATTACCGTAGTGGACGGCTACGCGCGCGCGATTGCCGAGCCGGTACGCCTGCTGCGCGGTAAAGACAAAACCGGCAACGTCGAACTGTTTGCTTGGAACGTCTGGGTTGCAGGCTCGGGCTTGGCCGTGATTTTCTGGTTCAACAGCGCGATGGCAGAGCTGCTCAAATTCGCCATGATCACCGCCTTCGTTTCAGCCCCTGTGTTCGCTTGGCTGAACTACCGCCTCGTCAAAGGCGACAAACGCCACAAACTGACCATGGGCATGAACTTCCTTGCCATCCTCGGCTTGATTTACCTGACCGGATTTACCGTTTTGTTCCTGCTGAACCAAACAGGCATCTTGGCTGCGCCTAAATAAGCCCATACTAAAAAAGGCCGTCTGAAACTCAAAAACAGGTTTCAGACGGCCTTTCCAATCAATCATATCTTTTTGAATTTTCATTCAAACCCATTATAATGACTCCTTATTTCGCCGTTGCAGACCACTCGACGGCATCCGTATTTTGGAAAATTTATGAAGCCGTCTATTTTAGAAAAACTACAACAACTCAGCGACCGACTGGAAGAAGTCACCCACCTGCTCGGTCAGCCTGAAGCCACGTCCGACATGGACAACTACCGCAAACTCACACGTGAACACGCCGAACTGACCCCCGTTGTCGAAGTCTTCCAAAACTACCAGCTGGCGCAAAGCGACTTGGCAGATGCCGAAGAAATGCTGTCCGACCCTGAAATGAAAGACTTTGCCGCCGAAGAAATCGAAGCGGCAAAAGCCAAAATCGACGAACTCGATACCGAATTGCAAAAACTGCTGCTGCCAAAAGATGCCGACGACGACAGAAATATCTTTATCGAGGTACGCGCCGGAACGGGCGGCGACGAAGCCGCGCTGTTTGCAGGCGATTTGCTGCGTATGTACAGCCGCTACGCCGAGCGCAACCGCTGGCAGGTCGAAATCGTTTCCGCCAATGAAAGCGAATTGGGCGGCTATAAAGAAGTCATCGCCCGCATTATCGGCTTGGGCGCATACAGCCGTCTGAAATTTGAATCCGGCGGCCACCGCGTGCAACGCGTCCCTGCTACCGAAAGCCAAGGCCGTATCCACACCTCCGCCTGTACCGTTGCCGTCATGCCCGAAGCGGACGAACTCGAAGACATCGAATTGAACCCCGCCGACCTGCGCATCGACACCTTCCGTGCATCCGGCGCGGGCGGTCAGCACATCAACAAAACCGACTCCGCCGTCCGTATTACCCACTTGCCGACAGGCATGGTGGTCGAATGCCAAGACGGCCGCAGCCAACACGCCAACAAAGCGCAAGCGATGAAAGTCCTCGCTGCCCGCCTGAACGACGCGCAAAAACGCGAAGCACAAGCCAAAGAAGCCGCCGAACGCAAATCCCTGATCGGCAGCGGCGACCGCAGCGAACGCATCCGCACCTACAACTACCCACAAGGCCGCGTTACCGACCACCGCATCAACCTTACCCTGCACAAACTGGATTTTGTGATGGACGGCGATTTAGAAGAAATCACCAATGCCCTGATTGCCGAGCATCAAGCCGAGCTTTTGGCAGCAATGGGGGATTGATGAATTTGGTCCATTGCGTTTATACTTTTCAGACGGCCTGATGACATATGTTAATATGGCCATGTATATGTTATCCCGAAGTGATAAATGCAGCACCAGCTGCGCCACAGCAACACCCTTCTACAATCACCGAATGAGAGGACACAAAATGGCAAAAATCCTGATCGCACCGGTATCTGCCGGTCTGAGCGCCGATGCAGCGGCAAAAGCATTTGCAGCAGCATTAAATGCGCAAGTTTTCCAAGCCGTTGACCCTGCTGCCGAAACCCTGCTGGCTCAAGGCAAAAGCGACGATTGGTTTGACGCACTTGTCGGTAAAGTTGCAGCATTGAATGCAGACAATCTCGTTATCGAAGGCATCACTCCTGATGCGGACAAATTGTTCTTGGCAGGCAAAAACGTTGAATTGGCGCTGTCTTTGGATGCAGGCGTTGTATTGGCGCTGAAATCCGACAACACTGATGCCGCTGCCGTCACTCAACAATTGAATCTTGCCAAACAGCTCTATACCAACTCTCCAGGCTTATTGGAAGGCTTTATCATTGACGGCGCAGCCACTGCTTTGGGCGCACAAGTTGCCGAACAAACCGGCCTGACTTTCTTCGGCTCCAGCGACAAACTGCAAGACGTATCCGCTTTGGCCAAACGCGAAGCCAAACGCCTGTCTCCAGCCCAATTCCGTTACAACCTGATCGATTTTGCCCGCAAAGCCGATATGCGCATCGTTCTGCCTGAAGGTGCAGAACCACGCACCGTCGCCGCCGCCGCCATCTGTCACGAAAAAGGCATCGCCCGTTGCGTACTGTTGGCGACCCGTGAAGAAGTTGAAGCCGTAGCAAAAGAACGCGGCATCTCCCTGCCTGATTCTTTGGAAATCATCGATCCTGCTTCTTTGGTTGAGCAATACGTTGAGCCAATGTGCGAATTGCGCAAATCCAAAGGCCTGACTCCTGAAGATGCACGCAAACAGCTGCAAGATACCGTCGTACTGGGTACCATGATGATGGCTCAAAACGACGTAGACGGTTTGGTTTCCGGTGCAGTCCACACCACCGCCAACACCATCCGCCCTGCCCTGCAACTGATTAAAACCGCTCCGGGCGCAAGCCTTGTATCCAGCGTATTCTTCATGTTGCTGCCTAACCAAGTATTAGCATTTGCCGACTGCGCGGTTAACCCAAACCCAACTCCGGAACAACTGGCCGACATCGCCATCCAATCTGCCGACAGCGCCAAAGCCTTCGGTATCGATCCAAAAGTAGCCATGATTTCCTACTCTACCATCAACTCAGGCAGCGGCCCTGATGTCGATGCGGTGATCGAAGCAACCAAACTGGCGAACGAAAAACGCCCTGATTTGGCCATCGAAGGTCCGTTGCAATACGATGCGGCTACCGTTCCATCTATCGGCCAATCCAAAGCTCCGGGCAGCGCTGTTGCCGGTCAAGCAACCGTTTTGGTTTTCCCAGACCTCAATACCGGCAACTGTACTTACAAAGCCGTACAACGCAGCGCCAACGTCCTGAGCGTAGGCCCGTTGTTGCAAGGTTTGCGCAAACCGGTTAACGACTTGTCCCGCGGCGCATTGATTGAAGACATCGTCTTCACCATCGCCCTGACTGCCGTTCAAGCCAAACAAATGCAAGGCTGATTGACAAGCTGATGCTTTAAAATCAAAGGCCGTCTGAAACCGATGTTTCAGACGGCCTTTCGTATCTTTGCGCCAACTATATTATAATTCGCCATTATTTTCCGAAAGACTGCCCCAATGACTGCCTACCAGCAACAACTAGCCGACAAAAAGCAATATCTTCAGCAACTTTTCCAAGGACTGGATTTCCCTGAAATCGAAGTCTTTGAATCTCCGGAACAGCATTACAGAATGCGTGCCGAGTTCCGTATCTGGCATGAGGGCGGTGAAATGTTTTACGCCATGTTTGAGCGCGGGCAAAAGGCAAGCGGGGCAAGCCTGATCCGTTGCGACCAATTTCCTGCCGCATCCGAATCCATCAATGCCTTGATGCCGAAATTGATTGAAGCCACATCCAATCATCCCGAACTGAAAAACCGCTGGTACGCCGTCGAATTTTTGTCCACGTTAAGCGGCGAAATGCTGGTTACCATGATTTACCACAAGAAACTGAACGAAGCATGGCAACAAGCCGCGCAAGAGTTGGCGCACAATTTGGGTATCCACATCATTGGCCGCAGCCGCGGACAAAAAATCGTATTGAGCCAAGATTTTGTGACCGAAGCATTAGAAGTCAACGGAAAGACCTTCTGCTATCGTCAAATTGAAGGCAGCTTTACCCAACCCAATGCCCAAGTGTGCCAAAAAATGCTGACGTGGGCGTGTGATGCTGCGCAAAACTTAGGCAAAGACCTACTTGAGCTGTACTGCGGCAACGGCAATTTCACCCTGCCACTTTCGCAACATTTCACTCAAGTATTGGCAACCGAAGTCTCCAAAACTTCCGTCAACGCCGCCCAATGGAATATTGAAGCCAACCAAATTACCAATCTCAAAGTCGCCCGCCTGTCTGCTGAAGAATTTACCGAGGCCTACACGCAAAACCGCGAATTCCGTCGCCTGCAAGAACAAGGCATCAACTTGAAAGACTATGATTTTTCAACTATTTTTGTCGATCCTCCACGCGTCGGTGTTGATGATGAGACGCTCAAATTGGTTGCCCGATTCAACAACGTCCTCTATATTTCCTGTAACCCTGAGACCCTGCGTGCCAACCTCGACACGCTCTGTCAAACCCATACCATCGAACGCGCCGCCCTATTCGACCAATTCCCATTTACCCACCATATCGAAAGCGGCGTTTGGTTGAAGAAGAAATAAAACCATACAAAAAAGCCGTCTGAATGTTCAGACGGCCTTTAATTAACGGCATATTAAACGATTTTCAAATCAATCCGCTTCCAAAACCACTTTCATGGCTTGGTTTTCAGCAGCATGCTTGAATACATCGTAAGCTTTTTCCAATTCGCTGAATTTGAAATGGTGGGTCATCATTTTGGTGTAATCCACTGAGCTGCTGGAAATGGCTTTCATCAGCATTTCGGTGGTATTGGCGTTAACCAGGCCGGTAGTGATGGCAAGGTTTTTAATCCACAGTTTTTCCAGTTTGAAATCAACGGATTGACCATGTACACCAACCACAGCAATATGGCCGCCGGGTTTCACGATGTCTTGGCACATATTCCAAGTTGCAGGGATACCGACCGCTTCGATGGCGCAATCTACGCCGTCTTCGCCGACGATATCGGCAACTTGCTTGCTCACATCGCCGGAAGCTGGATTGATGGTATGGGTTGCGCCCAATTCTTTCGCCAGTTTCAAGCGGTTTTCGTCCATATCGCAAACGATGATGGCGACAGGGCTATACAGTTGTGCGGTCAGCAACGCAGACATACCGACAGGGCCGGCACCGGCGATGAATACGGTATCACCAGGTTTCACATCACCATATTGCACGCCGATTTCATGGGCGGTCGGCAAGGCATCGCTCAACAGCAGGGCAACTTCTTCATTGACGTTGTCAGGCAGTGGAACCAAGCTGTTGTCGGCATAAGGCGTACGGACGTATTCGGCCTGAGTACCGTCAATCATATAGCCCAAGATCCAACCGCCGTTGCGGCAGTGTGAATAAAGTTGGATTTTACAATTGTCGCAAGTACAGCATTTGCTGACACATGAAATAATGACTTTATCACCGACTTTGATGTTTTTTACAGCATCGCCGACTTCTTCTACAATACCGATGCCCTCATGACCGAGAATACGACCGTCGGCAACTTCAGGGTTTTTACCCTTCCAAATACCCAAGTCAGTACCGCAAATCGTGGTCTTAACAATTTTGACGACTGCATCGGTCGGGTCGATGATTTGAGGACGAGGTTTTTCTTCGAAACGGATGTCGTTTGCGCCATGATAAACCATTGCTTTCAAGTGAATCTCCCTGGACGGTTAATAAATTTTAACAATACAACGTAAATCCACGTTAACTATATTTATATACCCCTCCATAAGATAAGTCAATCCTGATTATTATTTTGTATATTATAGTGTAATATACTGTTTTAAAAATAAATAATTAAAAAGTAAATATTAATGAACACACCCTCATCCTTCGCACGACGACTCATCAATTGGCAGCGCCAACACGGCCGTCACGACTTGCCTTGGCAGGTCAAAGACCCTTATTCCGTCTGGCTTTCAGAAATCATGCTCCAACAAACGCAGGTTGCTACCGTATTGGACTACTATCCGCGTTTCTTAGCCAAATTCCCAACCGTGCAATCACTGGCCACTGCGCCGCAAGACGAGGTTTTATCCTTGTGGGCAGGCTTGGGCTATTACAGCCGCGCACGTAACCTGCACAAAGCTGCGCAACAAGTCGTCGGACAATTCGGCGGTATCTTTCCATCCGAGCGCAAAGACTTGGAGACGCTCTGCGGCGTAGGCAGAAGTACCGCCGCCGCTATTTCTGCCTTTGCTTTCAACCGACGCGAAACCATCTTGGACGGCAACGTCAAACGCGTTCTCTGCCGTGTCTTTGCCCAAGACGGAAATCCGCAAGACAAAAAATTTGAAAACGCGCTTTGGACGCTTGCAGAAAGCCTGATGCCGTCTGAAAACGCCGATATGCCTGCCTATACACAAGGGCTGATGGATTTGGGCGCAACCGTCTGTAAACGGACAAAACCTTTGTGTCATCAATGCCCTATGGCAGAGATCTGCGAAGCAAAAAAACAAAACCGCATTGACGAGCTGCCCCGCAAAAAAACTGCTCCTGAAGTGCAAACCCTACCGCTTTATTGGCTGATTATTCATCACACTGACGGCGCATTATTGCTTGAAAAACGCCCTGCCAAAGGCATTTGGGGCGGTCTGTATTGCGTACCCTGTTTTGAAAAATTAGACGATTTGTATACTTACGCCGAACACTTCGGCATTGTTTTAGACGGCCTTGAAGAACAAACCACGTTTACCCACCGCCTGACCCACCGTTTATTGATGATTACCCCTTTTCAGACGCAACAAAGGCCGTCTGAACATCTTTCAGACGGCCTTTGGGTATCATTGGAACATTTGGCGGATTATGGTTTGCCCAAACCTTTAATCAAATATTTGGCTAAAGGCTAAACCGCCCTATTCCACAATCTCTTTAAATACAACTTCTTGCCCACCGCGAATCAGTACGGCAAACCCATCGCCAATTTGCCAACGTGAGCTCGGATTGGCGTACTCGACGCCCTGACTCCGCAAGCGGACTTGCACCAGTTTTTCAACCGTATTGCCTTCACGCAGCTCAACCATCATCGGGCTGTGGCTGTTGATATAAATTGCAGTAATCGTCCGACCTTGTGCGGATTGATAACGGACAGAATACGTCTGCGCTTGTGCAATGACAGGTAACGGCGCGTCAGGGCGCACGGCCTTATAAGAACCGCACGCAGCGCACAAACTCACGCACAAAGCGCAGATGATTTTGTTCAACATAGGCATAGATTAGTAATGGTGATGCGGAATCTCGCCATCAAGACGGTAATAAGTGCCGCAATACGGGCATTCAATCTCACTGTTGGACTGAATCGGTAAGAACACACGCGGATGGCCGTTCCACGTTTCATGATTAGGGCCGGAGCAATGTAGCGGCAAATCCTGCGGCTTGATGACTACAACGTTTTTTTCAGACTGTGTACTCATGGTTTGGTTCCTCACTATGTTTTCTTATCTTCCGATATTGTAAAGCAAAACGGCCGCCAGGTTCAGACTGAAAACATTATATAATGACTTTTTTCAGACGGCCTTTGATGATTATGACCACCCTACTCCGCCTTCAAGATTTCAATACTTCCGATTCCGCTTCATTTCTTTATACACTCAGCGCAGCCTATTTGGACCACACCGAACAGGCAGGCGACGAGGAAATGTCCGGCCTCAACGACGAACAGCATACATTGACTGCCCTTTGCTACCTCGACAGCCAAGTTCAAGAAGGCGGCTTCGTACAGCTTATCGCTTCAGGATACGGAGAATACATCTTCGGCAATCCAGTTGCCGACAGCCTGCGCCGCTGGCGCATCAAGCCGATACCGAAAATCTTAGACAAAGCCAAAGCCCTGTACGAAAAACACGGCGAAGCCATTGAAAAAATGGCAGATGAGCAAAGAGATTTCGATGAAATCCGCAAAGCGTTTCCCGATTTTGAAGAGCTTGACGGCGATTATTATGATGTTGCCGACGAAGACTTGGAAACCGCAGCAGCCTACGTTCAGGCAAATTGGGATAAATTTGCCAAACTGTCAGGCTGAAACCATAAAACTTTGCCGGTTTGAATCATCTGATCAAACCGGCAAAATCATCAATACGTCAAATTAACGTTTGTTTTTCTGATAAATCGGCATTACTTCAGGCAACATTTTGCGGATTGCATTGATACGCGCCTGATTGGTTGGGTGAGTCGACAAAATAGCCAATGAGCTGCCACCCTGTACTTTGTTCATTTTTTCCCACACGCTTACCGCTGCCTCAGGGTTGTAGCCTGCTTCAGCCATCAAACGCACACCGCCGGCATCCGCTTCGCTTTCCTGATAACGTGAGAACGGTTTGGTTGCCAACAAATCTGCACCCAAGCCGACCAAATCACCATCCACACCGGTTGAGCTGGCCAAAATCGAACCGCCCAAGCCGGTCAATACTTGTCCGCCCAAAGCTTTTTTACTGTGTTCCAACAAAGCATGGGTCATTTCATGGCCGACAACGGCGGCAATTTCATCATCAGTCAGCTTCAATTTTTCTACTATGCCGGTGTACACGGCCATTTTACCGCCCGGCATTGCCCATGCGTTCATTTCATCACTGCGGATAACGTTCATCTGCCAGTTGAAGGGCACGCCGGTTTTGTTGGCGCGCTCAGCATGAGGACGCAGACGTGCAAACACACGTTGAACGCGTTGAGCAGTTGGAGATGAAACATCCAAAGCTTTTTGACCACGCGCTTTTTGAATGACTTGTGTGTAACTTTTAGCCGCATCTTCATTTAAAGTCGCGGTATCGTAGCCAACCATATCTGCTACAGAAGTACAGCCGGTCAACGCCAAAATCACTCCCATGCCGGCCCAATATTTTTTATTCCATTTTTTCAACATGTTTTCTCTCTGTGTTTTAAAATTAATGTAACGACATTGTACCCAAATTTAATACACTTTACACAAAAGGCCGTCTGAACGGTTTCAGACGGCCTTTAAGCGCAATATTTAAGAGCGGCGCTGCAACATCCAAGACTCAATCTTACGCGCATCGTTCACGCGTGTTGTGGAAGACGGAGAGTTGAGCAATACGATGGTAATCGGCTGATTCTGTACATTGGCCTTAACCACCATAGAACGTCCTGCCTCGCGGATATAGCCGGTTTTCTGCAATTCAATATTCCAGCTACCTTCACGCACCAAGGCATTGGAGTTTTTGTAGTTTTGACGACCATTTGCCGTCCAAACCGAGCCATAATTTGAAGTAGAATTTTTGCGGATCAGCGGATATTTGCTGGCTGCCGCAACCATGCGGTTCAAATCGCGTGCAGTTGAAACGTTTTGGAAATTCAAACCGGTAGGCTCATAGAAACGGCTGCTGGTCATGCCCAGGCTTTGTGCTTTGGCATTCATTGCCGCAACAAACGCGCTCATACCACCCGGATAGGTACGGCCCAACGCATGGGTAGCACGGTTTTCACTGCTCATCAGGCTCAGGTGCAACAGTTCGCCGCGTGTCAGTGTTGTGCCGATGCTCAAACGGCTGCCTGTACCTTTCAAACGGTCGATTTCAGCCTCGGTAATCGTGATAGGCTCGTTCATATCCAGATGCGCATCCAACACCACCATCGCGCTCATCAATTTGGAAATAGAGGCAATCGGCATGACACGATCAGGGTTTTTCTGATACAGCACTTCACCGGTTTTATTATTGAAAATCAAAGCAGATTGCGAAGAAAGCAGAGGACCTGCCAAAGCGGCTTGAGCTTCGACTTGGTCAGCATGACTCAACGCAAAAGCTTCCATCGGGTCATTTTGCACTGGGAAATTTTGCTCCAAAAATTGTCCCAATACATCCATATCATCGGCAACGGCAGGCGCAGAAGCAAAGGCCAATGCCACACCTGTCCATACCATTCCTAAAGTTTTATAGAATTTCATATCTGCCAATTCAAAAAAATACATTTAATTCAACATTCTGTTAAATTTTTCGCTAATTGTAAAGCGAGTTGAGAAAACTTTGCGTTTGTTTGCGAGATATTCAAATCCAGCGCCCGCATCTGTTTCTTAGACGATACGGCGCAATGCCTGCTCTGATTTGAAAAAACACAAGATAGTCATTATACTTAGGCTCCTTTGTCAGAGGCATTCCCTCAATCCGGCAATACGCCCGAAATATCTGTTTCCCCTTTACAACACAGCCTCCATACAACCATACGAAGAAATTATTATGTCTGAAGAAAAACGCACCTGTTCATTCTGCGGAAAGTCCGAAAACGACGTTAAAAATCTGATCGAAGGCGAACACGCCTTCATCTGCAACGAATGTGTAGAAACTTGCGGCATGATGCTGCAAGACAACGAATCCGGCGAGATTGAAAACGAGCTTGTCAAAGCGAAAGAAGAAAACACCGAGAAAAAACTGCCTACTCCGGCCGAAATCGTTGCCAACCTCAATGACCACGTTATCGGTCAGGAACATGCAAAAAAAGCGTTGGCAGTATCGGTTTACAACCACTACAAACGCCTGCGCCACCCGAAAGCGGAGGGCAAAGTGGAATTATCCAAATCCAATATCCTGCTTATCGGCCCTACCGGCTCAGGTAAAACCTTGTTGGCGCAATCTTTGGCGCGCAAACTGGATGTACCTTTTGTCATGGCGGATGCCACAACTTTGACCGAAGCCGGTTATGTTGGTGAAGACGTCGAACAAATCATCACCAAACTTTTGGGCAAATGTGATTTTGACGTTGAAAAAGCCCAGCGCGGCATCGTTTATATCGATGAAATCGATAAAATTTCACGCAAAAGTGACAATCCGTCGATCACGCGCGACGTATCCGGCGAAGGTGTGCAACAAGCCCTGCTGAAACTGATTGAAGGCACGGTAGCCAGCGTTCCCCCTCAAGGCGGCCGTAAACATCCAAACCAAGAATTCATCAACGTTGATACCACCAACATCCTCTTTATCTGCGGCGGTGCATTTGCCGGCTTGGAAAAAGTCATCCGACAACGTACTGAAAAAGGCGGTATCGGCTTTGGTGCGGCGGTACACAGCAAAGATGAAAATGCCGATATTTCAGCCCTGTTTGAAACAGTCGAGCCTGAAGACTTGATTAAATTCGGTCTGATTCCCGAGCTTATCGGCCGTCTGCCCGTGATTGCCACATTGGCAGAATTGGACGAAGATGCTTTGGTCAACATTTTGACCGAACCGAAAAATGCCTTGGTTAAACAATATCAAACCTTGTTTGCAATGGAAGATGTCGGTCTTGAGTTTGAAGAAGATACCTTGCGCAGCATCGCCAAACTGGCGATGGAACGCAAAACCGGTGCGCGCGGCCTGCGCTCTATCGTCGAACGTTGCCTCTTGGACACCATGTACACCCTGCCAGATTTGAAAGGCGTAGCAAAAGTCGTCATCAATAAAGAGGTCGTGGAAAAAGGTGAACAGCCAAAACTTTTCCGTGAAGACGGCAGCGAATATAAGCAATAAGTCTCATTCTCCTAAAAAGACGTGTACCCATTACACGTCTTTTTTATTTTCTTTATAAAAGCAAAATCATATCTCTGAATAATGGTCTTATATATAAAAAAACAAAGGCCGTCTGAAATATATTCAGACGGCCTTTGTTTTCAAGTTGCTCTAAGTCTGCCTTCATCCGGAGTATTGATGAGAGTGGCTTCCTTGAATTTTATGACACTTATTTTTTTGCTTTCTTAACAGCTGCTTTTTTAGCAGGATCAGCTTTGGCGGCAGGCTCAGAAGCTGCAACTTCAGGAGTGGCAGTTTCAGAATCAGCTACAGGCTCAGATGCAGCAGGTTCGGAGGCAGCTGATTCAGCCGTACGTTGATAGCCTTTGCCTTTCATGCAGGCATCAAATACAGCGCGATCAGCATTTTCACCAGATGCTTGTTGACATTGAGTCATTGCTTCTTCAACAGTGATACGTGGCGCTGCCGCTTCTTCAGGTTTGGAAGAAGAACAAGCTGCCAACATCAGGCTACCGGTTGCAAGAGCGATCAATAAAGTTTTCATAATTGTATATTCCTAAATTTTGATTTTATGGTTTACCGTTAAACGGGAGATACAGGCTACAAAACAAGCTCTGCACCTCAATATTGAGTACGTGAGTACAATTTAGTTTCATTTCAACCTGTAAGTTTTTGATAAATTAATTCTATTGACGTTAAGACAAATGCTTAATTCCTAATAAACTCAAAACCTTGCAGACCAGTAAATTTTTCTGTTTTTGAACTGTAAAAATATCAAAACATGGCTGTTCCTAGCCGCAACCATCATTTGGGGAGTCCCTCTTTTTATGGCATAATGGACTACTTGACGGATTGTTCCGCCCCCATTTTTTTCAAACCGCAGAATCAAAATCATACTGCGGTTTGTCCATTTCAGAATCAGATTTTTCAGACGGCCTCATCATTCCAAAGGCCGTCTGAACAGAAAGCCACCATCATGAATCCTTTCTCTTCACTCGGTTTAGGCAGCGAATTGGTCTCCGCCCTGACCGATCAGGGTTATGAAAACCCGACGCCTATCCAAGCAGCAGCAATTCCCAAAGCCTTGGCAGGACACGACCTTTTGGCCGCAGCACAAACCGGCACAGGTAAAACCGCCGCCTTTATGCTGCCCAGCCTCGAACGTCTGAAACGCTACGCCACATCCAGTACCTCCCCTGCCATGCACCCTGTCCGTATGTTGGTATTGACCCCAACCCGCGAACTGGCCGATCAAATCGATCAAAACGTGCAGGCATACATTAAAAATCTTCCTTTGCGCCATACCGTCCTCTTCGGCGGCGTCAATATGGACAAACAAACTGCCGACTTGCGCGCCGGTTGCGAAATCGTTGTCGCTACGGTTGGCCGACTGCTCGACCACGTCAAACAAAAAAACATCAATTTAAACAAAGTTGAAATCGTTGTACTCGACGAAGCCGACCGTATGCTTGATATGGGTTTCATCGACGATATCCGTAAAATCATGCAGATGTTGCCCAAACAGCGACAAACCCTGCTTTTCTCCGCCACTTTCTCACCACCTATCCGCAAGCTTGCGCAAGATTTTATGCACACGCCCGAAATGGTTGAAGTGGCTGCGCAAAACACCACCAACGCCAATGTCGAGCAACACATCATTGCCGTTGATGCACTCAAAAAACGCAACCTGCTCGAGCGTCTGATTGTTGACTTGCATATGAATCAAGTCATTGTATTCTGCAAAACCAAACAAAGCGTCGATCAAGTTACCCGCGACCTCGTCCGCCGCAACATTGCCGCGCAATCCATCCACGGCGACAAATCCCAACAAAGCCGACTGGAAACCCTCAACGCCTTTAAAGAAGGTACATTACGCGTTTTGGTTGCCACTGACGTTGCCGCACGCGGCCTAGATATTGCCGAGTTGCCTTTCGTCATCAACTACGAGCTGCCAACCCAACCTGAAGACTACATCCACCGCATCGGACGTACCGGTCGGGCCGGTGCTGACGGCGTTGCCATTTCCTTAATGGATAAAACCGAACAGAAAATGTTTGAATCCATTAAAGAGCTGACCGGCAGCGATTTGAATGTGGAACGCATCGAAGGCTTTGAGCCGCATTGGTGGGGCAACGACAATCAAGATGAAGCCGAAGCGCAACCGGTTCAGCACAGCGACAGCCGCTCTCGCCGCGATGATAGAAACAAACGCAACGAATACTCGAATAAGTCAGACAAAAACTCGAAAAAAGCAGAAGAGAAAAACGATCCGGGTATTGTCTGCGGTAAAATTGCCGGCAGAACACGCCGCAGCCGTCACGAGCGTCAGCCTTGCGCCCTGCTCCAACCTGGTTTTGGCGTAAAGTAAACAACGCTGATTAATCGGTTTTCTGATTATTTATCCTAAGCAAAGGCCATCTGAAACTTATCTTTTAAACGGCCTTTTATTGAACTAAAAATAAAAAGGACGTGATGAACGCGTCCTTTTTTCCGTTTCAGACGGCCTTTATTATTTAAGGCCGTCTGAAAATCGGTTTACCTTGTTACATTAAACATTCACGGTTTCGGCTACTTCGTTGTAGCTGTCGATTTCGTTGAAGTTCATGTAGCGGTAGATTTGGTCACCCTGCTCGTTGATAATACCGATATTGGCTTGATATTCTTCAACAGTAGGGATTTTACCCAGTTTGGAGCAGATTGCCGCCAACTCAGCCGAGCCGAGGTAAACGAAGGTGTTTTTACCCAAACGGTTCGGGAAGTTACGGGTGGAAGTGGACATGACGGTTGCGCCTTCGTGTACTTGGGCTTGGTTACCCATACACAACGAACAGCCCGGCATCTCCATACGCGCGCCGGCGCGGCCGAGTACACCGTAGTGGCCTTCGTCGGACAACTCTTTCGCGTCCATTTTGGTCGGCGGCGCCATCCACAGGCGGACGGGGATGTCGGACTTGCCTTCCAAGAGTTTGGAGGCGGCGCGGAAGTGGCCGATGTTGGTCATGCACGAACCGATGAACACTTCGTCGATTTTGGTGCCGGAGCGTTCAGACATGAAGCATACGTCGTCAGGATCGTTCGGGCAGGCGATAATCGGCTCTTTGATGTCGTCCATGTTGATTTCAATCACGGCGGCGTATTCGGCATCTTTATCTGCTTCGAGCAGCTCCGGATTAGCCAACCATGCTTCCATGGCTTTGATACGGCGTTCCAAAGTGCGCGGATCTTGATAGCCGTCGGCAATCATGTTTTTCATCAACACGACGTTGGATTTCATGTACTCGATAATCGGCTCTTTGTTGAGCTTCACAGTACAGCCGGCGGCGGAGCGTTCGGCGGATGCGTCGGTCAATTCAAAGGCTTGCTCCACTTTCAAATCAGGCAGACCTTCGATTTCGAGGATGCGGCCGGAGAAGATGTTTTTCTTACCAGCTTTGGCAACGGTCAGCAAACCTTGTTTAATCGCGTAAAGCGGAATGGCGTTCACCAAATCGCGCAAGGTTACGCCCGGTTGCAGTTTGCCGCTGAAGCGTACCAATACGGACTCAGGCATATCGAGCGGCATCACGCCGGTGGCTGCTGCGAAAGCAACCAAGCCGGAACCTGCGGGGAAGGAAATACCGATAGGGAAACGGGTGTGGCTGTCGCCGCCGGTACCGACTGTATCAGGCAACAGCAGACGGTTGAGCCATGAGTGAATCACGCCGTCGCCCGGACGCAGAGATACACCGCCACGGGTAGAGATGAAGGCAGGCAATTCTTTATGGGTTCTAACATCGACAGGTTTTGGATAAGCCGCGGTGTGACAGAAAGACTGCATCACCATATCTGCTGAGAAGCCCAAGCAAGCCAGGTCTTTCAATTCGTCGCGAGTCATCGGGCCGGTAGTATCTTGCGAGCCGACAGTAGTCATACGCGGTTCGCAGTAAGTACCCGGACGCACGCCTTTGCCTTCCGGCAGACCGCAGGCGCGGCCAACCATTTTTTGGGCCAAGGTGAAACCGGCTTTGCTTTCGGCAGGCGCTTGAGGCAGACGGAATTCGGTAGAAGCAGGCAGTTTCAATGCTTCACGTGCTTTGGCAGTCAAACCGCGACCGATAATCAGGTTAATACGGCCACCGGCTTGCACTTCGTCCAGCAATACTTGAGATTTCAGACTGAACTCGGCAACGGTTTCGCCGTTTTTCACGATTTTGCCTTCATAAGGCAGGATATCGACGACATCGCCCATTTTCAGAGCAGATACATCGACTTCAATCGGCAATGCTCCGGAGTCTTCCTGAGTATTGAAGAAAATAGGAGCAATTTTGCCACCCAAGCATACGCCGCCGAAACGTTTGTTCGGTACGAACGGAATATCTTCGCCGGTATGCCAAATGACGGAGTTGGTCGCGGATTTGCGTGAAGAACCGGTACCGACCACGTCGCCGACGTAGGCAACGGGGTGACCTTTGGCTTTGAGTTCTTCCAACAATTTAATCGGACCGACTTCGCCCGGTTTGTCAGGATTGATGCCGTCGCGCGGGTTTTTCAACATAGCCAGCGCGTGCAGAGGAATATCAGGACGGCTCCATGCATCAGGTGCAGGAGAGAGGTCGTCTGTATTGGTTTCGCCGTCGACTTTGAAGACGGTAACAGTGATTTTTTCTGGAACTTTGGCACGAGAAGTGAACCATTCGGCATCTGCCCAAGATTGCAATACTTCTTGCGCGTATTTATTACCTTTTTCGGCTTTTTCTTGAACATCGTGGAAAGAGTCAAACATCAGCAGAGTGTGTTTCAGACCATTTGCAGCGATAGGCGCAAGTTTGTCGTTGTCCAAGAGTTCGATGAGTGCATGAATGTTGTAACCGCCAAGCATGGTACCCAACAGCTCGGTAGCATACTCAGGGGAAATCAGCGGACTGGATACGCTGCCTTCGGCAACGGCAGCCAAAAATGAGGCTTTAACTTTGGCGGCATCGTCCACACCGGGTGGTACGCGGTGAGCCAACAGCTCAACCAAGAACTCCCCTTCGCCTGCGGGCGGGTTTTTCAGCAGCTCAACCAAATCGGCGGTTTGCTGCGCGTTCAAAGGGAGG
The DNA here is from genome assembly GCF_051957095.1 of Neisseria sp. P0020.S003. Classification (NCBI taxonomy): domain Bacteria; kingdom Pseudomonadati; phylum Pseudomonadota; class Betaproteobacteria; order Neisseriales; family Neisseriaceae; genus Neisseria; species Neisseria sp. P0020.S003. The sequence continues at coordinate 74,909 of NZ_JBQCWU010000004.1, read as the reverse complement.
GGGGGGATACCAAGGGCGGCGCGCTCGGCGGCGGCTTTGCGATAGGCTTCTAACATCTCTTTGTTCCTTTTTTCTGTTTTTTCTTCTGACCGTTGCAAATGATTTGCAATCAAAGAATTGTAGACAATTCTTTTGGGTATCATAGACCAGTTTTCAAAAAATGGGAACAGTTATGTTACTGAATGTAATAAATTTAAACTATTTTATTTAATGTGTTAATAGTCTAACCTATCTAAAGCCACCCTCTTCTATGCGGTTTAGCCAAACAGACGGGAAACTTCGGCTGATTTTTTACGGTACGGCAATATGATTTCAACGCGGAAAAGGCCGTCTGATTGGATGTTTCTGATTTTCGCGTCGGTGTCATACATCAAAGTCAGACGCTCTTTCAGATTGCGTAAGGCCATAGAATTGCCTTTATGCGGCTTGGTATTTTCATTAGGTTCTTTTCCACACGGATTTTCGATACTGATGAAAATAGATGATTTTTCCAATTTTGTTAATACTGTAATTATCCCTGGGCGGTGGCTGGATTCGACACCATGGAATACAGCATTTTCCAAAAGCGGTTGCAGCAGCAGATGCGGCGTTTCCGCATCGTCGGGTGCATGGTGCTGCCACATAACCTGTACACGCATATGTCCCATGCGGATTTGCTCGATGGCAATATATTCCTGCGCCCACTCGATTTCCTGCCCCAAGGTGCTGTTTTGACTACCGTCGCGCAGTTGTGCGCGGAACAGGTTGGCTAGATTCTCCAGCAAAGTTTCCGCATCATACGGACGCAGACGGATTAAGCTGATGGCGGCATTCAGGCTGTTAAACAAGAAATGCGGACGGATACGCGCCGTCAACGCACTCAATCTGGCTTCGGAAATAGAAGGCGCAAGGCTGTTGCGGCGGGCCGCTTCGATGTACATGAAACTGAAACAAAAAAAGGTCAGCAAGAAGAAGTGCTGAATCAACGACCAAATATCTGTCTTCAAAATTACTAAATCGACAAACAAGAAAATCAGCAGGTTGGAGACGTAGGAAACCACAACGCTGTACTGCGAGCGAAGCAGGGACGGCGCAAATGCCTGTAAGAAATAGACTTTAAGTAAAATTAAAAGGATGACGGGGCAAGCCCATGAAAAATGTTGGAAAATCTGTTCCGGATAAGGCACGCCCGATACCGTCATCAGCGGAAAGATAAACAAACTGATTAACAAAACAATGAGTAGGCGCACCAAAGTTGCGGAATTGCGCAAATCCGGCACTGCGAAATTCTGGTTTATTTGACGTATAATAGACATGATTTCAACCGTTTTCTTTCATAATGTATAGACGGGTCTGCTATATTGAAGACGTAGACCCTGTTTTTTTATTTATATTTTAAGGATGCTGATATGAGCAAGGACAAAACCTGGTCAGGCCGTTTTAACGAACCTGTTTCCGAGCTGGTCAAAAAATATACCGGCTCGATTGATTTTGACAAACGACTGGCAGAATGGGACATCCAAGGCTCGCTGGCACACGCGCAAATGCTGACACAGTCGGGCGTTTTGAGCGAAGACGACCTCTCCGCCATCCGTCAGGGCATGGCCGAGATTATAGCAGAAATCAAAGAAGGAACGATTTCCTGGTCGCTGGATTTGGAAGATGTCCACATGAACATCGAACGCCGTCTCACCGACAAAATCGGCGATGCGGGCAAGCGCCTGCATACCGGCCGCAGCCGCAATGACCAAGTCGCCACCGACATCCGCCTGTGGCTGCGTGATCAGATTACCGTTATTCAAGACCTGATTCGAAGCCTTCAGACGGCCTTAGTCGATTTGGCGGAACAAAACGCCGAAACCGTTATGCCCGGTTTCACCCATCTGCAAGCCGCCCAGCCTGTCAGCTTCGGACACCACATGCTCGCCTATGTCGAAATGCTCGGCCGCGATTTCGAGCGTATGGCCGACTGCCGCAAACGCGTCAACCGTATGCCGCTCGGCGCCGCCGCCCTTGCCGGTACCACCTACCCGATTCAACGCGAAATTACCGCCGAGCTGCTGGGCTTTGAGCAAATCTGCCAAAACTCGCTCGATGCCGTGTCTGACCGCGATTTTGCCATTGAGTTCACGGCTGCCGCTTCTCTGATTATGGTTCACCTGAGCCGTCTTTCCGAAGAATTGATTTTGTGGATGAGCCCGCGTTTTGGCTTTATTGATATTGCCGACCGTTTCTGCACCGGCTCGTCCATCATGCCGCAAAAGAAAAACCCCGACGTACCCGAACTCGTGCGCGGTAAATCCGGTCGCGTGATTGGCCACCTGATCGGCCTGATTACCCTGATGAAATCGCAACCTTTGGCATACAACAAAGACAATCAGGAAGACAAAGAGCCTTTGTTTGACACTGCCGACACACTTATCGACACCCTGCGCATTTACGCCGATATGATGCGCGGCGTGACCGTCAAACCCGACAATATGCGCGCCGCCGTGATGCAGGGTTTTACAACGGCTACCGACTTGGCGGATTACTTGGTGAAAAAAGGCATGCCTTTCCGCGACAGCCACGAAGTCGTTGCCCAAGCCGTGCGCCATGCCGATGAAGCTGGCGTTGATTTAAGCGAATTGCCGCTTGAAGTCCTGCAAGGTTTCAGCGGTTTGATTGCCGATGACGTGTACAGCGTGCTGACACCCGAAGGCAGCTTAAACGCGCGCAACCACTTGGGCGGCACCGCGCCTGAACAAGTCCGTTTCCAAGTGAAACGCTGGCGTGAATTGTTGGCTTAACCCCATCTAAACACACAATAAAAGGCCGTCTGAAAATTTTCAGACGGCCTTTTGATTACCTGTGTTACACTCAATCTTACAATAAAAACAGATAAACCTAAACTTACCTTCAAACGAGAAAACACGCCTCCTGACTTTACCGCCATCTTCAAACAAAAGGAGCAAGGGTGAAAAACATTGTCTTAAAATTGATCATGATCTGCCTATTCAGCGGATGCTATGCCGTATTTGTCGCCTGGGAAAATGGTGGATTCAGCCAGCTCCATGATTTTCAATCAATAGAGAGCAACGGCATGAGCGCATACCTTCATCAAACCTCCCCCATAGCCATGCAGGCTGAAAAAAACGAGCTGTCGATTTTGCAAAACAACCAAAACAGCTTGGCCTCTTGTGTCGGCATTGAATCTTTATGCGAACAAGCCAAGCTGGGCATCTGGGTTGAGCATGCCAAATTCTTACAACACAAAGACACGGGCAAATTATTGGTACTTTCGTTGGACTATTTGGAAAACAATAACACCGCAAAAACCCTACACAACCGCTATACTGCATCGCTCCTACCCCAAGCAGACAGAACGGAGGCGTGGCATTATGCCTGGCGTACATTTCTAAGGTCAGTAACTTTCCTACTGCTCTTCAATTTACTGTCAATGATTTTTGCCCTATTTGAAAAAAAAGACAACCGCAGCATAAAAACATGCCGTCTGAAAACATTTTCAGACGGCATGTTTCATTATCAAAGCTTAACGCGGATGAACCATATCGGCAGGAACGACCAATTCGTCAAACTCTTCGCCTGTCAGCAAGCCCAACTCGACGGCGGTTTCGCGCAACGATTTGTCGTTTTTGTAGGCGGTTTTGGCAACTTTGGCGGCGTTTTCGTAGCCGATTTTACGGTTTAACGCAGTAACCAACATCAGGGAATGGTGCAGGAAATAGTCGATTTTTTCCGGTACGGGTTCGATGCCGACGGCGCAGTGTTCGTTGAAGCTGTTGCACGCGTCGCCCAACAGGCGGATGGATTGCAAGAGGTTGTAGGCGATAACGGGCATATAGACGTTCAGCTCGAAATTGCCCGACGCGCCCGCCATGCCGATGGTGACGTCGTTGCCGAACACTTGGCAGCACACCATGGTCATCGCTTCGCATTGGGTCGGGTTGACTTTGCCCGGCATGATGGACGAACCCGGCTCGTTTTCGGGGATTTTGATTTCGCCCAAACCGCAGCGCGGGCCACTTGCCAACCAGCGGATGTCGTTGGCGATTTTGTTCAGGCTTGCCGCCAGCGTTTTCAATGCGCCTGAAGCGGCAACGGCGGCATCGCGTCCGCCCAAGGCTTCAAATTTGTTCGGCGCGCTGACAAACGGCAGGCCGGACAATTCGGCGAGTTTGGCGGCGGCTTTTTCGGCGTATTTGGGATGGCTGTTCAAACCCGTACCGACCGCCGTGCCGCCCAAAGCGAGTTCATACAAGTCTTTAAGTGCATCGTTCAGACGGCCTAAACCGTGATCGAGCTGGGAAACGTAGCCGGAAAATTCTTGTCCCAAAGTCAGCGGCGTCGCGTCTTGCAAATGGGTGCGGCCGATTTTGACGATGGGGGCAAATTCTTTGGCTTTTTTGTCCAATGTATCGCGCAAGGCTTTTACCGCCGGAATAAGGTGGCGGTTGATTTCAATCGCGGCGGCGACGTGGATGGCGGTTGGGAACGCGTCATTGGTCGATTGCGCGTGGTTCACATGGTCGTTGGGATGGACGGGCTGATACGCCGCCAAGCCTGTACCGGCGATTTCGTTGGCGCGGTTCGCCAGCACTTCGTTCATGTTCATATTGGACTGCGTGCCGGAGCCGGTCTGCCAAACCACTAAAGGAAACTGCCCGTCGAGCTTGCCGTTCAACACGTCGTCCGCCGCCTGCGTAATCAAATCCGCCTGCTCAGGCTTAATCCTGCCGAGGGAAACATTAGTGGCAGCTGCGGCTTTTTTCACCAGCGCCAAAGCATAAATCAACGGCTGCGGCAGGGTTTCGCCGCCGATTTTGAAATTGTTGCGGCTGCGCTGGGTCTGCGCGCCCCAATAGGCTTCGGACGGGACTTCGACATTGCCCATGGTGTCGTGTTCGGTACGGGTACTCATGCGTTTCTCCTATATTTAAATAGAAATAATAATGATTCGTAAAATTCATTATAACCAGCAATAGGCCGTCTGAAAAGAGAGAGTTTTTTCAGACGGCCTATGCTACTCTATAAACGGAAAACACAACCGCAAGATGAAACGCAAATACAAACCTCGCTAACACTCCCCTCTTCTAAAAGTTTTTAGCCCGTATCGGCTTGTGTTCAAGGCTAAAGCTTTCCTTACCGACAATAAAGTTTTATCGGCTTCAGATACTTTATCGTTTCTTTACTTTGCTTCTCTCTAAGAGCATAATAAATAAAAATGATTATCAGGATATAAATAATGAAACAAAACCATTTGATTTGCTTATTAATGAGCAGTTTTGCCGCCGCAAACGGCTTTGCCGAAACCTTGGCAGACCCTGACAAAATCCAGCCTGTCAAAACCTTCTCCCCGCCCAAACCGATTGCACCGACCGCGGCTCAGGGCTACTTCCCCGGAAACCAATTCGACCGCACCGACCGCAGCGATCATTACTTTGTTACCGAAAACATAGACCAAGCCTTCCGCCCGCTGAAGGCAAACAGCGGCTTTTACGGCAAAAGCTTTTACAACTCCGTTACCGCGCAAGCACGCGGGGCGAAGGTATACGGCGTGGCCAATCTCAATCACACCAAGGCAAACGGCTACAAAGACGGCGGCGGGCGCGATACCGATTGGAAATACAGCCGCTTCAATCAGGCTTTGGTACTCGGTTTCGTGCCGTCTGAAAATCAGGAATACCGCCTCACTTATCTGCACGACGACATCAACAACGACCGCCAGCCGCAGTTCGTCAACGACGCATTGGATACCGAACGCCACATCGCCAAACTCAACGCGCGTTGGGGCAATGCCGATTTGAGCAATACGGTCAGCGCGGAAGCAGGCGTCATCAAACTCAAACGCCGCGCCGACAATTACTCCCTGCGTCAAAACAATACGCAGCAGAAAGTGTTCGTGGAGCTTGACCGCAAAGTGTACGACTTCTCGCTCAAACACGACGCAGATTTCGGCAAGTTCCACAACACAGCCGCCGTCAGCTACCGCAACGACAGCCAAAACGGCGAGCGCAACGCCCACACTCCCATGCGCGACTTCCTCAACGGCTACCGTTTCGCCGATGTGCACATCGACCGCTGGCGCATTGCCGATACCCTGTCTTACCAGTTTGACGACCAACACAAACTGGGCTTGGGCTTGAGCTACGAACTCAACGAAGCGGACGTTCGCAAAAATACGGCGCAACCCGCCCATCCGATGAACCGCAATCTCGCCTTCGCCTCAGCGCAGCAAATCTGGAAAACCCATTACGGCTACGACTTCAACGGCAAAGTGCGCCGTCATGCTTTGTCGGGCGAACTCAAATACGATTTCACGCCGTCTGAAACGCAAAAATACAGCGTCTCCCTTACTCACTTAGAACGAATCGGCGACAACACCGAACGCTTCAACTCGCTTGCCGCCATCGTGCAAAACCGCATGAACGGCGCGCTGATGAACCAAAACCCAGCCGCCGCCATCGCAGGCAATCCCTTGCTGAAAACCGAAAAACACAACCGCATCAAGCTTACCGCCGACAGCCGCAACGACTACTACAACGGCTACATGAACTCGTTAGCAGGCGCAGGCTGGAACGTGGGCGGCACACTTGTGGCGGACAAAGTCAAAGACCTGATTATTTTTGACCGCGCACACGGACAAAGTGGCACGGCTTCCAAAGGCGGCGGCATCATCACACGCAACGTGGACGCACGATTGTTTACCGCGCAGGCCTATGCACGTTACAACTTCAATCCGCATTGGGCCGCAGGCATCAAAGCTACCTACAACTACGGACACAATGAAACCGACGGCAGGCCGCTTTATCAAATCCGTCCGTTTGAAGCCGCCGTCCAAGCCGACTACAAAAACTACTTTGCCTACGGCAGCTACAACATCGGCGCGGCGGCACGCTTTGTCGCCAAACAAACGCGCGGCGATTTTGACGCGGCAAGCGGTCTGGGCATAGACAAACGCGAAGCCGCCAAAGGCTTTTCCGTTGCCGACGTGTACGCAGGCATGAACATCAAAGACAAATACGGCTTGCGCTTGGGCGTGAACAACGTGTTCAACAAAAAATACGCCGAACACATCAGCGGCGACCACGTCCTCGCCCTGTCGCCCAGCGTAGTGTATGCACCGGGCAGGACGTATTGGCTGAGTTTGCACGCGGCGTTTTGAGTATCAGGCCGTCTGAAAGAATGCCTACACTGGCTTATGTAAGAATTAGGAGATAAAAAATGGATATGAAAAGACGTGATTTCTTAAAAATGACCGCCGCGCTGGCAGCCGCAGGCGTTTCGCCTTCGCTGTTGGCGGCGGGGAAAGAACAATTTACCGTGTACGGCGCACCGGCAATGCCCAGCGTAACCATTGCCGTAGCGGCGTTGCAAGGCAAGCTGGCAAAACAAGCGGATGTGTCGCTGAAAATCTGGCGTTCGCCCGACCAACTTCGCGCGGGCGTAGCGAGTGGACAATTTAAAGTGATGATGAGTCCGAGCAATGTCGGCGTAAACCTGCGCAACCAAGGACAGAAAGTCGGCATGGTGAATATTTTGACCAACGGCATCACGCAGTTGGTCTGCAAAGGCAGCGCGATTGCCTCGCCGCAGGATTTGGTCGGCAAAAAAATCCTCGTTCCGTTTAAAAACGACATGCCCGACATCGTGCTGCAAGCCTTGTTGAAAAAACTGAAAATCGACGCGCACAAAGTCGGCATCACTTACACCGCCACGCCGCCCGAAGCGGTCGGGCTGTTTTTAAGTAAGGACTACCACGCCGCCATCCTGCCCGAACCAATGGCAAGCGCCAGCATGCTCAAAGGCAAAACCATGGGCGTAAACGTCGTGCGCGGCTTTGATTTGGTGAAGGCATGGGGGCAGGCGTTTGACACCAAACCGCTGATTCCGATGGCGGGCATCATCGCCAACGAAGAATATTTCCACGCACACAAAGCGCAGTTCGACATCTTCCATCAGGATTTGAAAAACGCGCTCAACTGGATACTGGCCAACCGCCAAAGTGCCGCGAAAATCGGCAAAAACTACCTCCCCGCACCCGAACCCGCCCTAGTCATGGGCTTGGACGGCGCGCGGCTGACGGTAACCAAAGGCAGCGAAGTGAAGAACGAGATTTTGAAGTTTTACGAAATCCTGATGCAGTTCAATCCGAAACTTCTGGGCGGCAAGCTGCCGGATAACGGGTTCTTCTTGGCTTAAAGGGAGGGGAGGTCGTCTGAAAAAGGGCAGGGTGGTTGTGAATACCTGATTTATCATTTTTCAGACGACCTATCAGCAACGTAGGTCGGATTCTTGAATCCGACATTTCGGTTAAACAGGGCTGTCGGATACGAGTATAAGACATACTCTTTTCAGACGACCTATCAGCAGCATAGGTTGGATTCTTGAATCCGACATTTCGGCTAAACGGGGCTGTCGGATACGAGTATCCGACCTACTTTTTCAGACGACCTATCAGCAGCGTAGGTCGGGTTCTTGAATCCGACATTTCGGCTAAACGGGCTGTCGGATATAAGTATCCGACCTATTTTTTTCAGACGACCTATCAGATAATAGTTAGAACAGTACATAAATAGCCGTCATTCCCACGCAGGCGGGAATCCGGTATCTAAATTGGTTGATACAGATAACGAAAAATATGTGAGTATTTGAAGGAGTGATGATGGAATTTTGCCGATGGAGCAATGTTTATGTTCATTAAAAAATTTCTTTTTACATGTTTTATTGCCATCGTTTTTGCCGGTGCCAATGCTTGTACCCGAAATATTAACGAGGGTTGTGAGAAAATTATTCAATTTACAATGGATGACAATATTACCGTCTCCAATGTGATCCATTGGGAAATTATGCCCGGAAAATATGTTCTAAATTTTAGACATTATCAGGCATCAGACTCAGAAGGGGTGGTTCATCGTTTGACTGAAGATCAGCTCATTAATGCCATTAAGTACTCCATTGCGCAAATCGATAAAAATAAATTGTATGAAATACAGTTAAACTGGAGCAGCAGCGAGACATCCAGAAAGTCGATTGAGAAAGCACTTAAGGAAAATACTTTGTTGGGCGGCAGGTATTCGGCATTCGATAAAAAGATACAAAAGATTACAACGAAATCTTTTGTTCAAAGCCCGTTCATACGGAAGTTGTGCATGCAGATTGATAATCTGAAGATGAGCTGTAATTTCAAATCATATTTCTTGGAGCCCATTTTATTTAAGACGGGCGAGTATAGCTCCGGAAAAACTATTCGCTCAGATGAAAATGCAAATATCGACTGGATTGGTTTAGCTTCATATGAACTATGGTTTGGTATTCCTATTAATCAGTAAGTAAGGTTGGGTTGTCACCTCCCAAAAACCGTCGAATTACCTGAAATGTTAGGGTATGAGTCCAATCTACACTTAGTTATCAACTGCTATTATTGGAGATTTAAAAATGGATTTTAAATTTAAAAATATTGGACATATCGTTTGCAAAGCAATTACAGAATTTATGCTTCAAAAAAAAGAGTCTTATAATCTGGGAGATAATGATGTCGCGTTTAGTAAAGCATCTAAAGTATATGAATGCTATTTAAACGAAAATTTAGTAGCTTTTATCATATTGACGTATTGTTTTAAAACGAATGAGGAGATTGAGGATAATTATTTTTATGAAATTATATTTGGTAAGTTAACAAATGATGAAAATGTAAAATTTAAAGAAATACTAAAACAATTCCTTCAAAACGAGTACAAGGAAGATTTAAAGATTTTTGCGGTTGTAAAAAACACTAATAAAGATAAGGACAAGGTATTTAACATTTTAGAGGAAAATGGGTTTGTTACAACTGAAAATCCCAGCGAACGTATTTTTATTCCTAATAATAATTGTCAGTAACCAAAGGTTGGCTTAGCAGCAGTCGTATCCCAACCCAAATACTGAAATTCTAAACCAAGGTCGTCTGAAAAACACTATTTGGAAAAACCAAACCGTTTCGTTGAATTACGGTGTTCCATCTAACCCAATCAACCATTTTTCAGACGACCTATCGTCCCTAAACCATCCCCATCAAACCAACAACCAAACCATGATTAAAACCGACAAAATCCGTAAACCGCAGCCTGCGGTGTTTTACATCATCGACTACCTTTGGAGCGGCTTTGCCGGTCTGAGCGTGGCGATGGTGGTGGTGGCGTTGTGGGCGTGGGGCAGCGCTGTGTTCGGTGAGTTTATGCTGCCTGCGCCGGTGGAGGTGTTTCAAAAGTCGTTTGATTTATTGAAACATTTTCAGGAAAACGAAATCGGGATTTCGCTGTGGCGGTCGGTGGTGGGTATTTCGGTTGCACTGGTAGCGGGATTGGCGGCGGGGCTGGTGGCGGGCAGTTTTAAGACGGCGATGGCGTTGCTCAAGCCTGTGATTACGGTTTTGTTGGCGATGCCGCCGATTATTTGGGTGGTGATGGCGTTGTTTTGGTTCGGTTTCGGCAATCCGAGCGTGTTGTTTACCATCATTGTGTTGGTTGCGCCGCTGACGTTTGCGAGTGCGGCGGTCGGGATGGCGAGTGTGAACAAGCAGCATGAGGAATTGTTTGACGCTTATAAATTAGGTCGTCTGAAAAAAATCCGCTATCTGTATATCCCGCATCTGACGGGCTATGTGATTTCCAGCATCGGCGTGGCGGTGGCGATGGGGGTGAAGGTGGTGATTATGGCGGAACTCTTGGGCGCGAGCGAAGGCGTGGGCGCGCGGATTGCGGATGCGAGGGCGATGCTGGAGACTTCGACGGTGATGGCTTATGTGGTGCTGGTTATCGTGTTTGTATCGCTGTTTGAATACCTGATTACCAAGCCTTTGGAAATTTTGTTTATGCCGTGGAGGAGATGATGCTCTGTCTTGAAAACGTGCGTTTTGAAATTCTCCGCGATCCCATTGTGCGCGATTTCAGTTTGAACCTGCAACACGGCGAAGTAAAAGCTTTGTTCGGGCCGAGCGGCTGCGGCAAGACGACGGTTTTGCGGCTGATTGCGGGTTTGGAAACGCCGAAATCGGGCACGATACGCAATACTTTCCGCAAAACGGGTTTTCTGTTTCAGGAAAACCGCCTGCCGGGAAACTTGACCGCGATGCAGAATATCGCTATTTTTATGGACAAACTCGATGAAGGCGAAATCATCGCGCTGGCGGCGAAAGTCGGGCTGACTGCGGGCGATTTGAACAAATATCCGACCGAATTGTCCGGCGGCATGGCGAAACGGGTAGCATTTTTGCGCCTGCTGCTGTGCGGCTGCGACCTTGCCTTGCTGGACGAGCCGTTCGTCGGTTTGGACCGCGATTTGCGCGATATTTTGGTCGCCATGCTGGTGGAAAAAATCGAGCGGCAGGGCATGGCGTGTATGCTGGTAACGCACGACCGCTTCGAAGCCGCACGCCTGAGCCATGAAATCATGCTGCTTTCCACTAAGGGCATGAACGTGCAAAACGTGATTACCCTGCCTACGCCGCTGTCCGAACGCGATTCGGCTTTTGAAGAAGCCGTGGTGGCAAGAGAGTTTCAGGGGATTCATTATTATGAGTGATAGGAATTTAAATTTCTGACAAACCTTGCGGTTCGTTGCCCTCTCACTAACCCTCTCCCACGGGGAAAGGGGATCAGGTTTCTCAAAATCAGAGAGCCGTAGAATTGGGAATCAGATGTCAGGTAAACCTGAAAATGTTCAGGCTCGACAGCCCAATTCCCTCTCCCCGTGGGAGATGGCTAGGGAGAGGGTAAGCAAGCCGCAGGCTTGCCTCTTTAGCGAAAGATACGAATCTGTTATCCGAACGCGATTCGGTTTTTGAAAAAGCCGTGGTGCCAAGGGGGCAGGGGATTCATTATGAGGTGCTTTATGTTTTCGACTGTGATTACTGCTGCTGTTTTATATATTGCTACAGCAGTAGATTTGTTGGTAATACTATTAATATTTTTTGCTAGAGCAAATACTAGAAAAGAATATCGAGATATTTATATCGGACAATATTTAGGTTCTGTAATTTTAATATTAGTTAGTTTATTTCTAGCTTTTGTTTTGCATTATGTTCCGGAAAAATGGGTGTTGGGTTTATTAGGTTTAATACCGATTTACTTAGGTATTAAAGTTGCTATTTACGACGATTGTGAGGGCGAAAAAAGAGCTAAAAAAGAATTGGATGAAAAAGGGTTGTCAAAATTAGTCGGTATTGTTGCTTTGGTTACAGTTGCTAGTTGTGGTGCAGATAATATTGGACTTTTTGTTCCTTACTTTGTGACTTTAGATCTTGTCGACTTATTAGTTACTCTTCTTGTATTTTTAATATTGATTTTTGTTTTAGTATATACAGCACAAAGATTGGCTAATATTTCAGGTGTTGGTGAAATTGTAGAGAAGTTTAGTCGTTGGATAATGGCTGTTATTTATATTGGTTTAGGGTTATTTATTATTATTGAAAATAATACAATTCGAACAATAATATCAATAATATGAATGATACGGGCATTTGAGTATCTGACAAACCTTGCGGTTCGTTGCCCTCTCCCTAACCCTCTCCCACGGGGAGAGGGAATCAGGTTGCTGAAAATTAGAGAACGTAGGATTGAAAATCAGATGGTAGGCAAACCTGAAAATATTCGGGTTTGGCAGCTTAATCCCCTCTCCCCGTGGGAGAGGGCTAGGGAGAGGGCAAGCATGCCGCAGGCTTGCCTCTTTAGCAAAAGATACGGCCCTGTCCACCCAATAAATCCATATCCGAAAGCATCTTCATGCAGAATCAAGCCAAGCCATGAATAAATTTTTCACCCACCCCATGCGGCCGTTTTTCGTCAGCGCGGCGGTACTTGCCATACTCGGCGCGTTGGTGTTTTTTATTAGCCCCGGCGCCGTTATTTTGCACCGCCAAATCTTCTTAGAACTTATGCTGCCTGCGGCATACGGCGGTTTTCTGACTGCCGCCATGCTCGAATGGACGGGGTATAAAGGCCGTCTGAAACCCGTTGCCACCGTCTTGGCGGCGTTGTTGCTCGCCGCAACCGTCATGCTGCCGTTTTCGCCGCAAACCGCTTCGTTTTTCGTCGCCGCCTATTGGCTGGTGTTGCTGCTGTTCTGCGCCTGGCTGATTTGGCTCGACCGCAATACCGACAACTTCGCCCTGTTGATGCTGCTCGCCGCGTTCACCGTTTTTCAGACGACCTATGCCGTCAGCGGCGATTTAAACCTGCTGCGCGCGCAAGTGCATCTGAACATGGCTGCGGTGATGTTTGTATCCGTCCGCGTCAGCATTCTTTTGGGCGCGGAAGCCCTTAAAGAATGCCGTCTGAAAGACCCTGTTTTTATTCCAAATATCGTTTATAAAAACATCGCTATTACTTTCCTGCTCTTGCACGCTGCCGCCGAACTTTGGCTGCCTGTGCAAACCGCCGGTTTTACCGCGCTCGCCGTCGGCTTTATCCTGCTCGCCAAGCTGCGCGAACTGCACCATCATGAACTCCTGCGCAAACACTACGTCCGCACCTATTACCTGCTCCAACTCTTTGCCGCCGCAGGCTATTTGTGGACAGGCGCGGCGAAACTGCAAAACTTGCCTGCCTCCGCGCCCCTGCACCTGATTACCCTCGGCGGCATGATGGGCGGCGTGATGATGGTGTGGCTGACCGCCGGACTGTGGCACAGCGGCTTTACCAAACTCGACTACCCCAAACTCTGCCGCGTCGCCGTCCCCATCCTCTTCGCCGCCGCCGTCTCGCGCGCTGTTTTAATGAACGTGAACCCGATATTTTTCATCACCGTTCCCGCAATTCTGACCGCCGCCGTGTTCGTGCTTTATCTGTTGACGTTCGTACCGATTTTTCGGGCGAATGCGTTTACGGATGATCCGGAATAAAACAAAAGGCCGTCTGAAAATTTCAGACGGCCTTTGCTTTAAATAAATGCTTTATTTGTTGGCATTCAAATAAAGATTAATCAGACGTGTAGTCGAGCTGTCATGTTTTTGCACTTCGGTCTCGCCGGTCAATTCGGCAAGAATGGTTTTGGCCAGTTGTTTGCCGAGCTCTACGCCCCATTGGTCAAAGCTGTTGATGCCCCAAATAATGCCTTGAACAAAAGTTTTGTGTTCGTACATGGCAATCAGGCTGCCCATATTGCGCGGGTTGATTTTGTCCATGAGGATGAGGTTGGTCGGACGGTTGCCGGAGAAGGTTTTGTGCGGAACCAGCTCTTCGATACGTGCTTCGTCCATGCCTTGGGCTTGAAGCTCGGCGCGTACTTCGTCAGGCGTTTTGCCGCGCATAAAAGCTTCGGCTTGGGCAAAAACGTTGGCCAGCAGGATTTCGTGGTGGCCGCGCAGGTTGCTGCGTTTTTCGAGCGAGGCAATCAGGTCAATCGGCGTGATGTGCGTACCTTGGTGCAGCAGTTGGAAGAAGGCGTGCTGGCCGTTGATACCGGTTTCGCCCCAAATAATCGGCGAAGTTTCGTAACCGACAGCTTTGCCGTCAAGGGTCACTTGTTTGCCGTTGCTCTCCATATCGAGCTGCTGGATAAATTTGGGCAGGCTGTGCAAATGTTGGTCGTAAGGCGCGATAACGTGGCTGCCGCCGCCGTAGTAGTTGATGTACCAAATGCCGATAAGGGCAAGGATAACCGGCAGGTTGCGCTCCAGCGGCGTGTTGATGAAGTGTTGATCCATCAGGTGCGCGCCGTTGAGCATTTCGATGAAGTTTTCTTCGCCGAGGTACAGCATAATCGGCAGGCCGATGGCAGACCACAGGCTGTAACGGCCGCCGACCCAATCCCAAAATTCAAACATATTGACGGTATCGATACCGAATTCGGCAACGGCTTTTTGGTTGGTCGATACGGCAACGAAGTGTTTGGCGACGGCGCTTTCATCGCCTGCATGATCTAAGAACCATTTACGCGCGGTCAGGGCGTTGGTCAGGGTTTCTTGGGTGGTGAAGGTTTTGGAAGCAATGATGAAGAGGGTGGTTTCAGGGTGGACTTTAGACAATACGTCGCGCAGTTGGGAGCCATCCACGTTGGAGACGAAGTGCATATTCAGGCGCGGATGACCGAAAGGCTTGAGCGCGGTACACATCATCAGAGGGCCGAGGTCGGAGCCGCCGATACCGATGTTGACGACATCAGTAATGACTTGATTGGTGTAGCCCAACCAGCTGCCGCTGCGGACTTCGTGTGCGAACTCGCCCATGCGTTGCAGGACATGGTTGACCTTAGGCATGACATCCTCGCCATCCACGACGATCGGGGCATTGGTGCGGTTGCGCAGGGCAACGTGGAGTACGGCGCGGTTTTCTGTCGTATTGATTTTTTCGCCGCGGAACATTTGCTGCATCCGTTCCGGCACGCCTGCTTCACGCGCCAACTCGAACAAAAGCGACATGGTTTCGTCGTTGATACGGTTTTTAGAATAATCCAAAGTCAGGCCGCCAACTTGCAGCCAGTAGCGCTCGGCACGTTCAGGATCTTGCTCGAACATTTCACGCATATGTTGTTCTTTGGTTTCGTCAAAATGTATCCATAATTTTGACCAAGCTGGTAAATCGTAAAGCTGTTTCATCGGATGCTCTCCTGGATAATGGACAGTTTTGTTGAGAAAACGGCCGTGAGGTCGTCTGAAACGGGAACGGGGTGGTTTCCGTTTTTTGAGGTTTCAGACAGCCTTGATGTGGGTTAAGGCCGTCTGAATATATCAGTGAAGAATCAATCTTTATCGTATTCGATGTGTTTGTTATGTATGCTTTTTTTACTTTTTTGCAGTTGAATGCTGGCCGTGTCGCCCAAGCGTAAAGCCAAGCCGATGGCAAGAATGTCGATAACGGCCAGCTGCAGAAGACGGGACACCATAGGCGTATAAAGCTCGGCATTTTCCTGAGTGGCAATGCTCAATACGCAGTCGGCCATTTGGGCCAACGGCGAATCATTGCGGGTCAGCGCGATAACGGCTGCACCGTTTTCTTTGGCAATACTGGCCGCATCCAACAATTCGATAGATGAGCCGGTATTGGAAATCGCCACCAATACATCCTGCTCGGTCAATACGGAAGCCGCCATCAACTGGGTATGCGTATCGACATAGGCGACGGTTGACATACCGAAACGGAAGAATTTGTGCTGCGCATCTTGGGCAACAATGCCGGAGTTGCCGACACCATAAAACTCAACGCGTCGCGCGTGCATCAGAATGGCAATCGCGTTTTCCAGCTCAGACTCTTTCAAGAAACGGCGCTCACCCAAAAGGGAGGCTGCGGCATTGCCCAATACTTTTTCGACCACGCTGCTCATGTTGTCATCGGCGTTCAATTCTTCATGAACGTAAGGCATACCTTCATGACCGATGCTGGCAGACAAAGCGAGTTTGAACTCAGGTAAGCCTTTGTAACCCAAACTGCGGCAGAAACGGATCACTGTCGGCTGACTGACGGATGCACGCTCGGCGATTTCCGCCACAGCGGCATGAACAAACCATTTCGGCTCGGCCAGCGCAGATTCGGCAACTTTGCGTTCTGCACCGGAGAGATTGGACAATGATTCGCTGATTTTGCTTAACATATACTCTACCCTTTGATTCTTTGACGTTCAGGACAAGATACATTTTCGTACCCTGCCCTGCACCGCCGTTTGTGTGTTTAAACGTTATTTAAATGATTGTCTAATGCCACCGTCGCGCCGACGATGCCCGGAAATTCGCTCAATACGACATACACGGGAATGGCGGCAAGATAAGCTTCAAAGCGGCCTTTGTTTTCAAAGCGGCTTCGGAATGGAGACGTTTTAAAGTAATCCAACACGCGCGGGATAATCCCGCCGCACAAATACACGCCGCCGCGCGCGCCCAAGGTCAAAGCCAAATTGGAAGCGACCGTACCCAACATGGCGCAGAAAATATCCAAAGTCTGACGGCAAATCGGCGATGTTCCGCTCAATGTCTTATCGGTAATTTCAGAGGGCTTCAGACGGCATTGTTTGATGTTGTCGCGTTTGGCCAATGCTTCATAAATTAGGCTTAAGCCTGAGCCGCTCAAGAAACGCTCGGCAGAAACATGACCGTATTTGTTTTTAGCGTATTGCCAAATCAACACTTCCATATCGTCAAACGGCGGGAAGCTGGTATGACCGCCCTCGCCTGCCAACGCTACCCAGCCGGCAGCGCTGTGCACCAAACCGCTGACACCCAAACCGGTACCCGGGCCGATAACGGCTTTAGGCGCAAATTCGATTGGTTTTTGACCGCCGATTTGTATCAAGTCTTTCTTATCGGTTTGTGTTACCGCCAAAGCTTGGGCGGTAAAGTCGTTCAACAGAATCAACGTTTCAAAACCCAAAGCCTGACGGGTGGTTTCGATGGAGAATGCCCAGTGGTGGTTGGTCATCTGCACCCAGTCGCCCAAAATCGGATTGGCAATCGCAAAGGCAGCGTGCAAAACTTTCGGTCTGCCTGCGCGTTCCAAATAAGTTTTGACGGCATCGACGATGGTGACGTAATCCTTACAAGGCAAGACTTCAGCCTTTTCAATGACCTGTGGTGCAGTTTCAAGTGCAAAACGGGCATTCGTACCGCCGATATCGGCGATCAAACGAGGATAAGCCTCAATGTGCATAGTAGACATGGCAGTTAATTCCTTGGTGATTGAGAATCAGACTGGTCGGATATTCGGTGTCAGCCCTTGCAGCAGCCTTATCGAATACCGCTTTTTTCTCTGCGCCTTGAATAGCCAAAAATACATTCGGCGTTTTGGCAATCGCACCCAAAGTCATGCTCACACGCTCATGCGGTGCGGTAACCGGCGTAGTATGAATCAATGTTGGATCATTAGCTTCATTGATTGCGGCCTGTAATTGAGGCGCTTGAGGGAACAACGACGCCGTATGCCCGTCTCCGCCCATGCCCAACACCAGCACGTCAGGTTGCTTATAATATTTCAATGCGTAAGCAACGACAACTTCAGGTTGTAATTCAGTTTCAGACTTTCCGTCTTCAACAACAGGAATCCATGTGGCAACGGCCGCGTTATTTTTGAGCAGATATTCGCGTACCAAGCCTGTATTGCTGTCGGCATGCGTGGTCGGAACGATACGCTCGTCCACCAAAGTAATGCCGACATTTTGCCAATTTAAATCTTTTTGCGACAAAGCCTCGAAAAACGCAATCGGTGAACGGCCACCGGAAACAGCCAAAACCGCATGGCCTTTCTCATTCAACGTAGCTTGCAATGCGGCGGCAACAGCATCGGCAAGAGCTTGCGCGGCAGTTGCAGCGTTTTCTTGTTCGTGCCAAACAAACATGTTTCGTCCTTTCATGGTTTCAGACGGCCTTTTGTTGGAAAACAAGGCCGTCTGAAAGAAATATTATTGCTCTTCGTGCCACTTGTTGCCGTCACGGGCCAACAGCGCGCGTGCAGCTTCAGGACCCCAAGAATGGGCTTCGTAAGCATGTGGAGGCGTTGTATTGTTCGCCCAGTTTTCCAAAATCGGCATCACATATTCCCAAGCGGCTTCGAGTTCGTCACGACGGTTGAACAAAGCGAGTTTGCCGTTAATCACATCCAGCAGCAGACGCTCATAAGCCTCGGCGCGGCGGCCCTCTACGGCTGTACCCAAGTCCACGCCAATCGGCGTAACTTCAACTTTGTTGCCTGCACCCGGGGTTTTCACTTGGGTGTAAAGGCGGACGGATTCGGTCGGTTGTAGTTCAATAACCAAACGATTCGGCGCAGGTTGGCTGTTGTCAAAAATATGGTTTTGCAGCGGACGGAAATTCAACACGATTTCCGCCACTTTGCCTGCCATGCGTTTGCCGGTACGCAGGTAGAAAGGTACGCCTTTCCAACGCTCATTTTCGATTTCGGCTTTGATGGCGACATAGGTTTCAGTAAAGCTATCTTGCGGAACGTTGACTTCTTCCAGATAGCCGTTCATGCCGTTTGCTGCAACATATTGACCGCGAATAACATTTTCGTTGACGGATTCGATGGTCAGCGGTTTCAGCGATTTGATGACTTTCACTTTCTCGTCGCGTACGGCATCGGCATCCAAGCTCGCCGGTGCTTCCATCGCAGTCATACAAAGCATTTGCATCAAGTGGTTTTGCACCATATCGCGCAACGCGCCGGTAATGTCGTAAAACTCGCCGCGTTCTTCCACGCCCAACTGCTCGGCGATGGTCAGCTGTACGCTTTCAATATATTTGTTGTTCCACAAAGGCTCGAACATCACATTGGCAAAACGCAAGGCCAGCAGGTTTTGCAGGCTTTCTTTACCCAGATAATGGTCGATACGGTAGATTTGCTCTTCTTTGAAATAACGGGCCACATCTGTATTGATTTGCTGGGAGGAGGCCAAGTCCGTACCCAACGGTTTTTCCAAAACCACGCGCACGTTATCGGCATTCAAACCGATTTCGGCAAGGTTTTCACAGGCTTGCGCAAAGAATTTCGGCGCAGTTGAGAGATAGATCGCGACATTTTCAGTATTCTTGCGTGCTTTTACCAAGTCGCCCAAGGCAATGAAATCGCCTTTCTCTGTGACATCGACTTTTAAATACTCGATACGTTGGATAAACGACGCCCACGCTTCATCTGAGAAGTTTTGTTTGACATGGATTTTAGAATTCGTTTCCACTTTAGACAAAAAGCCGGCGGTATCCAATTCGCTGCGGCTTACACCCAAAATACGACCTTCGGGATGAAGCAAACCGGCTACATGCGCCTGATACAGGCAAGGCAAAAGTTTACGCATTGCCAAATCGCCGGTCGCGCCAAACAACACCAAATCAAAATTTGTCTGTGTACTCATCGTTTCATCTCTCGTTGAGGAAGCTTGCTTCAAAACTTTTGGACTGTCGTCATCCATAAAAATCAATTAAAATCAAAAGCCTTTAAGCAATAAGCAGTAAAAAACCAATCGCCCGCACCAAAATTTCAAACAAGCGGGCTAGTGAGTAGTAATACTACACATGACTACAGATTTTGTCCATTCTCATTTTTACAAATTGCTTGATTTAACATAAAAGTTTGATGACTTTTGCAGCCTGCCATTTTACAAATTGACCATACCTCGATTTAAATCAAATTTCTTCCACTTAGCGAATTATTCTGTAACAAAATTACAGAATTTGTACTATAATACGCAGACACTTCGAAGAGAAATCTTCAACATTTCAGACGGCACTCATTATTTATTCCCACAGCTCCAGGCCGTCTGAAAAACACCCAATACAAAAATCAGAAACGCGCAAACAAAATCCCTATCATATCGTTTTGCCAGGAGACAGCACATGAACCCCACTCCTATTCACCCTAAACTCGCCGAGATTACCGAGCGCATCATCGAGCGCAGCCGCCCGACGCGTGAAAAATATCTGGCGAAAATCCGCAGCGCCAAACAAATGGGACGGCTGGAGCGCAACCAGCTCGGTTGCAGCAACTTGGCGCACGGCTACGCCGCCATGCCCAAAAGCATCAAAATCGAAATGCTTCAGGACACCGTTCCCAACTTAGGCATCATCACCGCCTACAACGACATGGTTTCCGCACACCAGCCGTTTAAAGATTTCCCCGACCAAATTAAAGACGAAGCACAGAAAAACGGCGCGACCGCGCAAGTTGCCGGCGGTACGCCCGCGATGTGCGACGGCATCACGCAAGGCTATGCCGGTATGGAATTGTCGCTGTTCTCCCGTGACGTGATTGCCATGAGTACCGCTGTCGGTCTGTCTCATCAAATGTTTGACGGCAGCCTGTTTATGGGTGTGTGCGACAAAATCGTTCCCGGCTTGATGATCGGCGCTTTGTCTTTCGGTCATATTCCAGGCATCTTCGTTCCGGCAGGCCCGATGTCCAGCGGTATCGGCAATAAAGAAAAGGCCCGTACCCGCCAACTTTTCGCCGAAGGCAAAGTCGGCCGCGATGCCTTGCTTGAAAGCGAAATGGGTTCTTACCACAGCCCGGGTACTTGTACCTTCTACGGCACTGCCAACTCCAACCAAATGATGATGGAAATGATGGGCGTGCACCTACCTGCCGCCGCCTTTGTCCACCCATACACCGACCTGCGCGAAGCCCTGACCCGCTACGCAGCCGGACACCTCGCACGCGGCATCAAAAATGGTACCATCAAACCATTGGGCGAAATGTTGACCGAAAAATCCTTCATCAACGCCCTGATCGGCCTGATGGCGACCGGCGGTTCGACCAACCACACTATGCACCTCGTTGCTATGGCGCGTGCCGCAGGCGTAATTTTGAACTGGGACGACTTTGACGAAATTTCCTCCATCATCCCGCTGCTCATCCGCGTGTACCCCAACGGCAAAGCCGACGTGAACCACTTCACCGCAGCAGGCGGCCTGCCTTTCGTTATCCGCGAATTGCTGGACGCAGGCCTGTTGCACGACGATGTCGATACCGTCGTCGGACACGGTATGCGCCACTACACCAAAGAGCCTTTCCTCATTGATGGCAAACTCGAATGGCGCGAAGCCCCCGAAACCAGCGGCAATGAAGACATCCTGCGCAAAGCCGACAACCCGTTCTCCCCAGACGGCGGTCTGCGCCTGATGAAAGGCAACATCGGGCGCGGCGTGATTAAAGTATCTGCCGTGCGCGAAGGCTGCCGCATCATCGAAGCGCCTGCCATCGTGTTCAACGACCAACGCGAAGTGTTGGCGGCATTTGAACGCGGCGAGTTGGAACGCGATTTTGTCTGCGTTGTCCGCTACCAAGGCCCGCGCGCCAACGGTATACCCGAGTTGCACAAACTGACCCCGCCTTTGGGCATCCTGCAAGACCGCGGCTTTAAAGTGGCACTGCTGACCGACGGCCGTATGTCCGGCGCATCCGGCAAAGTTCCGGCCTCCATCCACATGACGCCTGAAGCCCTGATGGGCGGCAATATCGCCAAAATCCGTACCGGCGACTTGATCCGCTTCGACTCCGTTACCGGCGAACTCAACGTCCTGATCAACGAAGCCGAATGGAACGCCCGCGAAGTCGAACGCATCGACTTGAGCGCGAACCAACAAGGTTGCGGCCGCGAACTCTTCGCCAACTTCCGCAGCATGACCAGCAGCGCAGAAACCGGCGCCATGAGCTTCGGCGGCGAATTTGCCTAAACCTTTTCAGACGGCCTTTTAAAACAAACAGGCCGTCTGAAACCATGTTAACGACCCTATTACGATACAGTCCCCAACGGAGACCTAAAATGTCCAAACTGACCCCACGCGAAATCCTGACCGCCGGCGCAGTTGTGCCGGTAATGGCGATTGACGACTTGAGCACTGCCGTCGATTTATCCCATGCCCTTGTCGAAGGCGGCATTCCCACCCTCGAAATCACCCTGCGCACCCCTGTCGGCCTCGACGCCATCCGCCTGATTGCCAAAGAAGTGCCCAACGCCATCGTCGGCGCAGGTACGGTAACCAATCCCGAACAGCTCAAAGCCGTCGAAGATGCAGGTGCGGTTTTCGCCATCAGCCCGGGTTTGCACGAATCTCTCGCCAAAGCCAGCCACAACAGCGGTATTCCTCTGATTCCCGGCGTTGCCACTCCGGGCGAAGTCCAACTGGCTTTGGAACACGGCATCGACACACTCAAACTCTTCCCTGCCGAAGTCGTTGGCGGCAAAGCCATGCTCAAAGCCCTGTACGGCCCTTACGCCGATGTTCGCTTCTGTCCGACCGGCGGCATCAGCCTGGCAACTGCACCCGAGTATTTGGCACTGCCTAATGTCTTGTGCGTCGGCGGCTCATGGCTGACTCCGAAAGAAGCCATCAAAAACAAAGACTGGGACACCATCACCCGTCTGGCTCGCGAAGCTGCCGCTTTAAAACCAAAAGCCTAATCAGGTTGTTATTAAGTTAAAAGAGAAAAGGCCGTCTGAATATGATTTCAGACGGCCTTTTTATATCAATTAAGCCAACACTTTCCGTGCCGCTTCCACACCCCAATACAAAGCCTCTTCAAATACCGAATAGCTGCTTAAGTCACTGTGTGCAAACAATAATCCAGCATTTCGTTTCCTGATTTTTAATAAAGCCTCATCGCTTAAATAGCCGGATTTCGGTACGCTCATGCCATGCCCCCGAACGGTAATGTCAACACGGGAAACGTGCCGCCAAAAGCCTTCGCCGTAAGCGGTAAGCAGATCTTGGGCGGCAAGCTGGAGCAGCTCTTCGTCGCTTGCTTCAAGCAGCTGGCGGCGGACGGCTTGTGGCGTATCGTGGTTGAGCGCGGCGTAGGCGGTAAAAATCGTGCGTTCAGGACGGGCAACCCGGATAAGCTGGTTGGTCGCAACAACATAGCCCAGCCCTTGACTGCCGTAAACCACATTGTCCCACGCAAGTTCGCTGTTGTTTTTTTCTTTCGGGAAGCTGTGCAGTTCAAAATTGGAAACCAGCCATGGTGCGTATTCTGGGATGTCCAGACCAAATTGTTCAGGAGATTCAATAATGCGGGCGGCAACCATCAGCGGCATGGCGGAGATAACGTGTTGCGCGGTGACGGCAACGGTTTCCTCTTTTGCATTATCACGCAGCCACACTTCAATCCGGCCGTCTGAAAGCGGTTTGATTTTGACGGCGGAAGCATTAACCGAAGCAGGCTTTTCCAAACGAATACTGCTTTCAGACGGCCATTGCCAGCCTTCCTGCAAACCGGCATGACGGCGCAGGTTTTCAGAAAGATGTGCCAAACCTTCGGGCCAAGTGAGGACGGTTTCCGCGCTGTTGCGGGCGGCAAAATAATGCAGTCCGGCAAAGGCAGAAACTTGCCCAATGCCTTGTCCGTAATCGTCGCGGCAACAATAATCGAGATACCATAAAAGCTCGGGCGAGTTATAACCTTCTTGCTCAAGCCATTGTTTGAACGTCAGATTATCGAGTTTGCGCCATGTCTCATCTGCCGATGACAGCGCAATCGGAATGGCAAAAATTTTCTTACCGTCATCGCCGTAAGCCTGTTTCAGACGGCCTATCAAATCAAAAAACCGTTTAGAATCAGCATCTTCTTTCGGAAATAAATGTTCCACCCATTTATCCTGATATAAGAGACGCGATTCGGGCGCATAGACCAAATCGGTTTCCCTAAAGCTGCCATCCGGCTGCAAAATACCGAAATCTGCCAGCATCTCGCGCACATACACGCTTTCTTTCGACGGCAAAGCCAAATAATGCGCACCGCTCGGCGCTTTCAGGCCGTCTGAAGACGTATAGGCGGCATTGTTGCCATTGCGTTCAAACCCTTCTGCCAACAATACATCGCGGTGATTATGCTTCGCCAAATACCACAACGCCCCCAAACCAGCCGCACCGCCACCGAGTATCAAGGTATTGCATTCATAACGACGGGTCGGCTGATTGATCAATTCTCCGTCGCGCAACAAATGCCCCAACGGCAAGCCGACACGGTTAATAGAAACCGGAGGTTTGCGGTTGAGGTATTTATAAGTCTGCCAAGAGAAAGCAGAGGCAGCGCCAAGCGCGGCGGTATAGCTGAAAAATTGACGGCGAGTTAGCATGTTTTATAAAAAGGTTGTCTGAAAAAATAAAAATAAAACGGTACAACGAGGTTAAGCAGGTCTCGCGTTATTTATGCCCTGCCGAATAACCATGATAGGAGCTGCCGGAATGCGATGAGTCGCTATCTTCCGCTTGGACATAGTTGAACAAGACGGTAAGAAAAATGATGAAAGCAAAGAAAATAATCGTCCCTACCCGTTCTTCTTCGTAATCACGATCATTTTTATATCTGTCAGAAATCCATATCCATACCAACACACACAGACTGACCGCTATACCGACAGGGCTACGTAGATGCGGCGACAGCCAGGCCGGAAGGTTGACGATGATAAGAATCAGCATAGCAATGATACGGGCTACATTATCTCTGCTCCCAACATTTCTATTGTCGCCCTTCAGCCAGTAAGAGAGCATCTTCTTAGTATCAAAAGACAGGCCGAATGCCTTTCTCATTTGACGGTAAGACACAGGACTGCTTTTACTCCAGACTATTTCATCCTTGCTCTGCTCAGAACACAGAATGACATTCCGGCCATAACTTTTCTTGCCGCTATATTCCTTGTAATGAAGCAAATCGCCTTGTTTGACTTTCCAATAAAACGCATCAGCCGCTGCCTCGACCTGCCCACGGTAATAATCAATCAACATTTCACCGGCAGGATTGCCACTTGAATCAAAGTCCGGCCATGTGTGTAAGGTTTCTGACAACCGCCAGCGTTTTCCAGACTCAATTAGCCAGGCAAACCCTTGCTGCGTGTTATAAAGCAGATATTCCGTCCAGTATTCAGACTGATTTTGGTTATAAGACGGTATTTCGGCAAATCTTACAGCCCCGATAATCAGATATTCTGTATCGTTCAGACGGCCTTTCGTACCTATGGAAAGTGTGAACAGGTTTTCTTGTTCTTTCCTTTGGGCATTTGCCTCCATCAACGCAACAGTATCTTTTGTCGTGTTCAAACTACTGCCGCAAGACTGACATAAAAGGAAAGAAGTAACACCACCTGGCCAATGAACAGGAGCGCCGCAATGAGGGCAGTTTTCAGAAAGAATCTCTCCTTTCAGACGGCCTGCACTTTCACGGATTTCATCATCACTGCGCTTATTTTCCAGCTTCAAACTGTCCAAACTGACTATGCGTCCGAAGTAGGAGTCCATTGGAAAAGCCGAATAATCCAAGGTCAAAAACAAATTGCCCTGTCGCCAGTCGCAAACCTCGCCTGTCGCTTGATTCCCAGATAAATTGAACGGCAACTCGCCTTGCGCATCGGTATTACAGTAATGTATGGTGCGGACGTCTGACGCAATAAAGGTTTGGCCATTAAAGATCAACGAACTGGAACCGGCTTTCACCGACTTAAAATTTTTCGGCCCCCGTCTCCTCTTCTGAGCCAGCAAACAAGTCATCGCATATAAATTGCCAACCTCGGAAAGCCAGCCGGTCTGCCCGTCATCAAACAAGACATACCATTCATTCCATGTGCCGACATCGTAATGCACCTGCAATCGCCCAATCAGCGTAAATTTCCGATCATCAAAAACGCCTCTCGTTCCAATCTGTAACGGACTGAAATCTTCCAGCAACGCAGAATCACGCCCTGCATTGGCAACAAAATATCCGCTCCTCCCCTTACCGCTTCTAGCAACCAGCATACTGCGGCAATGGCCACACACCAGCGTCACGGCAGTAGCGGAGTACGCCTCCACAGACGCACCACAGCTTGGGCAATCGGTTTTAAAAAAAGGCGTTTTTCCATATAGCGTCAATATTTCAGTTTAATCAGTACAAGGTTTAAGGCCGTCTGAAAACGGATTGAATATGCTTTCAGACGGCCTGTCTTTTAATAAAGAATACTTTATATTGTTTTTTGAGTGTTATGCCATACGATGAACTTGTTTTCTTTAACAAAAGCCAAGTTTATTAATCAGCAAAAAATTGTACATCTCTCTCTTTTACTCATCCAGTCGGGCAAACGCCTTTTGCGAAAATAAGCAACTGACCTTCATCATCAACATGAGTGGAAAGACGGCATTTTTTGCCTTTAGGCGGTTTGATTTTCCATTCTGTTGGGAAATCGGTAGGTTTGGTGCAGTTGTCAGGTAGGCTCATATCATGGCAACTGATTTGGTTTTCTTTGATTACCAAAGGTACTTTTTTACTTTTATCCAAGAGTATCCTTTTTCAGTATTTTTGCTGTCATTACCGATAACACAAAGATATTGCATATAGTGCAATTGAGCGATTGAAGATGCCTTATCGCCTGGCTGAACTTGTAGGGATGTGCCTTGGTTATTACTGACATAAACTTGATTACGACAATACTCGGTACGCTCGTGTGTTAATTTTTTTGCTTCGGCACTTTCCACCACAAGCAAAAACAAACCTGCAAGCAAGTAAATAACCAATAGCAAACTTCTGTTTCTCTTCCAATCTTTTATTTTAAGCATTTTGTTTAAAAGCCTTTTTATACAAAATTTGTTATCTAATTTGCTATCAGCCGATTTTTTCAGACGGCCTTATAGATTTTATTGTTCAACCGATGGTTGTATATCGTCCAGTATACCTTCGCCACGTCGCGCAACCGTCCAAACAGCCCTTTCTGCCGCCAATTCCCTGCGCAAGATTTCCTTCACTTTTTCCAATTTCATACCGCCGCAAATAAATGCGTCTATAGCGGCGAAATGGTGTTCCGGCCAAGTGTGGATACTGATGTGGGACTCGGCGAGCAGTAAAACGCCGGTTACGCCGCCTGCGCCGCTGAATGTGTGGAAATGTTCATTCAATATGGTGGCTTCTGCAGCCTGTGCGGCAGCTACCAAAGCGGTTTTCAGACGGCCTTCATCTTTTAAGATGGCTTCATCGCAGCCGTATAAGTCTAATAGGCCATGGTTACCGGGGGCATGGGTCATTTATGGCCTCCGGAATAACCCCTGCCGCCGTAATAACCGCCGGAGTGCATACGCGAGCCGTCGGAGTCGGAAGAGCCGTAGCTAATGATCATGGAGATGACGATGATGATGGTGCTGAAAATGATGTAAGTGATTCTCGACATGTTAATCCTCGTCCTCGTCTTTTTTACCCATAGTCCACAACAACCAGCATCCTATAAAGATGACGGTAAGTGCAGTAGAGCTGTCACCGGTCAGAAGCGCAGGGAGGTTGACGACAACCAAGATGGCGGTCATTATGATTCTTAATGATTTATCAATACCGTCTGCCGCCATGTTTGCAGTGTAATGCGGTGCGCGGCTGGTCAGATTAAACGCATCTGCAATTTCCCGATAAGCAATGGGGGTACTTCTACTCCATGCCATTTCGCGACTGTTTAGTTCGGAACCAAGCTTACGGCTTTGTCCGTCTCGGTAATCGCTGTAATAGTTCAAATCACCGCTTCGGACACGCCAATAGAAGGCGCCGGCAGCGACTTCTACCCTGCCTCCATAGTCATAAAGTTTGCCATAGCCTTGCGGTTGGCGGTTTCGGTCGAGGCGCGGCCAATCGTTCAAGGTTTCAGAAATATTCCAACCTTCATCAGCTTCAACCAGCCATAAGAAACCCTGAGTTGGGTTGTAAAGCAGATATTCCGACCATTGGCCTTCGGGTATGAGCACGCGGTTGGCTCCGTTGAACAGGTTGTCGAACGTTTCCTGTGCGTCAGTTTCGGCGTATCTGATCGCTCCCATAACGTAAAATTCGCGTTTTTTCAGACGGCCTGTCGAGCCGACAGGCAAAGTAAACATCGTATTTTGCGACAAACGCAGATTATTGGCGGTAATAAGCTCCGCTTTATCTTTGCCGACTGCCAATTCGCTGCCGCAACTTTGACAGTTCAGATGGGAAGTCAGACCGTTCACCCAATGAATGGATGAGCCGCAGTTAGGACAGTTTTCTGAAGTAATACTGCCTTTCAGACGGCCTGCACTTTCTTTAATTTCATCTTCGTGGCGCGTGTTTTCCAGCTTCAAATCATCTAGGTTTACCATGCGCCCGAAGAAGGCTTCGGGTGTTTTATTGTTGTAATCGAGCGTGATGAAAAGGTTTTCGCAACGCCAGTCGGAAACCCGATTTTCTGTATCCTCTTTCAAAACAAACGGCAATTCGCCCTGCGCAGCCGCGCGTTTCAAGCTGATTTTGCGGACATCGGAGGCAATATAGCGCTTATCTTGAAAAGTCAGCTCGCTAAATCCGGCTCGTGTGTCTTCAAATTTCGGCGGATTATCGATTTCGACCGGCATGGTCATCACATATAAATCGCCCGCCTCAGAAAGCCAACCTGCCCTGCCGTCGTCAAATAGCGCATACCATTCATTCCACGCGCCATCGTCGTATTGCACCTGAAGCCGCCCGACCAAGGTAAAGCGTTGAGCGACAAATGTGCCGCTGGTTCCGATTTGCAACGGACTAAAATCTTCCAGCAATGCGGAATCGCGGCCGGAATCGACAACGCCGTTATCTTGCCGCACCAGCATGCTGTTGCAATAGCCGCACACCAGCGTCACAGCAGAAGCAGAATGCGCTTCGACAGGTGCGCCGCAGCTTGGGCAGTCGGTTTTGAAGAAAGGAGTTTGAGACATGGATTTGCTTTTTCAGAATGGGTTGGAATGTTTCAGACGGCCTTAACGTTTATATCAACTGGTTTTATCAATGATTTCAGATTAGAAACAAACCAAATCGCCGAATAGACTCAATCAAATGATTCAAAAGGCCGTCTGAAATCTTTTCACAGAAGCAGCTCAACGCTTCTTTGAATGATATTTTTCAGACGGCCTTCAATTGATTAACCAATCAACTGTTTCAACACTTCAGCCTTGGCTTTATCGAAATCTTCTTGCGAAATCAAACCGCCATCCAGCAAAGACTTGAGTTTCACCAATTTCGCCTGCGGATCTTCGGCAGCCGGCTGAACATTTTGCTGAGCCTGTTGCGTATTCGGCTGCATCATGCCAGACATGGCTCCCGCCATCGCCTGACCAATACCGGCACCTACGCCCAAACCTGCACCGATTCCGGCAAGTCCGCCTTCATTTTGAGCCGCAAGCGGGATGGATTCGGCAGTTTGATATTGGGTGTAGCGTCCCAAATCGCCGATAACGCCCATCGAAATTTTCTTATCCAACGCAGCCTGAATAGACGCGGGCAAGGTAATGCTTTCAACAGTGAAGTTTTCCAGCGCCAAACCCAGCTTGGCAAATTCCGCACCGAGCAATTCGCCGATTTTTTGCGACAGCAAAACTTGGTTCGCCGCCATATCCAAGAATGGAATACCGGAGCTGCCAAACGCGGCCGCCAATTGGGTGACTGCAATATTGCGCAGCTGGTTTTCCAAGTCTACACCGCTGTATTGCGCCGCCACGCCGCTGACTTCTTTGAAGAATTTTGCCGGATCGCTGATGCGGTAAGAATACATACCGAACGAACGCAGTTGCACCGCGCCAAACTCGGCATCACGTACGGTAGCAGGTTGGGACGTACCCCATTTTCGTGCGAGCTGTTGTTTGGTATTGAAAAAGTAAACATCCGATTTAAAAGGGGATTCAAAAAGCTTGTCCCAGTTTTTCAAGTTGGTCAGCACAGGCAACGTTTGCGTATTGAGTGTGTAACGCCCCGGACCAAACACGTCGGCGGTTACGCCTTCATCGACAAACATCACCATCTGCGCCTCACGCACAGTCAGGCTCGCACCGTTTTGGATTTCCTCATCGGCAATTGGAAAACGCCACATCAGCAGGCTGTCGTCGGGATTCGGCCATTGAATGACGTCGATAAACTGTTTCTTGATAAAATTGAACATTTCAGTTCCTTATAAAATAAATCGGGATACAAAATTCAAGGTATGGGTATTCAAGTCAAGCAAGCAGCGTTCAAAATGCCGATCGAGATGGACACTGCACCAAACAACGCGCCGACGGCGACATTGTTGCCGATAAGTTCTGCGGTAGCGCCTTTAATCATCATTGTTGCAGCGAAATAGACAAAAATCTGAATCACTGCTGCGGCAAGTCCCCACAGGATAAAATCGATGAAGCTGATACTGTGGGCAATGCTTGAGGCAAGCGTCAGACAGAAACCGACCAATGCGCCGCCAAACGACAAGGCGCAGGCAAGGTTGCCGTTTTTAATCAGGCGCAATTCTTCGGCAGGGGTAATCCGCAGATATACGGCACCGAAAACTACAGTCATGGCAACACCTGCCAACATATATTGCAGGTAAAGCAGATATTGGGACAGAGAAATACTCACGATAAGATTCCTTGTTTTGCAATAAAGTGATTATGCCATATTTTTGAAGATAAACCCTTCGGAAATATGGCATTTTTAGAAGCGCTTCAGGCCGTCTGAAACGGTATGATTTTTAATTTATGTTTTATTGTGATAATTGTTGACGATTTTTGTATATTTATGTAACTATTGCGCACCGCTATTTATTAGAGTAACGAGGAGAATATGAGCATACTCGCCGCCATCCGCCCTAAAGAGCCTTTGCGCCATCTGCGCTGGTTTGACATGCTGATTGTGACCGCCATCCTGTTCGGTCAATTTGCCTACCGTTCTACCCAACTTTATATCGCCAGCCTGATGCCGCAAGTGGAAACAGCCGCTGCTACCGAAGAAGTGCGCGATACTGCGGTAACCGGCGTGGCTTATTCGGAAAACATGAGCCTGCAGCTGACGCTGCTTGCTATTGCTCTGGTTTACCTCGTTATCCGCCGTTTCGACTTCAAACAGTTGCCGATTCGCTTTAATTTAGGCGTATTGTTTTGGACGCCTGTAATTTTTATCCTGATGGGTCTGACCGCCGATGCGGTGACTTCGTTAAGCGGCGGCTACAATTACTTCACCACTGAAATTTTCCAATACATCAAGCCATTATCCATCTTCGACAAATTCGCCGCCCTTGCGCCGATGGCCATCCTCTACGGCCTTTTAAACGGCTTTTATGAAGAATTCTGTTTCCTCGGTCTTTTGACCTGCGTGGAAGACAAATACAAATGGCAGGCATTGGCCTATTCGATCTTGGTGCGCGTCTCCTTCCATACTTACCAAGGCATGCTTTGGGCGACCGTTATCGGCGTTGTTTTCGGCTTGATGTACTACTTCTTCTACAAATACAAAGTCAAAAACCTGTTGCCGTTTTTCCTGGTTCACGCCTTGGCAGATATCTTCGGCTCCGGCTTCATCTATTTGATTTGCGCTTAATAGCAACGGTTGGATGAATAAACAAGGCCGTCTGAAACATTATTTTTCAGACGGCCTTTTATCATCTATCGGTTTACTTAATCAAAGTAATTGCCACATCCGCATCTTTGGTTGCAACTGCCTCAATCACTGCATCGCCGCCAAACCTCAACACCGAGCCTGCGCCGACCGTATGCTTTTCAGTCTGATTCAACGTCACGTCAAAGCTTCCTTTTCCAACGGCAAAAATCAGCGTTTTAAAACCCGGATGATCGTGCGGTTTAATCTGCTCCCCTTTCTTCATGTCTTTCTTAACAACAATGTAATTTTCGCCGCTGAAAATTTTACCGTTTTCGGAAGAAACCTCTCCCAAAGGCGCGGCAGAAACGGCAATGGAAAACAAAGCAGACAGCAATACAGCAGGAATATTAGATACTTTCATGACAAGCCTTTCTTAAAATAGGGCTTCCATTCTATAAAAACCCGCTTTATTATTCCATAACAATTCTCATTTCCTAATAAAAAGGCCGTCTGAAACCCAACGATATTTTTCAGACGGCCTGATTGACCTGTATAATATTTTCTTATTAATAAAATCGCTTTACATACCCATCAAATGGAAACCATCAGAAAAGATCCGCTCGGCTCGGCATGGGTGGTTATTGCCACGCTCGGCTTTACCGTCATGAACCTCTCCGTCAAAGCCGCCTCTACACATTTCGGCTTTTCCAGCGGCGAGCTGGTCTTTTGGCGCATGCTGGTCTCCACCCTGTTCTTAGGCATCATGGCCAAAGTGCAAGGCAACACATTTTCCACGCCGCATTGGAAAACCCATCTCAACCGCAGCGTCATCGGCACGCTTGCCATGATGTGCACGCTTTATTCCGTCATACATCTGCCGCTGGCAACAGGCGTCACGCTCAACTACACCTCCTCCATCTGGCTTGCCATCTTTTCATTTTTCATTTTAAAAGAACGAATTACGCTTTATACCCAAGCCATTCTGGTTATGGGCTTTATCGGCGTTATCCTGTTGCTCAATCCATCTTTTCAAGGCGGACAGGAATTTGCCGCACTGGTCAGTTTGGCAGGCGGCGCCATGTCAGGCTGGGCGTATTTGCAAGTGCGCGAACTCTCGCTTTTGGGCGAACCGGGCTGGCGCGTGGTGTTTTATCTGTCGCTTACCGGCCTGATTATGTCCGCCATTTGGAGCTGCTTTACCGGCTGGCATCCGCTGACCGTGTCTTCCCTGCCCTATCTGGCCGGCATCGGCATCTCCGCCATGATTGCCCAACTGGCCATGACCCGCGCCTACAAGGTCGGCAAGAAATTTACCGTTGCCTCGCTTTCCTACCTGACCGTCGTTTTCTCCGCCCTGTCCGGCGTACTGCTTTTCGGCGATAAAATCACTTGGCAGGAAGCTGTCGGCATGGTTATCATTGTTGCAGGCGGCGTGTTCAGCAGTTTTACTCCGGCCTCAATCAAAAAATTTCTGATGAAGCAATAATTTAACAAGGAGAACACCATGATTTCCATCCGCGAACAATCTTACGGCTTAAACGTAGCGCTGTACAACGAGTTCACTTTGGACGATTTCCGCCAATTGGAAGAAGCCTTGTTGGCCGCGAAACAAAAAGTTCATCTGCCCGACATCCTGTTAGATTTATCCATGCTGAAAGACTTCACCATCGATATGGCGGTCGAGCAAATCAAATTCCTCAACCAACACGAAACCGACTTCGGCCGCGTTGCCGTCATTACCGACGACATTTGGATCAAACTCGGCGCGCGCCTTTCCAGCCTATTGACCAACCAACACCCAAAATATTTCAGCGATGCCACCGAAGCACAGGCTTGGTTGTTGGCAAGCAATTTGAAATAAAGACAAGGCCGTCTGAACGCATTACCTGAGCAAATTCAAAACCGCTTAGGCTCAAAATCAACGGCATCACAATATTTTTCAAAGCATAAAAAAAGGCCGTCTGAAACCTTGCAACCTGCAACGTTTCAGACGGCCTTTCATCGTTTTTATTCAAAAACTTACATGACATCCAATACATCAATACCCAACAACTCCAAGCCTTGTTTCAGCGTATCGCCGGTCAGCTTCGCCAGTTGCAGGCGGCTGTTGCGGGTTGCGCCTTCTGATTTCAGGATTGGGCAGGCTTCGTAGAAGCGGCTGAACAAAGTGGCGATTTGGTAGAGGTAGGCGGCGAGGTAGTGCGGATATGCCGTGTCCGCCACGCTTTGCAGTACGTCTTCAAATTTCAGCAGCTCGGCGGCAAGCTGTTTTTCCAGCGGTTCGGTCAAAACGGTTGGCGCGGTCGCGTCCCATTCGCCGGCTTTGCGGAACACGCTTTGCACGCGGGTGTAGGCGTATTGCAGGTAGGGGGCGGTGTTGCCTTCAAACGAAAGCATGGCGTCCCAGTCGAACACATAATCGCTGGTGCGGTTTTTGCTCAAATCGGCGTATTTGACCGCGCCGATGCCGACGGTTTTACCGATTTTGGCGGCTTCGTCTGCACCCAATTCAGGATTTTTCTCTTTCACCAAAGCGGTGGCGCGCTCGACGGCTTCGGTCAGCAGGTCAACCAGTTTTACGGTATCGCCGCTGCGCGTTTTGAACGGTTTGCCGTCTTTGCCCATCATCGTGCCGAAGCCGATAAACTCGGCTTTTGCATCTTCAGGCAGATAGCCTGCTTTGCGGGAAGTGGTGAAAAGTTGTTCGAAGTGCAGGGCTTGGCGGTGGTCGACGACGTACAGCAGGCGGTCGGCATGAAGCGTGCCGACACGGTAGCGCAAACACGCCAAGTCGGTGGAAGCATAAAGGAAGCCGCCGCCTTGTTTTTGTACGATAAATGCGGCAGGTTCGCCGTCTTTGTTTTTGAACTCGTCCAAGAACACGACTTTTGCGCCATCATCTTCGACTGCCAGACCTTTTTCGACCAAATCATCGACTACGGGTTGCAAATCATCGTTGTACTTCGATTCGCCCGCCACATCTTCAGGACGCAGTTTCAAGCCCAGCGTGTCGTAAACGGCTTGGGCGTGCGAGAGCGAAATATCGACAAACTGTTTCCACAACGCCAATACGGTTTCATCGCCGCCTTGCAGCTTCACAACGTATTCGCGCGCGGTGTCGGCAAAGGCGGCATCTTCGTCAAAGCGCACTTTGGCGGCGCGGTAAAACTGCTCCAAGTCCGCCAGTTCAAATGCGGCATTGTCTTTCTGCTGCTCGACCAAATAAGCGACCAACATGCCAAACTGCGTACCCCAGTCGCCGACGTGGTTTTGACGGATAACGGTGTTGCCCATAAATTCCAACACGCGCGAAATGCTGTCGCCGATGATGCTGGAACGCAGGTGGCCGACGTGCATTTCTTTGGCCAGATTAGGCGAAGAATAGTCGATAACGACGGTTTGCGGTTGGGCGGTTTTTGCTACGCCGAAATGCGCGTCGTTCAAGGCCGTCTGAATGTTTTGGGCGAGGAAATCAGGACGCAGGCGCAGGTTGATAAAGCCAGGGCCGGCTACTTCCGCGCTTTCAATCACGGCATTGTCGGCCAATGCTTCGGCCACTTTTTGCGCCAATTCGCGCGGATTTTGTTTGGCTTTTTTCGCCGCACCCATCACGCCGTTGATTTGGAAATCGCCAAAGTCGGGATTTTTCGCCGCCTGCAATACAACGGGGCTGTCGGACAAACCGGCAGCGGCAAAGGCTGCTTGGGCTTCACGTTCGACGGTTTGGTATAAATTCATGTTGTCGGTCTCTATCAATTCAAATCAGGCGGTATTTTAAAAGAATTTCGGGCTTTAAAACAGGGCAAGCTGCAATACTTTTCCAGCGGCTTGTTATATGATTGCATTCTGATTCAACGATTTTGCTGTCAAGGCAGTCTGAAAGGAAAAGCCATGAACCCCAAAAATACGCTTTGTCTGATTGTCGATATTCAAGAACGCCTGCTGCCCGCCCTTTCCGGCGCGGATGAAATGGTGAAACGCTGCCGCCTGCTGATTCAAGGTTTGACGGCTTTAGACGTATCCTTTGCCGTAACCGAACAATATCCGAAAGGTTTGGGCAACACCGTATCCGCCGTATCGCTGCTGTTGCCTGAAGGCACGCCTGTTGTCGAGAAAACCCGATTTTCGGCGTTTTTACCTGAAATTCAGGAAATATTACGCAAAAACGACATTAAAAACGTTATTTTGGTGGGTGCGGAAGCGCATATCTGTATGCTTCAGACGGCCTTGGATTTGAAAGCGCAAGGTTACGCCGTATCCCTGCCTTTTGAATGCACCGCCTCGCGCACAACGGCCAACCGCGACAATGGTTTGGCGCAACTGAGCCGTCAGGGCATTACCGTTTCCAATGTTGAAAGTATTTTGTTCCAACTGCTCGGCGATGCCAAACATTCGGCCTTTAAGACTATCTCCAAACTGATTCAATAACAGGCCGTCTGAAATGCAATACACCATCCGCCCTGCCCTGCGCCAAGACTTGCCCGCCATCGTCGATATTTACAACAGCACCGTGGCCACGCGCCAATCCACTGCCGATTTGTCGCCGACCACGGTTGCCGAGCGTGAAATGTGGTTTGCCGCACACACGGACAAACGCCCGATCTACGCCCTTTACGATACCGACGGCACCGTATTGGCCTGGGGCAGTTTCAGCGACTACCATCCGCGCTACGCCTACCACATCAGTGCGGAAGTCAGCATTTATGTCCGCCACGATATGCGCGGCGCGGGCGTGGGCAAAATTCTGTTGCGGCACATGCTCGAACGCGCGCCGTCCTTAGACATCCACAACGTCATCGCGCTTGTGTTCGGCCACAACTATCCGAGCCTGAACCTGTTTCACCGTTTCGGTTTTGAAGAATGGGGGCGGCTGCCGCAAGTCTGCGATTTGGAAACCATGTTGGCAGACTTGGTGATTTTGGGCAAAAGGATTGTGGATTGATGACGACAAAGGCCGTCTGAAAACTGAATTTAGACGGCCTTTTTACGGTAAAACCTTTATTCCGGTTTCTTCGCCAGCATGGTGACGAATTTAAACTGAATCGGATTGCCGAATTCGTCTTTCGCGTGCATCGAACCCAGCTCTTCCTTGTATTCCACCAATTCCCAATCCTTATAGTATTCGCGCAGCTCGCCCTCGCCAAACTTGAACGGGAACAGCATCGGGCAAGGGAAATCTTCCGTATCCATCGCAGACACGATCAGGTTGTAGCCGCCGGGGTTGGTGTGTTCCTTCATATTGGCAATCACATCAGGAACGTAACGCGGCATCAGGAACATAAACACCACGGTCGCCACCATATAATCGAAGTTTTCCTGAATATTGGCGGCATTGAGGTCGTATTCAAACGCGCGGACATTCAGTTCTTCGATACGCGCCAGCTCTTCCACGTTTTGAACCGCGTTCGGATTATTATCGACAGCGGTAACGTCAAAACCTTTCAAACCCAGATACAGCGCATTGCGGCCCTGACCACAGCCCATATCCAAAACCTTGCCGACAGGCACGATGCCTTCGGCGGCGCGGACGGCCGAATGTGTCGCACTCATGCCGTATTTCTTATTGAAATAGTCAGCCGCCTCGCAGTAAAACGACAGTTGGATTTCCGTGTCTTGCGTTTGCGGCGCGATAAAGTGCCATGCTTGCGGATGGATAATCCAATCATCGCTTTCAGGCGTCAGCTCGTGCGTGGCCGTAATATTGCCCGCCTCGTCCACTTCGTTGAAGTTCAGACGGCCTTGGAGGACATTGAGGCAGCCCCAAGTACCGGCGGCGGTATTGTGTTTGGACAACAAGGCTTCGGGGATCTCGTCCGCCGTCCATACCGGCATCTGTTTGTAACAAAACAATTCTTGCTGTTCGCTCATCATGTTTCCTTTCTATTTTGACGGTTTCAACACAGCTTCTGCCAAGGCTTTCTGAATGGCAATCACGCTCTTGTCGCTTTTAAATTGCAGGGTTTCGGTCGGTGCCTCGCCGGAAGAAACCCAAATCTTCAGCTCGGCATCCAAATCAAAATGACCCGAGGTTTCCACCGAAAAGCGCGACACGGAACGGTACGGAATCGAACGGTAAGACACTTTCTTGCCGGTCAACCCCTGCTTGTCCACCAACACCAGCCGATATTCGGTAAACACAATCAAATCGCGCACCAGGCTGAATGCCATTTTTACCTGTTCGCCATCAATCAGGATATTCGCCAAATCGCGTTCGACCGCATCGGCGTCTTTTTGCGAAGCATTGCCCAAAAGGCCGCTGAACAATCCCATATCTACCTGCTTTCTATACGAGTGATAAGTGCAGGGTATTTTACACGCGCAAACCGTATTTGCCGATATTTCAGACGGCCTTATGTTATGATACCGCCTTATTCGACAAAGACATGCCCATGGATAAACCCGTTTACCTCTACACAGACGGCGCATGCAAAGGCAACCCCGGCGCAGGCGGCTGGGGGGTATTTATGCGCTACGGCACACATGAAAAAGAACTGTTCGGCGGCGAAGCCGAAACCACCAACAACCGCATGGAGCTGACCGCCGTCATCGAAGGACTGAAATCCTTAAAACGCCGCTGCCAAGTCGTCATCTGCACCGACTCGCAATATGTCAAAAACGGCATGGAAAGCTGGATACACGGTTGGAAAAAAAACGGCTGGAAAACCGCCGCCAAAAAACCGGTTAAAAACGATGATTTATGGAAAGAGCTGGATAGTTTGGTTCAACAGCACGATGTCCGCTGGACGTGGGTAAAAGGCCACGCCGGACATCCTGAAAACGAAAAAGCCGACGAGCTTGCCAATCAGGGGGCTGCAAAATTTGCATAACACTTCACCCATGACTGTACTCAAATATCTCAAACCATTCTTTTGGATTGCCATCATTGCATTGATTTGTGTGACCACGTTAAGAGTGCCGAAGAATGTGACGACTTAATCACGCCCGCCTATTTATTTTGGTGGTTTATACCCAAACCGTGGTTTTTCACATTCATCACACTGACTGCTATTTACCTCGTTCTAAAAATCCTGATTGAAATCATCCGATTCCTATTCAGACTGAGAAAGAAAAACCCATGACCTGCCCCATCTGCACTGCCGACAACGAAGACATTTTGCTGCAAACGCCAAACCTGCGCGTGATCGCCGTCCACAATGAAGCCGGCGCACCGGCATTCTGCCGCGTTATTTGGAATGACCATGTTTCCGAGATGACCGACCTTTCCCCTGCCGAACGCAACGAAATCATGGAAATGGTGTATCAGGTTGAAGCCGCAATGCGCCAAGTCTTCCGCCCGGCCAAAATCAATTTGGCCAGCCTCGGCAATGTTGTGCCCCACTTACATTGGCACGTCATTGCCCGCTTTGAAAACGATGCCAACTTCCCCGCGCCGATTTGGGCCGCGCCCGTCCGCGAACACGGCATGACCTTGCCCGAAAATTGGCCGCAACAAATCAAAAACTTAATCGCTTAAACTTTCAGACGGCCTGTAAAGACCGACACACCAAGTTCAGGCCGTCTGAACATATAACGAAAGGAAAACCTCAATGAACTCTACCACGCGCCGCCATTTCCTGCGTACCTGCTCTGCCGCGGCAGGCGCAGGGTTGTTGCAAGCCTGCGGCACAGGCACGACCACCACGCCGCAAACCAAAACCACTTCTACCACCGCGAAAGCCAAAACCGTGCAACCTAAGCAACCCCATCCGCCACGTTCCGGCGACAACCTCCTGCGCGTTGTTGCGCCGTCAGGCTTCGCCGAAAACCCCAACCGCGTGACCACTGGCCTGACTCGCCTCTACAACGCAGGCTTTACCGTGACCAACCAACAGGCAGGCAGCCGCCGTTACCAACGCTTTGCCGGCAGCGACGCCCAACGCGCCGCAGACTTTCAAGACGTTGCCAGCGGCCGTGTCGAAACGCCCAAAGTCTTGATGGGCCTGCGCGGCGGCTACGGTGCAGCACGCATCCTGCCTCAAATCGACTTTGCCTCACTCGGCGCCAGAATGCGCGAACGCGGCACATTGTTCTTCGGCTTCAGCGACGTATGCGCCGTCCAACTTGCCCTGTTAGCCAAAGGCAATATGATGAGCTTTGCCGGCCCGATGGTATACAGCGAATTCGGCAAAGCTGCCCCCAGCGTCTTTACCATGGATTCTTTCATCCGCGGCACGACCAACAATGTCAACATCGTTGATGTCCCAACCATCCAACGCGCCGATGTCAACGTCGAAGGCACATTGTGGGGAGGCAACCTCAGCGTTCTCGCCTCCCTCGCCGGTACGCCTTACATGCCCGATATTCAAGGCGGCATCCTCTTTATCGAAGACGTCAGCGAGCAACCCTACCGCATCGAGCGCATGCTCAACACGCTTTATCTGTCAGGTGTTTTGCAAAAACAACGTGCCATCATCTTCGGCGATTTCCGCATGGGTACCATCCGCGACGTGTACGACTCCAGCTACGACTTCTCCGCCGTCGTCAACCACATTTCACGCACTGCCAAGATTCCTGTGTTGACCGGTTTCCCATTCGGCCACATTACCAACAAAACCACTTTCCCGTTGGGCGCGCATGCCAAAGTCCGCAGT
The DNA here is from genome assembly GCF_051957095.1 of Neisseria sp. P0020.S003. Classification (NCBI taxonomy): domain Bacteria; kingdom Pseudomonadati; phylum Pseudomonadota; class Betaproteobacteria; order Neisseriales; family Neisseriaceae; genus Neisseria; species Neisseria sp. P0020.S003. The sequence goes on along the minus strand of NZ_JBQCWU010000004.1, from coordinate 34,612 downwards.
ACCGGCAACGGCGGTTATTCCGTCACCTTCAGCGGCTATCCGACACTGAACCCGTCCGCGCTGACACTCGACAACCTGCTGCCGCCTCCTGTTCCGACTTACGACAGTACTATCTACCGCGACAGCATCACTGAAGAAGTCACCGAATAAGGCTTGTTCAAATCAAAAAGGCCGTCTGAAACCCAGTTTCAGACGGCCTTTTTATATCTTCATCTTAACCGTAACGTCGTTGGAAATCTTTCATAAAGTCAGCCAACGCGTTCACACCTTCAAGCGGCATCGCATTGTAAATGCTGGCACGCATACCGCCGACGGTTTTATAGCCCTTGAGCAGGCACAAGCCCTGCAACTCAGCTTCCAACACAAAACGGCGATCCAAGTCTTCGCTTGCGGTTTTAAAGACCACGTTCATTTTGGAGCGCGCATCAGGATGAATATCGTTGATGTAAAAACCGCCGCTGCCGTCTATCATCTCATACAAGGTTTGCGCCTTTATTCGATTGACCGCTTCAATTTTTTTCACACCGCCCTGCGTTTGCAGCCAGCGGAACACCAAACCCGACATATAAATCGCATAAGTGGAAGGCGTGTTGTACATACCATCGCGGTTGATGTGCGAACAGTAGTTGAACACATCGGGAATATCGTTCGGACAACGCTCCAGCAAATCCTCGCGGATAATGACCACGGTCGCACCGGCAGGGCCGATATTTTTTTGTGCGCCGGCATAAATCAAGCCGTAATCGGATACATCAAACTCACGCGACAAAATCTCGCTCGACATATCGCACACCAGCGGCGGCAGGCCGTCTGAAAGTTTGGGGACGTTTTGATACTGCAAGCCGTTGACGGTTTCATTAATCGCAAAATGAACAAACGCGGAATTCGGGTTCACATCCCAATCCTCCACCGCAGGTAGGTTTTTATAGGCATATTGCTCGCCGCCATGCGCGGCCAAACGGATTTCGGCATTGCTCAAACGGCTCATCTGTTCATAGGCAATACGGCTCCAGTTGCCCGTTACCACCGCATCGGCAGTCGTAAAACCGTGCGCTAAATTCATGGTCACCATATTGAATTGCGTGGTCGCACCGCCCTGTAAAAACAGGATTTTATAGTTGGACGGAATATTCAAAAGCTGGCGCAAGTCTTGTTCGGCATGATGCAGAATGCTCAAAAACATATCCGAACGGTGGCTCATCGCCATCACGGGGAAACCCGTACCGTTGTAGTCGAGCATTTCCTGTTGTGCGGTATGTAATACCGCTTCCGGCAATACGGCAGGACCTGCGGAAAAATTGTAAATCGGGTGTGCGGACATGGCGGTCTTCTTTCTTATTCGGAGAGTATAAGGAAATTGTAGAACCGCCTTGCACATTGTGCAAGCACGAAAAATCAGAAAATCCAAGACCGTCTGAAAACAAAGCAACACCAATTCTTTGTTTTCCAAAATAATTTCAAAAACGCTATATCAAAACTTGTCAACAATTTCCTTTTCAGACGGCCTCGACCCTACCCTTTACATTTAAGCAATCACTTCAAAAAATCCACGCCAAATCAACACTTTTCTTTTATCTTGAAAACAGTTATAATAGGCCAATTTTTCAAATCACACGAAAAATGGCCGCGCGGCCATTTTTTTGTTTATGTACTTCTGGAGAAGCATGGATATTCAAAGCATTCTTGATAAAACCCTGCCCGGCTTGGGCTACGAGCTAGTCGATTTCGAACTGACCGCACAAGGAGATTTGCGCGTTTTCATCGATAAAGAAGGCGGCATTACCGTCGAAGACTGCGCCACTGTCAGCAACCATCTGAGCCGCGTGTTTATGGTTGAAGACATCGACTACAAACGTTTGGAAATCTCCAGCCCGGGCCTTGACCGTCCGTTGAAAAAAGCCGCCGACTTCGTGCGCTTTACCGGCCAGAACGCCAAAATCAAAACACGCCTGCCGATTGATGGTCAGAAAAACTTCATCGGCCGCATCGAATCTTGCGAAAACGACATCGTTACCGTCTCTTTCGACGGCAAAACTGCCCAAATCGAATTGAGCAACATCGACAAAGCCCGTTTGCGCCCCGAATTTAAATTTTAAAAACCGATTACTTGGAGATTCTAGAAAATGAGTCGCGAAATGTTACAGCTGGCCGAAGCGCTGGCAAGTGAAAAAAACGTTGAAACGGAAGTCGTATTCAAAGCCCTTGAATTCGCCCTCTCTACTGCTGCCAAGAAAAAAGCCGACCGCGAGCACATGGACGTGCGCGTCGAAATCGACCGTGATACCGGCGAATACCAGACCTTCCGCCGCTGGCTGATTGTTGCCGATGAAGACTACACCTACCCTGATGTAGAAAAAACCATCGAGGAAATCCAAGAAGAAATTCCCGGCACTACCATCCAAATCGGCGAATACTACGAAGAGCAGCTGCCAAACGAAGGCTTCGGCCGCCAAGCCGCGCAAACCGCCAAACAAATCATCCTGCAACGCATCCGTGATGCGGAGCGCGAGCAAAACCTGAACGAGTTCCTCGCTTCTAAAGAAGACATCGTTTCCGGTACGGTAAAACGCGTCGAGCGCCACGGCATCATCGTTGAAGTCGTCGCAGGCAAACTGGACGCACTGATTCCGCGCGAAGAAATGATTCCGCGCGAAAACTTCCGCAGCGGCGACCGCATCCGCGCCCTCTTCCTGCGTGTGGACGAAATCGGCAATACCGGCCGCAAACAAGTCATTTTGAGCCGTACCAGCGGCGACTTCTTGGCCAAACTCTACGCCAACGAAGTGCCTGAAATTGCAGACGGCCTGTTGGAGATCCGCGAAGTAGCACGCGATCCCGGCCAACGCGCCAAAGTTGCCGTTAAAGCCAACGACCAACGCATCGACCCGCAAGGTACTTGTATCGGCGTGCGCGGTTCCCGTGTTAACGCCGTGAGCAACGAATTGTCCGGCGAACGCATCGACATCGTATTGTGGTCTCCTGAGCCAGCCCAATTCGTGATGAATGCGCTGTCTCCTGCCGAAGTAAGCCGCATCGTGATTGATGAAGACAAACATGCTGTTGACGTAATCGTTGATGAAAACCAACTGGCGCTGGCCATCGGCCGCGGCGGTCAAAACGTCCGCCTGGCTTCCATTCTGACCGGCTGGCAGCTGAACATCATGACCGTTGAAGAAGCCGACGAGCGCAATGCCGCAGAAGACGCGGTTATCCGCAACCTCTTCACCACCCACTTGAACATCGACGACGAAACCGCCGATATCTTGGTGGAAGAAGGCTTTGCCACTTTGGAAGAAGTCGCTTACGTTCCAGCGGCAGAATTGCTCTCGATTGACGGTTTTGACGAAGAAATCGTTGAAACCCTGCGCAATCGCGCACGCGATGCGATCCTGACCATTACCATCGCCGCAGAAGAAAAACTGGGTGAAGTGTCTGAAGACATGCGCAATTTGGACGGCGTAGATTCCGACATGTTGCGCAAACTGGCTGAAGCCGGCGTTACCCAACGCGATGATCTGGCCGAATTGTCTGTTGACGAATTGGTCGAAATTACCGGTGTTGACGAAGAAGAAGCCAAAAAAGTGATTTTGGCTGCACGCGAACACTGGTTTACTGAAGAAAATAACTAAGGGGGTACTGAATGAGTAATACAACCGTAGCGCAATTTGCCGCCGAACTAAACCGCCCCGTCGATGATTTGCTTAAACAATTGAAAGAAGCCGGGGTCAACAAAAACAGCGGTAATGACAGCATAACCACTGACGACAAACAACTGTTGACTGCTTACCTGCAAAAGAAAAACGGCAGCAACAGCGGCACCATCAGCATCCGCCGCAAAAAAACCGAAGTCAGCACTGTTGACGGCGTAAAAGTGGAAACACGCCGCCGCAGCCGTGCCGTTACCATTCCTTCTTCCGAAGAATTGGCAGCGGAAGCCAAAGCCAAAGTAGCAGCGAAAAACCAAAAAGCCGAAGCAGAAAAAGTAGCCACTCAAGCCGCCGAAGAAAAAGCCAAAGCTGAAGCAGAAGCTGCCGCAAAAGCCGAAGCCCGCGCCAAAGCAGAGGCTGAAGCAGCCAGACTGAAAGCAGCCAAAGCCGCACCAAAAGCGGAAGATAAGCCTGTCGCAGCGAAAAAAGAAGAAGCCAAACCGGTTGAAACCGTAGAAGCCAAGGCCGAAGCAAAAGTTGAAGCTAAAGCAGACAACAAGCCGTCTGAAAAATCCGTTGAAGCTGAAAAACCAGCCGAAGCCAAAAAACCTGCCAAAGCCAAACAAGACAAAGGCGGCAAAGGCAAAGAAGCGAAAAAGACCGCCAAACCTGCCGCTCCTGCCGTACCGCAACCTGTCGTCAGCGTGGAAGAACAGGCTCAACGCGATGAAGAAGCCCGTCGTGCTGCCGCCCTGCGTGCGCATCAAGAAGCCTTGTTAAAAGAAAAACAAGAGCGTCAAGCACGCCGTGAAGCCATAAAACAACAGGCCGAGAAAGACTCAAAACCTACTAAAGAAGCCAAATCAGGCGAACGCAATAAACCTGCCGAGAAAGCCAAAGCAGCATCCGGCGAAGGCAAATCCGAACACAACGCGCGCGGTAAAAAAGAAGACCGTCGTGACCGTGACGAAGAAAACCAAGGCCGCAACGCCAAAGGCAAAGGCGGCAAAGGCGGCCGTGACCGCAACAATGCACGCAATGGCGACGACGAACGCGTACGCGGCGGCAAAAAAGGCAAAAAACTCAAACTTGAGCCAAACCAACACGCCTTCCAAGCGCCGACCGAACCTGTCGTACACGAAGTTTTGGTGCCTGAAACCATTACCGTTGCCGACTTGGCACACAAAATGGCCGTTAAAGGCGTCGAAGTGGTTAAAGCCCTGATGAAAATGGGCATGATGGTAACCATCAACCAATCTATCGACCAAGACACTGCCCTGATTGTGGTGGAAGAACTCGGCCACATCGGTAAACCTGCCGCCGCCGACGACCCTGAAGCATTCTTGGATGAAGGCGTTGAAGCAGTAGAAGCCGAAGCATTGCCGCGTCCTCCGGTTGTTACCGTGATGGGTCACGTTGACCACGGTAAAACCTCCCTGCTGGACTACATCCGCCGTGCCAAAGTGGTACAAGGCGAAGCGGGCGGCATTACCCAACACATCGGTGCATACCACGTTGAAACCCCACGCGGCGTGATTACCTTCTTGGATACTCCGGGTCACGAAGCATTTACCGCCATGCGTGCGCGCGGTGCGAAAGCAACCGATATCGTGATTCTTGTGGTAGCAGCCGACGACGGCGTAATGCCTCAAACCATCGAGGCGATTGCCCACGCTAAAGCCGCGGGCGTGCCTATGGTGGTAGCGGTAAACAAAATCGATAAAGAGGCGGCCAATCCCGAGCGTATCCGCCAAGAGCTGACTGCGCACGAAGTCGTGCCTGACGAATGGGGCGGTGATGTACAGTTCATCGACGTTTCCGCTAAAAAAGGCCTGAACATCGATGCATTGCTCGAAGCTGTCTTGCTCGAAGCCGAAGTTTTGGAACTGACTGCCCCAGTCGATGCACCTGCCAAAGGCATTATCGTTGAGGCACGTTTGGACAAAGGCCGCGGCGCGGTTGCCACCCTCTTGGTACAAAGCGGTACACTGAAAAAAGGCGATATGCTGCTGGCCGGTACTGCATTCGGTAAAATCCGTGCAATGGTTGACGAAAACGGCAAAGCCATCAATGAAGCCGGCCCGTCTATCCCTGTCGAGATCCTCGGCTTGTCCGACGTACCGAACGCAGGCGAAGATGCAATGGTATTGGCCGACGAGAAAAAAGCGCGCGAAATCGCCCTCTTCCGTCAAGGCAAATACCGCGACGTGCGCTTGGCCAAACAACAGGCCGCGAAACTGGAAAACATGTTCAACAACATGGGCGAAAACCAAGCCCAATCCTTGTCCGTCATCATCAAAGCAGACGTACAAGGTTCTTACGAAGCTTTGGCTGGCAGCCTAAAAAAACTGTCCACCGACGAAGTGAAAGTGAACGTGTTGCACAGCGGTGTTGGCGGTATTACCGAATCTGATGTCAACTTGGCCATCGCTTCCGGCGCATTCATCATCGGCTTTAACGTCCGTGCAGATGCTTCCGCACGCAAACTGGCTGAGAATGAAAACGTGGAAATCCGTTACTACAACATCATTTACGATGCCATCGACGACGTGAAAGCCGCCATGAGCGGTATGCTCTCTCCTGAAGAGAAAGAGCAAGTAACCGGTACGGTCGAAATCCGTCAGGTTATCTCCGTTTCCAAAGTCGGCAATATTGCAGGCTGTATGGTTACCGACGGTGTGGTCAAACGCGATTCCCATGTCCGCCTCATCCGCAACAACGTGGTTATCCATACCGGCGAGCTGTCTTCTTTGAAACGCTACAAAGATGACGTCAAAGAAGTCCGCATGGGCTTCGAATGTGGTCTGATGCTCAAAGGCTACAACGAGATTATGGAAGGCGACCAACTCGAATGTTTCGACATCGTCGAAGTTGCCCGTACTCTGTAATCAGACAGGCCGTCTGAAAAAAGAAGCAGGTTTTGCAATGCGAAACCTGCTTCTTTTTTCAGACGGCCTTTTTACAACCATTCATAGTTTGAAACTATGAAAATTGATGTGTGGTATATAAGAAACAAAACAGCCGCACAAGGCAAAGCCATTTGGCAAAAGAATAGACGACAAACTAAGCCTAATAAGGCTCTCTATATATTGTCATATCTTAATGTTTCTGTTGTTTTTATCAAATTTCGGCACTAGTATATACAGCCTAAACACAATACAAATTAAGCAATACCGGCCATATGCCGGATACGTTTACTTCCTTGTTACTCTCATCAATATCTAAAGAAAATATCATGACAATCAAAAAAGCAATGCGCAATTTGAATTACGACATTTAGAGCAATTACAGCCATCCTCCCTTGCACAAGCAACAACAGGCACGTCGGGAGATGACGTTTATTATGTAACCCGCAGCGACGATAAAATCATTGAAAACCCAAATGGCAGAGATGATACGGTTTACAGTTGAAAACCGGCGATGATTGGGTCTTAACCATCAAAGATACAGGCGACACCCTGACCATCCATGACATTGTCAACAATAATGTCGACAGCTTTGTATTCGGAAACGGTAAGAGCTACACCGCCGATGAAATCAGCAAAGCACTGATTACAGAAAATACACAAAACAACGGTATCCTGTAAAACTCAAAGGCCGTCTGAAAGCTTAATTCAGACGGCCTTAGTCCTTTGCTGATTTATTTATCGTTCTGCTATATAATTATTCTCATTCGAATTCACAAGAAAGAATAAAAATGGATGCCTTAAATCTCCTCACCACGCGTCGCTCTTCCAAAAAACTGACTGCTCCTGCACCCAATACCGAGCAACTGGAACAAATGCTGCAAGCGGCAACACAAGTTCCTGATCACGGCAATATGCGCCCTTTCCGCTTTACCGTTATTCAAAGCGAGGCCGGCTTACAACGTTTCCGCGAGCTGTTGAGCAAGACCGTTACCGAACTCAACTTCGGCGATGATGCCATGAAAAAGGCCGAACGCGTAGGCAACATGGCGCCCATGATTATCGGCGTTACATTTACGCCGAACCGTGAAGTGGCAAAACCCAAACCTGAATGGGAACAAATGCTGACTGCCGGCTGCGCCGCCTACGCGTTGCAACTGGCTGCTTCTGCTCAAGGCTTCGACAATGTTTGGATTACGGGCATGTGGGTCAACAGCCCATTGTTGCGCGAAGCATTTGAGTGTGCCGACAAAGACAAAATCATCGGTCTGATGATGATTGGTTCGGCGACCGAAGAAGGCGGCGGCCCGAAAAATACCAACTTGGAATGTTTTACAACTTATTGGTAAAGCCTGAAAACACTAAGGCCGTCTGAAAACCTGATTTAATGGTTGTTCAGACGGCCTTTTTATATCTATTATCGAAGCATCAAGCCGGATACATAAACGCTTCAATTTCTTCCAAAGAAATATCCGCCGTCGCGCCATGACGTGAAGCCACCAATGCACCCAACGCACAAGCAAAAGCAATGGCTTCTTGAGGAGGCGCATTGTTCAGCAGTTTGTAAGTCAAACCGCCAAGGAAGCTGTCGCCGGAGCCGACAGTATCCACCACTTTGACGCGGAAACCGCAATGGCGGTATAACTCGCCGTCCTTATACAAAACCGCGCCATGACTACCCAAAGTCACACACAAGATTTTGACCCCTGTCAGCTTAACAAGGTAGCTGATATTTTGTTCGATACTGTGATAAGGAGAGCCGTAAGCCGCAGCCAATTCATACAACTCATCATCATTGAGTTTGACCATATCGGACTGTTTAATGGTCTCCAACAAGCGGGCAATATCGTAATGGGGCTTGCGCAGATTAACGTCAAAAATTTTGAATTTGGCTTCTTTCAGCAAAACTGCCAAGCTTTTACGCGAAACTTCATCACGGGTTGCCAAGCTGCCAAAAACGAACGCATCGGATTCTGCCACACGTTTGATTGCCGCATCATCAACCGCAATCCTGTCCCACGCGCAAGGATAGACAATCTCATAAGACGCACTGCCACACTTATCCAAATGTACTTTCACCAAGCTGGTCGCACATTCATGACAAACCTGCAAATAATCAGTGTTGACGTTTTTGCTTTGAATCTGGCGTAGCAATTCTTCGCCATCGGCATCATCGCCACGACGGCTGATGATGGCAGTATCGATACCCAAAGACTGCAAACGAACGGTAACATTCAGGGGTGCACCACCGAATACCTTTCCGTTTGGAAAATCGTCCCACAGCACTTCGCCGAAACTGGTTACTTTCATTCTTGGCCTTCCTTTTTTGAGGTTGATTGGCAGGGTCTGCACGCCCAACAGATTTTTTGCAAATCATGTACTTGTAGTAAAACTCCAGCATCGGGGGCAAAAGTATTATGTTTTAAAATATTGGGACTGACAAGCAATTAAGGGCATATCAGACAATAAACTTGATTCATCACAAAATTATATTGTTCCTATTTTTTCTTTTTCTTTCACATTTATCTCCTCCTATTTCATTAAAACAAAATATTCTGAAATTTAAATACAAAAGGCCGTCTGAAAACTGATTCAAACAATTTTCAGACGGCCTTTATCGAATTATTGCAGTGTTTAGACTACAACTTCTTCTTTTTTCTTCACTTCTTTGGCAATGTTCTCACGACTCAAGCCAAACATCAGCAAGAGCGGGCTGGCAACCAATACGGAAGAGTAAATACCGAACACGATACCGATGGTCAGCGCCATAGAGAAACCGTGCAAGGCTGCACCGCCGAACACCAGCATAGAAACAACCATTGCCTCGGTCGAACCGTGGGTAATGATGGTACGGCTCATGGTTGCAGTAATCGCGTTGTCGATGACTTCCGGCACAGTGTGGCCACGCATATGCGGCTTACGGAAGTTCTCACGAATACGGTCAAACACAACCACTGATTCGTTCACGGAATAACCCAAAACTGCCAAAATACCTGCCAAGACAGTCAGAGAGAATTCCCATTGGAAGAAGGCGAAACAGCCAAGAATAATCACGATATCATGCATATTCGCAATAATTGCGGACACTGCAAAACGCCACTCAAAACGCATGGACAAGTAAATAATAATACCTGCCACCACGAAGCTCAATGCCATCAAACCATTGGTAACCAATTCTTCACCAACCTGAGGGCCGATGAATTCGACTTGGCGCAAGGTAACGTCAGGATTGTCTTTTTTCAGCAAATCCATCACTTGGTTGGACAGCTGGGCAGACGTTACGCCTTCTTTGTTCGGCAGGCGAATCATGATGTGTTTGTTCGTACCTAATGCCTGAACCTGTACATCACCCATTTTCAACGTATCGAGGCGTTCGCGCGTTTTATTCACATCCACGCCCTGCTGATATTGGACTTCCATCACCGTACCGCCGGTAAATTCGACGGAGAAATTCAGGCCTTTGGTTACCAAAAAGAACACGGCAGCGATAAACGTAACCAACGAAATAAAGGTCGTCAGTTTGCCGTAGCTCATAAACGGAATATCGCGTTTGATTTTAAATAATTCCATGTTTTACTCCTTGCCTTCTGCCATTTCAGCTTTCGGCTTCCATACCGCACCAATGGAAATATTCCGCAATTTGCGACGGCGGCCGTACCACAGGTTGACCAAAGCACGGAACACGACCACAGACGAATACATCGAGGTCAGAATACCGATACAGTGTACAACGGCAAAACCGCGTACAGGACCGGAACCGAATACCAACAAAGCAATACCGGCAATCAGAGAGGTCAAGTTAGAGTCGACAATGGTTGCCCAAGCATGTTGGAAACCCAGATTGATTGCCTGCTGAGGTGGTATGCCTCCGCGTAATTCTTCACGGATACGCTCGTTAATCAATACGTTGGAGTCAATCGCCATACCCAATGTCAATGCCAACGCGGCAATACCCGGCAAGGTCAACGTTGCCTGCATGGCAGACAAAATGCCCACCAAAAATAAGATATTGGTACTCAAAGCGATGGTAGAGAAGAAACCCATCAGGCGGTAGTAAACCACCATAAATGCAGCAACGGCGGCAAAGCCCCACAAGGTGGAATTGAAGCCTTTTTCAATGTTTTCTTTACCCAAAGACGGGCCGATGGTACGTTCTTCGACAATCTGCATAGGCGCAGCCAGCGAGCCGGCACGCAGCAACAATGAAGTATCGTTGGCTTCGGCAGTTGTCATGCTACCGGAAATCTCCACACGGCCACCGGTAATGGCGGAGCGGATGACAGGCGCAGTCACAACTTCGGATTTACCTTGGTCGATCAACACCATAGCCATACGTTTACCCACATTGGCCGAAGTCAATTCGCCAAAAATACTGCCACCCGCGCTGTCCAAGCTCAGGCTCACAGCAGGAGCGCCCATTTGGTCAAAGCTAGGTTGCGCGTCGTTGATGTTGTCGCCGGTCAGTTCAACTTGTTTGTTGACCAAAATAGTTTCCGGATGATCGCCACCGCTTGACAGCAACTCGTAACCAGTCGGTACATTACCGTTCAAGGCTTCTTGCAGTTTAATCGGATCGTCTTCCACCATGCGCACTTCCAAAGTCGCGGTACGACCAATAATGTCTTTTGCTTTGGCAGTATCTTGTACACCCGGTAGCTGTACAACGATGCGATCAAGACCGGATTGCTGGATAACTGGTTCTGCCACACCCAATTCGTTCACACGGTTGTGCAAAGTGTTGATGTTTTGTTTTACCGCATCAGTGCGTACTTTATTGATCGCCTCTTCAGACAGAGTCAGCACGATATTGTTGCCGTCTGCAAGCAAAGTGGCTTCAGGGAACATTTTTTGCAACTGAGGCAAGGCCTTTTGTACATCGGCGGCATCTTGCAGAGGTACGGTCAGACCGTTTTCAGCCTGATGCACCGTACCGGTACGGATTTTTTCGCGACGCAATTCGCGGCGGATGTCGCCGGCGTAACGTTCAAACGTTTTCTGCATCGCGGCTTTCATATCCACCTGCATGGTGAAATGCACGCCGCCGCGCAAGTCCAGACCCAAGAACATCGGATTAGCTTTAATTTTCGCCATCCACTCAGGACTGTCCGCCAAAAGGTTGAGCGCGGTAATATAGCCTTCGCCCAAAGTGTTTTCGATGACATCACGCGCTTTCAGTTGCGTTTCAGTATCTTTAAAACGCACTTTCAGCGAGTTATCGACAATGAACATACCGTCCGTCTGAATACCTGCGCTTTGCAACGCAGAAGACACTTTAGACTGGGTTTGCTCATTGATAACGATGGCTTGTCGGTTGGTCGATACCTGTACGGCAGGCGTTTCACCAAAAAGGTTGGGCAGCGAGTAAACAGCCGCAACCACAATTGTGAACGCAATCAGCAGGTATTTCCATAAAGGATAACGGTTCATGGTAAACCTTTGCTTTATTTATAAAGGCAAACAGCCGCACTCGGAAAATGAGGCGGCTTTTCGCAAAAAAAAAAACGGATTATTCGGCTTTCGCGGCAATCGCGTTGCGTTCCACTTCTACTTCGATTCTCGCACCTTGGCCGATGTCGACAGTGTAGAATTGCTCGCCGACTTTGGTCACGCGGCCTTTGAAACCTGCAGCCAAAACGACTTTATCGCCTACTTTCAAAGCAGCCAGCATAGCTTGGTGTGCTTTGAATTTCTTTTGTTGAGGACGCATAATCAGGAAGTAAAACACCACCATAATCAGCAGTAAGGGGGCAAATTGAGCCACAGCTTGATTCATAATATATCCGTTCTTTTGAGTTTTAAGATAAAGTAAAAAACTGCATACAGCCCAAAACGCAGTTGGTCGGACTGTAAAATTGAGCTATTCTAAAGGCCGTCTGAAAAATTTCCAAGCATTTCCGTATTTATTAACCATATTTAGCAGTCTTTACGACTTGTCCGACACATACTGTTCCATGTTCAAAAAAATCCTTTGGCGCATCAGCACCCGCCTACGCCGTTTGTTTGGCAAAAATGCCCGCACCGTATGGATTTCCCATCCTATATTTCTGCAGCACCAGCCGGGCACCAACCACCCCGACAAGCCAGAACGCATCAGCGCCATTCAAGCCGCCTTAAAAAAGGAAGGCATTTGGCGTCATCTGCAAACCGCTGAAGCACCCGAAATAAAAGATGCACAACTGGCATTGGTCCACTCGCGCAACTATCTGCACGAATTAGAGGCCGCACAGCCGCTCCCCGGCAAAATCCACCGCATCGATGACGATACGGTCATCAGCCACGACTCCCTCCAAGCCGCCCGCTTTGCAGCTGGAGCCGTTGTCAAAGCAGTCGATATGGTGATGAACAAAAAGGCTTGGCATGCTTTTTGCGCCATCCGCCCACCCGGCCACCATGCCCACAGCAACAGCGCCAGCGGATTCTGCCTCATCAACAACACCGCCGCCGGTGTGATGCACGCCATTGCCCAATATCGCTTGCGACGCATCGCCGTCATCGATTTCGACGCCCATTTCGGCGACGGTACGGCGGAGATTCTCCGAGACGATCCGCGCGTGATGTTTTTCAACCTGTTTGAAACCGACATCTTCCCCTTCCCGGAGGCGGAACAATACGCCGGCAGCAAAAATATGCTGCATACGCCCCTCAAACCGGGCACAGGCAGCCGTATCTTCCGCACGACCATCCGCGAACAATGGCTGCCCAAGCTCACGGCTTTCCGTCCCGAGTTGGTGTTGCTTTCAGCCGGTTTTGACGGACACAAACAAGACGAAACAGGCCGTCTGAACCTGCATGAAGCCGATTTTGCCTGGCTGACGCACAAAATCGTCCAAGCAACGGCAAGCTGTCAGGGACGTGTCGTTTCCGTACTGGAGGGCGGATATACCTTGGAATCCCTGTCCAAATCCGCCGCCGCCCACATCCGCGTATTGGCGGGCTTGAGCAAGGCCGATTACGTCATCGCCTACCAAAAGCATTTGAAGCGCGGCAAAAGTAACAATCCTACGCAATAACGCATTTAAACTATCGACCCAGGCCGTCTGAAAACACATCATCCGTTTCAGACGGCCGGCCTTTTTTTCATTTACACACGTTAATTTGAGCAAAGACAAACCATTTCCATATTATCAGTAGTAAAATAACAAAAATAAAACGGACAAATAAAAATAGTTCACACACCTCACTGCTACCCTTTCCCCAATTGACCGTCTTTTTCAGACGGCCTCCATTTAAAAAAAGGAGCGTTACAATGAAAGCAGCACGTTTTTACAACAAAGGCGACATCCGCATCGAAGACATTCCAGAGCCAACCGTCGCTCCGGGTACTGTCGGCATTAATGTTGCTTGGTGCGGTATCTGCGGTACCGACCTGCACGAATTCATGGAAGGCCCGATTTTCATTCCACCTTGCGGCCACCCACACCCAATCTCAGGCGAGTCTGCACCAGTCACCATGGGTCACGAGTTCTCCGGCGTGGTTTATGCCGTAGGCGAAGGCGTGGACGACATCAAAGTCGGCCAACACGTTGTTGTCGAACCCTACATCATCCGCGACGACGTACCGACCGGCGAAGGCAGCAACTACCACCTCTCCAAAGACATGAACTTCATCGGCTTGGGCGGCTGCGGTGGTGGCTTGTCTGAAAAAATCGCCGTCAAACGCCGTTGGGTACACCCTATTTCCGACAAAATCCCATTGGACCAAGCCGCTTTGATTGAGCCTCTGTCCGTCGGCCACCACGCTTATGTCCGCAGCGGCGCGAAAGCAGGCGACGTCGCATTGGTCGGTGGCGCAGGCCCGATCGGTTTGCTGCTTGCCGCCGTGTTGAAAGCCAAAGGCATCAAAGTCATCATCACCGAATTGAGCAAAGCGCGCAAAGACAAAGCCCGCGAATCCGGCGTTGCCGACTACATCCTCGACCCGTCCGAAGTCGACGTCGTCGAAGAAGTGAAAAAATTGACCAACGGCGAAGGCGTAGACGTCGCATTCGAATGTACCAGCGTGAACAAAGTTCTGGATACTTTGGTTGAAGCGTGCAAGCCCACGGCCAATTTGGTTATCGTCTCCATCTGGAGCCACCCCGCCACCATCAACGTCCACAGCGTCGTGATGAAAGAGCTGGACGTGCGCGGCACCATCGCCTACTGCAACGACCACGCCGAAACCATCAAACTGGTGGAAGAAGGCAAAATCAACCTTGAGCCTTTCATCACCCAACGCATCAAACTGGACGAATTGATTTCCGAAGGCTTCGAGCGCTTGATCCACAACAACGAATCCGCAGTAAAAATCATTGTTAATCCTAATCTTTAATCCTAGGGCTTAAAGAATAAACAGGCCGTCTGAAACTTTTCAGACGGCCTGCGTACTTGATAAATTCCCGAATGGCCCAATTCTATGCCGACCATTCACTTATCAAGAGTAAAACTCCATGAATCCAAAATAGGCCACACTCTTTCAAACATACACCCTCAATAACGGCGTAACCATCAAAAACCGCCTTGTCGTCGCCCCCATGACCCATTTCGGCTCACAAGCCGACGGTTTGATCAGCGACCAAGAGCGTACCTTCCTCAGCAACCGTGCAGGCGATATGGGCTTGTTTATCACTGCCGCCACTTTGGTTCAAAAAGACGGCAAAGCCTTTCACGGCCAACCTGAAGCCACAGGCGAACACTGCCTCGACAGCCTGAAAGAAACCGCACAAATCCTGCAACAACAAGGCGCAAAAGCGATTTTACAAATTCATCACGGCGGTTCCAAAGCCATGAATGACCTTTTGGACGGTCTCGACAAAATCAGCGCTTCCGCCAGCGAAGCCGAACACGCACGCGAAGCGACCGAAAAAGAAGTCGAAGCACTCATCGCCTCTTATGCGCAAGCCGCCGATTTGGCGCTTCGTGCCGGTTTTGACGGCGTGGAAATCCACGGTGCCAATGCCTATCTGATCCAACAGTTTTACTCCGCCCAAAGCAACCGCCGCAACGACCAATGGGGCGGCAGCTTGGAAAACAGAATGCGCTTCCCGCTCGCCGTCGTCGATGCCGTGGTTGCCGTCCGTGAAAAACACCAGCGCGACGACTTCATTATCGGCTACCGCTTCTCTCCCGAAGAGCCAGGCGATGACGGCTTGACCATGACTGAAACCGGCGCACTGATTGACGCGCTGGTACAGAAGCCGCTGCAATACCTGCACGTTTCCCTGTGGGAATTCGACAAAAAAATCCGCCGCGGCGGCGATACGGCGCAAACCCGTATGCAGTTCATCCACGACCGCATCAACGGCAAACTGCCGCTTATCGGCGTGGGCAACCTGTTTACCGCCGACCAAATTTTGGCTGCCTATAAAACCGGCTGGGCAGAATTTATCGCATTGGGCAAAACCGTGATGATTAATCCGTACATCGCCACACAAATCCGTGAAGGCCGCGAAGATGAAATCGAAACGCAACTCGATCCGACGCGCGCCGACCATTACGGCCTCCCCGACACTTTATGGGGATTTGCCTCCAGCGGTACACAATCATGGCTGCCGCCGGTAAAAGGTGCGGAATGGAAACCGATGGATATTTAATCATCGATTCATAAACAAAGGCCGTCTGAAACTTTTCAGACGGCCTTTGTTTTGGCGCAAACATTGAATTATCAAGCATTTTTTTGTACAATTCCGCATCTTTCAATCTATTGCAGGGCGTGTTGCACACGCCCTTATTTTAGCCTGTTTTCCAACACCCATATCCTTCAGGCCGTCTGAAAAAACGGCCTGAACCTTTTTGCAAAGAAAGCCCATGTCCCAAGAAATCCTCGACCAAGTGCGCCGCCGCCGCACGTTTGCCATCATCTCCCACCCTGACGCGGGTAAAACCACGCTGACCGAAAAACTGCTGCTGTTTTCAGGCGCGATTCAGAGCGCGGGTACGGTAAAAGGCAAGAAAACCGGTAAATTCGCCACTTCCGACTGGATGGAAATCGAGAAGCAGCGCGGCATTTCCGTCGCTTCATCAGTGATGCAGTTCGACTACAAAGACCATACCGTCAACCTCTTGGACACGCCGGGACACCAAGACTTCTCCGAAGATACCTACCGCGTATTGACCGCCGTCGACAGCGCGTTGATGGTCATCGACGCGGCAAAAGGCGTGGAAGCGCAAACCATCAAACTCTTGAACGTCTGCCGCCTGCGCAACACGCCGATTGTCACGTTCATGAACAAATACGACCGCGAAGTGCGCGATTCTTTGGAATTGCTGGACGAAGTGGAAAATATTTTAAAAATCCGCTGCGCGCCCGTTACTTGGCCTATCGGCATGGGCAAAAACTTCAAGGGCGTGTACCACATCCTGAACGATGAAATCTATCTCTTCGACGCAGGCGGCGAACGTCTGCCGCACGAGTTCGACATCATCAAAGGCATCAATAATCCCGAATTGGAACAACGCTTTCCTCTGGAAATCCAGCAGTTGCGCGACGAAATCGAATTGGTGCAGGCGGCTTCCAACGAGTTCAATCTCGACGAATTTCTCGCCGGCGAACTCACGCCCGTGTTCTTCGGTTCGGCGATTAACAACTTCGGTATTCAGGAAATCCTCAATTCATTGATTGACTGGGCGCCCGCGCCGAAACCGCGCGACGCGACCGTGCGCATGGTCGAGCCGGACGAGCCGAAGTTCTCCGGATTTATCTTTAAAATCCAAGCCAATATGGATCCGAAACACCGCGACCGCATCGCCTTTTTGCGCGTCTGCTCCGGCAAATTCGAGCGCGGCATGAAGATGAAACACCTGCGTATCAACCGCGAAATCGCCGCTTCCAGCGTGGTTACATTCATGTCGCACGACCGCGAGCTAGTGGAAGAAGCCTACGCGGGCGACATCATCGGCATCCCGAACCACGGCAACATCCAAATCGGCGACAGCTTTTCTGAAGGCGAACAACTGGCGTTCACCGGCATCCCCTTCTTCGCGCCCGAACTGTTCCGCAGCGTCCGCATCAAAAACCCGCTTAAAATCAAGCAACTGCAAAAAGGTTTGCAACAGCTCGGCGAAGAAGGCGCGGTTCAAGTCTTCAAACCGATGAGCGGCGCAGATTTGATTTTGGGCGCGGTCGGCGTGTTGCAGTTTGAAGTCGTTACCTCGCGCCTCGCCAACGAATACGGCGTAGAAGCCGTGTTCGACAGCGCATCCATCTGGTCGGCGCGCTGGGTATCGTGCGAAGACAAGAAAAAGCTGGCGGAGTTTGAAAGAGCCAACGCGGGCAACCTCTCCATCGACGCAGGCGGCAACCTCGCCTACCTCGCGCCTAACCGCGTGAATCTGGGACTCACGCAGGAACGCTGGCCGGACATCGTGTTCCACGAAACGCGCGAGCATTCGGTTAAACTGTAAAATGCAAAGGCCGTCTGAAACATTCAGACGGCCTTTTTTTCATTCGATATCAACCCAATAAATCCCAAGCAAACTTCCCAATGGTCAGGCACAGCAGCAACATAAATCCGTAACGCAGCTCAAATATTGTCTTATTTTAGCTTTTAGCACCTCACCAAACATTTTCGGAATAAATGTTGACTTTAACCTTCGGTCAAAGTTTATGATTTGTGCTCCTTTAGTTATCACATAGGCGAAAAACATGAAAAAACTTATGACTTTTATCACACTTAGCGCTGTTGCAATTTCAAATTATGCCCAAGCTAATGAACAACCGCATCAAGCACACATGAATATGCCAATGTCGACAGATTCTGCAATGCAACAAGAATTAATGCAAGGTATGAATCAAATGAATCAAGACATGATGGCAGCTGCGCAATATAAAGATCCTGATGTTGCTTTTGCAGCAGGTATGTTGCCACACCATATTGGCGCAGTAAAAATGGCGGAAGTTGAATTAAAATACGGAAAGGATCCTGAGATGCGTAAGCTTGCTGAGGATATTATTAACGCACAACAAGCGGAAATTGAACAAATGCAAAAATGGCTTAAAGCACACAACAAAAAAAACTCCGTAAAATGATCTGACCCCAAAAGTTAGACTGATTTAGTTCAAGGACTGAGTTCTGTAATTCACAGAGCTCAGTCCTTTTAGTTTCCCCTGAATGCGCTCATGGTTGTAATAATGAATGTACTCATGAATCGTTTTTTCCAGTTGTTAGAACGTCTCAAATCATTTACCGTAATAACATTCCATTTTTAATCGTCCAATTGATGACCTTTGCCGAGGCGTTGGCCGCTAAAAAATCATAGCCGTAAAAGCGAACGAACACAAAAGCCAGCAGGCTGCCTGTTCCCGGCCCGAACACACCGTCGTAAAACCAGATTAACGCGCCGAAAAATAAGCCCCATAAGGTTTCGCGGCGCGTCAGCTTTTCAGTGCGCACCGTCTGCCCCAAGTCTTTTTTCAAAAAAGTGTACAGACACATAGCAATCATGATGACCAACATCGCCGGTTTCATGTATTGCACGGGGAAATACACCACCGTTTTCGCGCCCAAATATGAAGCAGCAAACGCCAACGCCGCCGCAGGCAACAGCATTTTCCACGGCACTGGGATTCGGCGCAGATATTGCCCCGTCGCGGTTAGCGTGCCGCAACAGGAAGCAAATTTATTGATACCCATCACTGAAGCCACAGGCGTAGCGTTTGGCAATAGGTTGAACAATCCGGGAATCTGCAACAGCCCGCCGCCGCCAACGGCCGCATCCATCAACCCGGCAGCAAAGCCGACCAATACCAGATAATAAAAAAACGAATCTGCAAGCATAATGTCCATCTCTAAAAAGCAAAGCGATTTTGCGCGTGTTTGCCTGTCCTGACAACCTACAAGGCCGTCTGAAAACCATACGTTCAGACGGCCTTTTGTTATCTGGCAATGTTTACAGCTTATTGCTTGCGCTTGTCCCACCAGGCAAACAAGTTACCCAAAACCGTTCCCGATACAGAGTGCCAAACGCAGGCAACGGCGGCGGCAACGGCAGACTCGGCATTACCGGGAAAGAATTTAGCGCTCAAACCGGTGGCAAGTCCGGCATTTTGTACACCGACTTCGATGGCAAGGGTGCGTTTTTTGGCGGTATTCATGCCAGTCAGCGCGCCGCTGTAATAGCCAAGAATATAGCCGCCAATGTTGTGGGCAGCGATGGCGAGTACCATCACGAAGGCGGATTCGGCGAAACGATGGCCGTGAACGGCAGCAACGCCGCCGACAATACAGGCAAATGCAACAACGGCAACGGCAGGCATAATCGCGCGCACGTCTTCAAACCAATGTTTTTTATGCAGCAAGATATTGGCGGCAGAGCCGATAACGACAGGCAGCAGGGTAACAAGCAACATAAACTTGAACATACCCCAGCCGTCCATTTCGACGGTTTGTCCGACCAAATAAGTCATCCACAACGGCGTCATCACAGGAGCAAGGACGGTGGAAACAGTGGTCATGCCGACCGAAAAGGCAACATCGCCTTTAGCCAAAAAACTCATAATGTTGGACGAAACACCGCCCGGACAAGTACCGACCAAAACCAAACCCAGCGTCAATCCGGGCGACAGGTCGAAAGCTCTGGCAATACCAATGGCAAGCAGCGGCATGATGGTATATTGGGCGATGGCACCGATAAAAATATCGAGCGGACGTTGCGCCAAAATTTGATAATCTTCTTTGCCCAAAGTCATACCCATACCCAGCATGATGATGCCGAGTACGACGACTTGCGTATCGCCTTTTACCCACGAAAAAGTGGCAGGTTCGATAAAGGCGATGATAGAAGCAAGGACGATGATCAGGGCGGTGAAGCGGGTCATTTGCCGACTGATGGCGGTCAGAAAGTTCATTATTTTTCTCCTGTGTATGTTTTTATCATGACAATAATTACCATAATTTAACACATGTTAACTCTTGTGCGCAATTACAGTAGCGTAACAGGAAACCTACCATCCAATAATGTTTAAAAACAAACCACACCGATTCCACCCAATATCAACACAAAGGCCGTCTGAAACTTTTCAGACGGCCTTGTTTTATCTGTTCGTTATCGATTTATTCGATATTTTGAACCTGTTCGCGCATTTGCTCGATCAAGACTTTCAGTTCAACAGAAGCTTGCGTGCATTCGGCGGCGATGGCTTTGCTGCCCAAAGTGTTGGCCTCACGGTTCAACTCTTGCATCAAGAAATCCAAACGTTTACCTGCGCTGCCCTTGCCTTCGGTAACAATGCGGCGTACTTCGGCGATATGGGTGCGCAAACGGCTGAATTCTTCATCCACATCGGATTTTTGAATAAACAAAGCAAATTCTTGTTGCAAGCGGTCGTTGTCGATATTGCCGACGGCTTCTGTCAAACGGGCTTTGACTTTGTCCATATGCGCCTGCAGCAGGCTTGGGAACAATTCATTCAAAGCATCCACAATCTCTTCCATAGCAGCCAGACGTTGCAGCAAATGTTCGCCCAGTTTTTTACCTTCGCGTTTGCGGGCGGCTGTGAACTCTTTCAACGCGCCGGTCAATAAATCTTTGACACCTTTCGCCAAGGCCTCGGAGTCTTCGCTCTGACCTGCCAAAACGCCGGGGAAACGCAAAACGTCGGCCACGCTCAGCTTGCCGAAATTGTGTTCCTTGCGCCATTCTTTGTTTAAATGCGCCAGTTGTGCGACTAAATCCTGATTGACTTCCAAAGTCTGACCGCCCGAAGCCGCATCTTGCAGCTGAACACGGCATTCCAATTTACCGCGCGCCACGGCCGCGGCAATCTGCTCGCGCAACGCGCCTTCCAAATAGCGCAACTCTTCCGGCATACGGAATTGGACATCCAAATAACGATGGTTGACCGCGAGGATTTCCAAATTAATCCGCTTGCCGCCGCATTCGCCTGCGGCATTGGCAAAGCCGGTCATGCTGTGGATTTGAATAGTTCGTCTTGTAGCCATGGTTTTACTCCGTTTCCAAATACGAGTGAAAGTATGGACACTATAACACACCCGACCGACGATTTTCAGACGGCCTTTGATGCCAAATTCCTCTATAATTCAAGGTAACCTGTTTTTTATTCTCCCAAAAGGACCATCATGAGCGACTACACCCGCACCGACCGCGCCGCCAACAGCCTGCGCAACATCAAAATCACCCCCAATTTCCTGCCACACGCCGACGGCTCCTGCCTTATTGAGTGTGGCAACACCAAAGTGATTTGCACTGCCTCCATCGATGAAAACGTTCCCCCTTTCCTACGCGGTAAAGAACAAGGCTGGGTAACGGCCGAATACGGTATGTTGCCGGCCTCCACCGCCTCCCGTATGCGTCGTGAAGCCGCCGCAGGCAAACAGTCCGGCCGCACACAAGAAATCCAACGCCTGATCGGCCGCTCACTTCGCGCCGTCGTCGATATGGAAAAACTCGGCGAACGCCAAATCCTGATTGACTGCGACGTTATCCAAGCCGACGGTGGCACGCGTACCGCCTCCATTACCGGTGCCTACGTTGCCCTGCAAATCGCCGTGGACAAACTCCTTTCAGACGGCCTTATCAGCGAAAACCCCATCCGTGAAGCCGTTGCTGCCGTTTCCGCCGGCGTGGTGGGCGGTGTACCGCTTTTGGACTTGGACTATCCCGAAGATTCAGGCTGCGACAGCGACGTTAACATCATCATGACCGCATCCGGCAAAATCATCGAAATCCAAGGTACGGCTGAAGGCGCACCGTTTAGCATCGAAGAATTGGGCAAGCTGATTGCCTTGGCGCACAAAGGCATTGCCGAATTGGTTCAACACCAGCAGGCTGCCCTTTTAGACCGATAATCAGCAAGGCCGTCTGAAAGCTTTCAGACGGCCTTTTTCAACAAAATCCTTTTATGCGCATTTACTCAAAAAAGCGCGTTCCATCCTTGAATTCCATGTAAAAAATAGTAATAATAACCCTTTTTCCAGCAAACCAAGCTGCCCGACAAACCCCACAAGAAAGCACGAAACATGGCGTTAATCGTACATAAATACGGCGGCACATCAGTAGGCTCGCCCGAACGCATCAAAAACGTAGCCAAACGTGTCGCCAAAGCCCGCGCCGAAGGACACGACATCGTAGTCGTCGTATCTGCCATGAGCGGCGAAACCAACCGACTGGTCGCACTGGCGCACGAAATGCAAGAACATCCCGATCCGCGCGAACTCGACGTCGTTCTCGCTACCGGCGAACAAGTGACCATCGGCCTGCTGGCCATGGCCCTGA
Source organism: Neisseria sp. P0020.S003 (assembly GCF_051957095.1). Lineage (NCBI taxonomy): Bacteria > Pseudomonadati > Pseudomonadota > Betaproteobacteria > Neisseriales > Neisseriaceae > Neisseria > Neisseria sp. P0020.S003. Next base: position 11,847 of record NZ_JBQCWU010000004.1, on the reverse strand, counting down.
AAGACATCGGCGTTGACGCCAAGAGCTACACCGGCTGGCAGGTCGCCCTCCAAACCGACACTTCCCACACCAAAGCCCGCATCGAAAACATCGACGACGAAAAAATGCGTGCCGATTTGGCCGCCGGTAAAGTCGTTATCGTAGCCGGTTTCCAAGGCATCAGCAGCGAAGGCGATATTTCCACGCTCGGACGCGGCGGTTCCGACACCTCCGCCGTTGCGCTCGCCGCAGCCCTCAAAGCGGACGAATGCCAAATTTACACCGACGTGGACGGCGTTTACACCACCGACCCGCGCGTCGTACCCGAAGCGCGCCGCATGGATACGGTTACATTTGAAGAAATGATCGAACTGGCAAGCCTCGGCTCGAAAGTCTTGCAAATCCGTTCCGTAGAATTCGCCGGAAAATACAAAGTGCGCCTGCGCGTACTGAGCAGCCTGCAAGACGGCGGCAACGGCACCTTAATTACCTTTGAAGAGGACGACAACATGGAAAGAGCAGCCGTAACCGGTATCGCATTCGACAAAAACCAAGCACGCATCAACGTACGCGGCGTACCTGACAAACCCGGCGTTGCCTACCAAATCCTCGGCGCAGTGGCCGATGCCAACATCGAAGTCGACATGATCATCCAAAATGTCGGCAGCGAAGGCACAACCGATTTCTCCTTCACCGTTCCACGCGGTGACTACAAACAAACCATCGAACTGCTGCAACAACGCCAAGACAGCATCGGCGCCGCCTACATCGACGGCGATGACACCGTATGCAAAGTCTCCGCAGTCGGCTTGGGTATGCGTTCACACGTCGGCGTAGCCGCCAAAATCTTCCGCACCCTCGCAGAAGAAGGCATCAACATCCAAATGATTTCAACTTCCGAAATCAAAGTATCCGTCCTGATTGACGAAAAATACATGGAACTGGCTACCCGCGTTCTGCACAAAGCATTCGACTTAGGCAACTAATTCCAGCCTATTAAAAAGGCCGTCTGAAAATTTATTTTTTCAGACGGCCTTTTATATTAAAACTTTGCTGTTTCAACACTCAATCCTTCCCTTCTCTCGAAAAATGCTCAATCTCAAATCCGCTCTGACGATAAGCTCGGAAACGGTCTCGGGCTTCGGCCAAATCTTCCAAGCTGTTGCCCACAATTTCAAGGATACGGTTTGGAATGGCCGGGGCTTGGCTCCAAAAATCGGCAGACAGGTTCAAAACCGTGCAATTCTGCGGAATATTCGGCAATGCATTTCCAAACGCAAGCAATACCGGCGTTTCAGACGGTATGGGGTCGGTAGGCAGCCAGACTTCATGCGGAATAAAGTTTTCGGGAATCTGCTGCCATAAATCAACGTCTAGTTGCTGCACTGCCGCAGCAGAATCCGACCACACCAAAATCTGCCCGCCATCGCGTATGGCGCGCGCAATCAGGCGGCAGGCAAAGGCGGCCGGCTGGGAGACGTGTGTATAAAAAGTGGCTTTAGGCATGGCGTATTCTTTCGTTTGAGCAATGGATTTGCCGTTTTCAGACGGCCTTTTTGGTTTTCAACAATCTCAAGGCATTGCCCAACACCAGCAGCGAGCTGAAACTCATGCCGAGCGCGGCGATCCACGGGGTAACGTAACCAAACACGGCCAATGGAACGGCAACCAGATTGTATGCGCTCGCCCAAGTCAGGTTTTGACGGATGATTTGATGGGTGCGGCGTGCCTGTTCCATCATCACGGGCAAAACGTTCAAATCATCATTGAGCAAAACCACATCCGCACCGTCTCGCGCCACATCGGCACTCGTGGCCACGGCTGCCGATACGTCGGCTTGGGCAAGGACGGGGGCATCGTTGATACCGTCGCCAATCATCATGACTTTACGCCCTTGTTTTTGCAGATTTTCCACATAAGCCAGCTTGTCTTCAGGCGTGGCTTCGGCACGATAGGCATCCAAACCCAGCTCTTGCGCGACTTGGGCTACGGCAGCCTGACGGTCGCCGCTTAAAAGGTGCAGACGGATGCCGTGCTGTTTCAGGTTTTGCAACATTTCAGCGGCGCTGTCTTTGATTTGGTCTTCCAGCAAAAAGGCCGTCTGAAAACCGCTTTGATTGCCCAAGAAAATAATGCCGCCTGTGTAGTCGATATGTGCAAATGCTTTGGGCAGATTACCGGCAATTTCCGAAATAAATGCCGCTTTGCCCAAAGCCCAAACTTGGGTTTCGCCATCAAGTTCGATTTGCGCGCTGACACCGTATCCGATACGGTTGACCCGTTGCTGCACTTTCACATCAAGCGCGGATACCAGGCCGTCTGAAAGCGTATGGTTCAAAATGGCACGGGCGATGGGGTGTTCGGATTGCTGTTCCAGTGCTTGGGCGATAGCAAGGGCTTGGGCTTCGTTCAGACGGCCCACGGACAACATACGGCTGACGGAAAGCTGCCCTTTGGTCAGCGTACCGGTTTTATCGAACACGACATCGTCAATTTGGGCAAGCGTTTCCAGGCTTTGTTTGCCGCTGATGAGAATGCCGTCTTTGGCAAGCGCACCGGTCGAAGCAGCCAGCGCGGTCGGAGTGGCAAGCGACAAGGCACACGGGCAGGTAATGACCAACAGGGCAACGGTAATCCACAAGGCGGTGTGTGCATCTGCATACCACGCCCAGCCGATAAAAACAGGAACCGCAAGCAAGAGTTCGCCAAACACAAAACTGGACGCGTATTTTTCGGCCAACTCGGCGGCACGCGGTTTTTGTGCCAGCGCACGGTCGAGCAGTTTAACGATATGGGACAAACGCGTGTTGCCGCCGGTATGATCGGTGCGGATGATTAAAGGGCTGCTGGTGTTGAGTGTACCGGCGGTTACTTTTTCAGACGGCCTTTTCACGATGGGCAGGCTTTCGCCGGTCAACATGGCTTCGTTAACTTCGCTCTCACCGGACAAAACCGTACCGTCCACCGGAATGACTTCGCCGGGTTTCACAACAATCGTATCGCCGATATTGAGGCGGACGACTGCGGCTTCCTCGATGGCTTCGCTTTCAGGATAAGACGGCAAACGGTGGCAGAATGCCGGAACCAATTTAACCAACCGCTCCGCCGCATCGCCGGCTTTGCGTCGGGCAATCTGTTCCATAAAACGCCCGCCCAACAGAAAAAACAGCAACATGGCAATGGATTCAAAATACATGCCCTGCCCTGCATTGGTAGCCAGGCTGTAAATACCGGCGATAAAGGTCATCACAATGGCAATGGCAATCGGCGTATCCATGCCGACACGGCGGTTTTTCCAGTCGCGCCAGGCGCCGCGGTAAAACGGCAACGCGCTGTAAAACACAACGGGCAACACCATCAAAAAGCCGCCCCAATGCAGGATTTCCAAATAAAGCGGCTCGATGTCGCCGCCGTAAAAATAAGTCGGCAGGGCAAACATCATCGTTTGCATCATGCCCAGACCGGCCACGGCCAATCTGACGATAAACTGTTTGCGTTCCTTCTGCGCCTGCGCTTCGATTTTTTGCGCATCATAAGGCGCGGCGGTATAACCGGTTTGGCGGATTTTCAGCAAAATGTCCGACAATTCGATGTGGGCGCTGTCCCACACCACGCGGCAGCGGTGGGTACTGTAATTCAAATCCACGCGCACCACGCCCTTCATGCGCAACAACTGCTGTTCAATCAGCCACACACACGCGGCGCAGGTAATGCCGCCCAGCATCAACACCGCCTCGCGCTCATCCCCTGCGCCAACCTCGACAAAATCAGCCTGCACTTCGGGCAAATCATATAGCTTTAATTGCGACAACACTTCCGGTGGCGGCAATTCGGATTTTTCCGCGTCTGCGGTACGCTGTTTGTAATAATTGCCCAAACCTGCATCGATGATACTCTGAGCCACCGCTTGGCAACCGGCGCAGCAGGTTTCGTGTTCTTCGTCTTCAAAACGAACCGTCAGATGCAGATGTTCCGGGACTTCAAGTCCGCAATGAAAGCAGTTTTTTTGGGAATGTGTGGGAGATGTCATAATGTGTTCGATTTATTTTTCAGACGGCCTGAAACAATCATCTCAGGGTGTTACATTTTAGCAAAAAGCGTTTTTCCGCCTCATTTCATTTACTTTTGAATTAATAGACTGTCGAATTTTATAAAAAACATAAAAAACAAAGTATTGACCGTTTGTCAAATGATGAACGGTAACATATAAACACCGTTTATCTTTAAAAACTTCCAATTATTTTAATGTAAAAATGGAACTTTTTTAAAAAATCCAATATATTTTTTATTGACCTCAATCCACTTAAGCAGCATACTTTAGGCATTCCGCGAAGACGGAAATAAAAAACACACATTTACTTATAAAACTAACTTATTGGGAAACCTCACCATGATTGATCGCCTTATGCCTATCTTTGCCGTTATCGGCATTTTGTCCAGCACCGTATACCTGAGCCTCGCCGCTTGGATGCTTTACGAAAGCGTGTTCAAAAAGAAAAGCCCTCTGTCGGCATAATCCTCGGATTTAAAATTTTACGGTAAGGCCGTCTGAACATTCAGACGGCCTTGTTTCATTCCAACTATCAAGCACTTTTCTGTACGGCTAATTCAATCATCGCTTCGCGCAAACCATCCAAGCCCAAACTTTCGGCAACGGAAACATTCACGCCGACGGCATGCCCAGAGTTGTCGCGCAAAATGCCTGCTTCACGCACACCCGACGGCAGCAAATCGATTTTGTTGTACACCACCAATTGCGGAATTTCATGCGCACCGATTTCTTCCAAGACTTCGTTGACATCGTCCATCTGCCGTTCAAAATCGGGATTGGACGCATCAACGACGTGCAGCAGCACATCCGCCATCGCCGTCTCTTCCAAGGTAGCGGAAAACGCCGACACCAGCTTATGCGGCAAATCACGGACGAAGCCGACGGTATCGGTCAAAATCACGCTCGCCTCGTGCGACAGGAACAGCCGTCGCGCTGTGGTATCCAAAGTGGCGAACAACTGGTCTTTCGCCAATACGTCCGCTTTGGTCAGGCGGTTGAACAGGCTGGATTTTCCAGCATTGGTATAGCCGACAATGGCAAAGGTTTTCAGACGGCCGCTCATGCGCGATTTACGGCGTGTGGCACGTTGTTTGCGGACATCGGCAAGCTGTTTTTTCAATGCCGTGATTTTTTGTCCGATTAAACGGCGGTCGGTTTCCAACTGGGTTTCGCCCGGCCCTTTCAAGCCGATACCGCCCTTCTGGCTTTGCAAATGTCCATAACCGCGTACCAGCCGTCCGCTCAAATGGTTCAACTGGGCCAACTCCACCTGCAACTTACCTTCCTGCGATTGGGCGCGTTTGGCGAAAATCGCCAAAATCAAACCCACTCTGTCGAGTACGCGGCATTGAAGCTCTTTTTCCAGATTACGCTCTTGTGTCGGCGTGAGTTCGTGGTTGAACACGACCAGCCCGACATCATGCTGCTTGACCACTGCCGCCAACTCTTCCGCCTTACCCGTACCGACAAACAAAGCCGGATGCGGTTTGTCACGGCGTGAAGTTTCGATAGAAACCAAATCGCCGCCGGCCGCACTTACCAATTCTGCCGCTTCGGTCAAGGCCGTCTGAAAGCCGCGCTCGCGCGTTTCGTTTGCGCCGGAATAGTCCGCCGTCAGCATTACGCCGACCAAGAGGACGCGTTCGGGCTGCTCCAAAGACTTATCGACGGAAAACAGATTGCGCTTGCTCAAAAAATTTCCTTTCAGACGGCCTTATGGCTGAGTCAAAGTCCTGATTAACTGTTTTTCAAAATATCGGCGAAATATTCGGTCACTTCTGCCAAACGTCCGCCCTGCGCGGCATAAGGCTGCATTGCGGCCACCAGCTGCTCCAACACTTCGCGCGTTTCGGTTTGCGCGTGTTCGCGGTAGAGCCACATATTTTGCATGGTTACCGTGGTCAATGCTTCGCGTACATTAAGCAAGAGCAAGTGGCGGCAAGACTCGTAGCCTTGGCGCAAATCGCCGGCCGCATAGGCGGTAACCGACAATTCATAGTCGATGTCCAACTGATAAACATTGCTTTGGACAAAAAGAATATCGTCTGTTGGGAACGGAATGCGTTTCGCCATCAGGCCGATTGCATGGGAAATGCGGTATTTCCCTTCCTGACGCAGCATGGTTTGCGCAAGGTAGAGACACTCGGCACGGCGCGGATTGTAATCGTAGCCTGCCAACCAAGTCGCCAAGGCTTCATCGCGTTTGCCCATTAATTTGTAGCACTCGCCCAGCTGTTGGTAAGAAACCGTCACTTCCTCGATCCAACCGCCTAACTCGATGCGTTTTTTAAACCATTCGCTCGCACGCTCGGGCATATCAGAATCCCAATAAGAACGCGCCGCATAAAAGGCGTAACGCGGTTTCAGGTCTTCATCTTCAGGACTGTAAAATGCTTTTTCCAAAGAAACCGCGTCAAGCAGGTATTTGTTCGCCATATTGCTGCGCGCGCCGAAACGGCCGCTGAGAACCGTATAGTCGCCATGAAGCGTGGCTTCGCTGGTATCTTGTTTGTCGGTTTCGATAAACTCGTGCAACACGCCGCGCCAGTAGAATGTACCGTCATTGCGCAATAACAGCGGACGGTAATAAACCACGCTGCCCATGGCGTTTCTCATGCGGAGGCGGTAGCGGTCGGCGATCAGTTCGGGTAATTCCAATTTGCCTTCAAAGCGGTCGTCCGCATCAAAAATCAACACGTAATCGGTTTTGCCTTTTGCGTGTTTCAACGCCTGATTGCGGTTGTATGCAAAATTTTGCCAACCATCATGATGAATCTCGCCCGCGATGCCTTTTACATCGAAAAAGCGACGGATTACGCCGACGGTATCATCGGTCGAGCCGGTGTCGCTGATGACATAGTAGTCAAGTTTGATGTGGTCGGTGATGTTGGCCAGTGTTTCTTCGATGATTGCCGCTTCGTTTTTGACAATCATATTCAAGCAGATGGTTTGGAACATTTTCAATAGCCGCATTGGTTTGGAAAGGTATTATTTTACTTTAGCATTTTGTTTTTTGCACACAAAATACTCAGGCCGTCTGAAGATTGCCTTTCAGACGGCCTGAAGTTTATTTTGCCTTATCTTTTTTCCTGACGACGTATCAGATACACCGCCAACAATGCAAACAAAACCGTCGGCAAGGCGCCCGCCAAAAACGGCGGCACGCCGTACAACTGGCTGGTAAAGCCGAAGAGCCTTCCGGCAAAGTGGAACAGCAAACCAAGGCAGATACCGCCGAAAAGTTTCAAGCCCATATTGCCGTGGCGCGTGGTTTGCGGGATAAAGGCAAAGGCAACAAGCGCCATTACCCATGCGGCAACGGGATACACCAGCTTGCGCCACCATGCAATGGCATAGACTTGGGTATTTTGGTTGTTTTTTTCCAGATGGTCGATGTAGGTGGTCAATTCGCCGACAGACATTTGGTCAGGCTTGACGAGCAATACATCCATCAGGTTGCGTTTGACGGAAATCGGCCAGTTTTCTTCGGCGGCAGTAGAGACTTCGACTTTATCTTCTCCCAATATGCTGCGGCGGATATTTTTCAGCTGCCAGCTGCCGTCGGGATTTAAAACGGCTGATTCGGCTTCTGCCGCTTGGGTCAGTTCGTTTTTATCGTTGCGCTGCCAAATTTTGATGCCCAAAAGCGTATGGTCGGGCAACATTTCGCGCACGTTGATAATGCTGTTTTTTTCTTTCAGCCAAAGGCCGGTATTGCCGGTACTGATTTTGCCGTTGATGGCGGCGGCTTTGATGTTTTCGGCTTTTTGACTCAGCGTGGGGGCAACCCATTCGCCAAGAGCAACGGTGGCAATGGCGAAAATCAAACCGAACTGCGACAGAATCAACAGCAGCTTTTTGGTACTCATGCCGCTGGCTTTGATAACGGTCAGCTCGCTGCCGGAAGCCAGTTGGCTGAGGGAAATCAGGCCGCCGATCAAAACAGCAAGCGGCATCAGTTCATATGCGCGCGCAGGCATCTGCATTAAAACATACTGCCCCAATTTTGCGCCGTTATAGCTGCCCTTTCCAAGATCGCCGACTTCGTTGATGATTTCAAAAAAGCTGTACAAAGCGAGGAAGGCAAGGAGGGCGTAAACCGCCATAACCGCCATTTGACGGATGATGTAACGTGAAATCAGGTTCATTTTCCGCCTTTCAATGTCAGACTTTTGGCAACCGCCTGCCAGAAGGGTTGGCTAGGCATACTGCGCACGCGCAGCAGGACGACGGCAATCACAAACATGATGATGTGCATAGGCAGCAGTCCGATCCAGAAATGGATTTTGCCGTCTTCCACAGCATTGCGCAGAAAGGTCAGCCCGTTTTGGTAAACCAAAAACAAACCGATGGCAATCAGGATATTGTAGGTATGGCCGCTGCGCGGATTGAAATAGGAAAGCGGCACAGCAAGCAGGCACAACAGTAAAACGCTGACGGTCAAGGAAATACGCCACATCAATTCCGCCTGGTGTTGGGGATTGCTACTGCCAATCAGTTGGGCGGTCGGAATGGTGCGGCGGTGTGAAACAGGGTCGATGAGTTTGGGCGTGGTGCTGATAATCAGACTGAGGTGTTGGAAAGAAACGCGGTTGTAATCGGCTTTGCCGGGCGTACCGCTGTAACGGTAGCCGTCGCGCAATTCAAGCGTGCGTTTGTTGTCGGTCAGCGAAAAATTGCCCTCTTTGGCAAAAACGATGTTGTCGTTGCCGTTTTTATCTTGCTCACGCAGGAACAGGTTTTTCATGATGCCGGATTCGGTATCGAAGGTTTCGACAAAATAAACTCTGCCGTTGCGCTTGCCCAAGTTATTGAACTCGCCGGCTTCTACCAAAGACAACTCCTGTTTCTGCTTCAAAATTTCGGCATATTCGCGGCTGCGCAACTCTGCCCACGGCATTACCCAAAGCTGCATGACGGCAATCAAAATGGCAAACGGCACGGCAAACTGCATGACCGGGCGTATCCATTGTTTCAATGCTAATCCGCAGGAGAGCCAGACCGACATTTCGCTGTCGCGCCAGTAGCGGGTCAATACGGTCAACGTACTGATAAATGCGGTCAACACCAGCAAAAGCGGGGTCATGCCGATTACCCAGAAGCCGACCAAGGCCAGCACTGCATCGATGGCGACACGACCGTCGGCTGCGCGGCCAAGCAAGTTGATGGCCTGCGTGGACACCAATACCGCCAAGAGGACGACAAAGATGCCGACGGCGGTAAAGGAAAGTTCTTTAATAAAGTTTCTTTGGTAAATCATAAGATTGAGCGTGGTATACGGTTTATGGGAAACCTATATTTATTAATAAGGCTTCAGACGGCATGACACAAATGGAGTACAATGATTTTCATCTGTTCGGACGGTTGGTCAACATGCCGTCTGAACAACCGACAACCGTTCCAATCAGGAGAATAAACGTGAAATTTAGCACAAAAGCCGAAACTTTGCAGGCTCAACAGGCAGGTGCGCAATTATTTGTCTGCGCCGAAGCATCGCAACTGAGCAACCCGACTGCCCTCGCCCTCTTCGCTTCCCTTGAAGAAGGTCAAAATTTCGCCGACACCAAAATCCCGACGGACAACGGTTTGCAAGCCATTGCCGTTGCCCGCCTCGCTAAAACCGACCGCGCCGCATTGAACAAAGCCGCAGCCGAAGCCGCCAAATGGGCGCAAAATCAAGAAACGGTCAATGTGGACGTTCATGCTTTCGATGAAGCACAAGCAGCAGCTGTTGCCGAAGCGTTTGCGATTGCGTTCGGCAATGCCGCCTACCGTTTCGACCGCTACAAAAAAGAAGCCAAACCGGCCAAATTTGCGGAAGCCGTGTTCCACAGCGCACACGAAGCCGCCGTCAAAGAAGCCCTGCGCGTTGCCGAGGCGCAGGTTTACGGACAAAGCCTCTGTCGCGACTTGGGCAATGCCGCACCCAACGAATGCACGCCTGAATTCCTCGCGCGTACTGCCAAAGCCGAAGCCGAAAAATTGGGCGCACACGCTAAAATCATCGAAAAAGACTACATCAAAGAAAACATGGGTTCGTTCTGGTCTGTCGCCAAAGGCAGCGTCGAAGACCCATATTTGGTCGAATTGAGCTATTTCGGTGCAGCCGATAAAGAAGCCGCGCCTGTAGTATTGGTCGGCAAAGGCATCACCTTCGACACCGGCGGCATTTCCCTCAAACCCGGTCTGAACATGGACGAAATGAAGTTCGACATGTGCGGCGCGGCAACCGTCATCAGTACCTTCTGCGCCGCCGTCAAACTGCAACTGCCGATCAACCTGATTGCCATCGTCGCTACTTGTGAAAACATGCCTTCCGGTGCGGCCAACAAACCGGGCGACGTCGTAAAAAGCATGAAAGGCTTGACCATCGAAGTGTTGAACACCGATGCCGAAGGCCGTCTGATTTTGTGTGACGCACTCACTTACGCCGAACAATTCAAACCTAAAGCCGTTATCGATGTCGCCACCCTGACCGGCGCGTGCATCATCGCCCTGGGTCATGACGTCAGCGGCGTGATGGGCAACAACCAAGATTTGGTCGACAGCCTGCTGGCCGCTTCACGCAACGTGGACGACAAAGCATGGCAACTGCCGCTCTTTGAAACCTACAAAGACCAACTCAAATCCAACTTTGCCGACATTCCAAACATCGGCACGCCGGGTGCAGGCACGATTACCGCCGCAACATTCTTGTCTTACTTTACCGAAGACTATCCATGGGCACACCTCGACATCGCAGGTACCGCATGGAAATCCGGCGGTGAAAAAGGCGCGACCGGCCGTCCTGTTCCTTTATTGTTGAACTATCTGCGCAATGTGAAATAAATCTTGGGGGGAAGCCTGCGGGATTAATCGTTTCAACCCCGCAGGCCGTCTGAAAACGGAATCCGCATTATCTGACTCAACCTGACAAACGGAGAACCACCATGAAACCACTATTTGCCGCATTATCTGTCGCCCTTCTGCTCGGCACATCCATAAGCGCTCAAGCTGCCGAACAAACCACCCCCACCGACCGCAGCATCCAAGTGTACAAAAAAGCCGACTTAGCAGAATGGAACCGCGAAAACGCAGCCGGTGGCCAAGGCCCGCTGCTCGGCAGCTTTGCCTTCACGCGCCATCAAACCGCCGACCAAGACGCATTCAAAGAAATCGGCTGGCTCACTCTTCCGCCTGGCGCTTCCATCGGCCAACACAAACATACCGGCAATGAAGACGTTTACATCATCGTATCCGGCAAAGGCCTGTTTACCGATAGCGAAGGCAAACAAACCGAAGTCGGCGCCGGCGACATTACCATCGCCCGCCCCGGTCAGTCCCATGCACTCAAAAATATCGGCAAAAAGCCGTTGGTATTCTTAGATTTGATTGCAGAGACCGCTGGCGCTAAAGCCGCCGAAACCAAGTAATACTTTCAATGAAAGCAAACAATCTGCCATGACTTTCTGCCTTACCCAAACCAGGCAGCAGAGAGATTGTTCCGTTTTCATTTAAACCTGCATACAAGCTAAAGGCCGTCTGAAAACTGAACTGGCCCCCAAATCTTGGACACTCATAAAAGCCTATTCAGGCACTCTGTGCAAGCTGGGTTCTGTATGCGACAGGACTCAGCTTTTTCAATTTCAAACTGCAATGCTCCCGGTTGTAGTAATCCATATAGTCATCTATCTGCTTCATCAATTCGTCCACCGTCAATTCACCTGCGTTATAGAAACACTCCGTCTTCAACACCGCAAAGAAGCTTTCCATCGGCGCATTGTCCCAACAGTTCGCCTTTCGCGACATGCTTTGAACCATGGAATGCTCCGCAAGCA